>CAZUIE010000020.1:7126-32588 GCA_964620945.1 uncultured Maribacter sp.
GCCCATGACCCTTATTTACCTGCATTTGAAGCTTTAATTCCTGGTCTGATAAAAGCGCATAACGAATTTGATGATAAAAATCCAAAGTTTTTGCGTCCTATGGCCATTTTGGAAGAGTGGGATTTTAAAACAGCCAAAGAATCCGTTGCCATGACTTTAGCTCATTTTTATGGAATGAGGTACTATCAAAAAGGGAAATACCCTGATGGACTAAATGCGATGGAACGTATGCAATATTGGGGTAGTGAACCTGGCGAACAACTGACGATTTTTGAAGAGGTGTTAGATCAACTTACAGCCGATTTTGGCACCTGGGAAATCCCTTGGGGAGAAGTGAACCGATACCAGCGGTTGAACGGGGATGTACGTCAGCAATTTGATGATAGTAAACCAAGCGTTCCGGTAGGTTTTGCATCCGGTACTTGGGGGGCACTTGCTGCATACGGAGCCCGTTACACTGCCGAAGGTGCTAAAAAGCTATACGGTACCAGGGGAAATAGTTTTGTTGCTGCGGTGGAGTTTGGTGATAAAGTAAAAGCAAAAACCATCTTGGCTGGAGGTCAAAGCGGTAATCCCGATTCGCCCCATTTCGATGACCAGACCCAAAAATATTTGGATGTGGATTGGAAGGACGCTGCCTACTATAAGGAAGATGTGCTCAAGAGAGCTCAAGAAACGTATGCGCCAGGAAAGCGGGACTGATTTTTATGTATAGTAACAGGAACAGTGATTTCTACTTCATTTTTTTTATTCAGATACGGTTTGTTGTATGCAATTGGGGGAAGTATATAAGATTTCTAATACTACTTTTTAGCTTTGTACTACTTGGTTGTTCCAGTGCAGTAACAATTGAGCGTATTGATGGTTCTAAAATTGAAAAAGAGGAACTGACGAGGAAAATTGGCTCTCTTGTAGCGGTAGCAGATGTTCAAGGATTGGCCATTTCAATTTTTAACCATAATGAAGTAGTCTTTCAAAAGGCTTTTGGGTATCAGAATGCTGCTAAAAGGGACAGCTTAACCGTCAATTCAATTTTTTACGGAGCTTCGTTGAGTAAAGCTGTATTTTCTCTTTTGGTTTTGCAGCTGGTAGAAGAAGGTAAAATAAATCTTGATACGCCACTCCAAAGTTACTTGAACAAACCTTTGCCTGATTATGAATTTGATCGTGAGTGGAAAGGATACAAAGATTTGAAGGAGGACGATAGGCATGAACAACTAACGGCTAGAATGTGCCTTTCCCATACCACGGGTTTTCCTAATTGGAGATTTCTGACTAAAAGTGGCTTCGATATAAAGGGAAAGCTTCATTTTCTTTATGACCCTGGAACTCAATACAATTATTCTGGAGAAGGTTTTTCGTTACTTCAATTTGTTTTGGAAAAGTTAACGGGAAAGGGGCTTGAAGAGATGGCCCAAGAAAGAATATTTCAACCACTAGGCATGGATCGGACAAGCTATCGCTACGTGCTGAGTGAAAAATTTAAAAGTCAATATGCCTACGGACATGATAAAAATCAAATAGTTTTTCCGTTTGACGAAGCAGATGAGGCTGGGGCGGCGGGTAGCCTTGGAACCACGTTAATGGACTATTCTAAATTAATAGAAGCTGTGTTGAACAAAAAATTGTTGAGCAAAGGACTATATGATGAACTGTTCACACAACAAGTACGGATTACCAGTAAACAACAATTTGGCCTTAACGCTTCGGAAGAAACAAATGAAAATAGGGATATCAATTTAGGATATGGCTTAGGTTGGGGCTTATTAGAGTCGCCCTATGGTTTTGGGGCTTTTAAAGAAGGGCATGCTGAAGGATTTCAACATTACTCCATTCTTTTTCCAGAAAATGGGATAGGGATTTTAATTCTTTCCAACAGCGACAATGCGGAAAGTATCTTCAAGGAATTGTTAGAAATCAGCATTGGCGATAGGTTTACGCCATGGAAATGGGAAAACTACATTCCGTTCGATAACAATTAAAAATTGGAGGCGTCAAGGAAACACATGGTTCGACGATTTTCTTTAAAGAGAAGCATCTACAGCGAAAGGCTTTCTTGGAAAAATTGACTCGGATATTATTAAGTTGATGTTCGATCAAAACCTATTAGGCAAGTTCTATTCCTTTGTAACTATCAACGAAGCCTTTGACCCAGAAGATAACAACCATTTATTTGAATACAGTAGGTTTCCTTTATCGTTGTAAACATCTACTTGCGCAGTATTCGGTGCAGCTGAGCCATGATTCAGCGCTTCGAATTCAATTCTGTTAAAACCGGATTGTAAATCAACATTAATACCCTTAAACCCTGCGGTTAACAGCAGGTTATGTTCCACAACCACATCGTTTACCCAAATTTTAACCCGATCACCATCTACGTATTCATGGTCTCTGCAAACAATTCCAATAAATTTACCTTCACTTTTTATATCACCTAAATACTGATCAGGAAAATACTGCCCTGATCCTCCCAAACGCTCTCCAGGACCAATTCGCGGGTCTATTTTGAGCCCATCACCAGCTTGCACCAATTCTTCGTCCGGCAACATTTTAATAGGTTTCGGTTGGTTTAAATCCAAGGAGACGGGTTCCTTAATTAAAGAAGGCATATTAAGCAAGGGGCTTTTTTTAGTTGGCCCAACGGGGTCTTCTTTTTTTATAGCACCAATCTTTAACGGCTTTTGCGTAGGCAAGTCGGTCTGCGATATCGCAGCTGTACTGTACAGGAGGCAACCCAAAAATAGAGAAGTGTATTTATTCATTATATCCTTAAAAATTCAAATAAAGATAACAAATACCCTGCCACAGGGACTTAAGAGCTTGTTAAATTGTTAAATTTTCTATGATGGTGTTTGTGATGAGTTGGTGCCCGTTTTTGTTTGGGTGAATGGGATCTTCGGAATAGCATTTGTTTTTATAACGTAACAGGGGTGATTGGATATCTATTTTTCCCAGTATAGTCTCATGATTACTGTTTAGTACAATCTCATGAAATCTCTTTAGCACTTCTTCTTGGTAGTTTGGATATGGGTTTTGATAGCCATAGTTGTTTTCTTCTGGACTCGGAATTTTGGCATCGTTTACAACTTCCAAAACTAAAGGTGGTGGAGTTAGCAATATGGCTTTTATTCCTTTTAGTTTTATTTTTTCTAAAAAGGAATATAGGCCAATGGTGTAACTATCGAATAGTTCCTGTGAAGGTTTTCCATAGATTCCGCAGTTAATTCCGTAACAGAAAAATATAATATCTATGGGTTTAGTTTTAAGTAAAGTATCCAACCGTTCAAAAAGGTAGGGCCTTGGGCCAGGATGCTCCTTTTCTGTGAGTCCCGTAATCGTCTCACTGCTTTTGCCCCAATTCAAAAATGTGAGCTCTAGGCCGGGATGGTTGGTATCTACATAATCCTGTAGCATTTGTACGTAACCATCTTTTGTAGCTGTAATACTATCGCCTAAACAAGCAATAGTTTGCCCTTTTTTTAAGAGAATTCTATCGGGAGTGTTACAATTCCAAAGTAATGTGCCCAAAGAGGCCATGGTGGAAGTCTGTATAAAGGTTCTTCTGCTTATGCCCATGTATTGGTTAAAAATCGTATAAAATTTTTATGCATTATGTTTTCAATATCTTCTGTAGTATATCCTCTACCTGCAAGCATTTGCGGTATTTTTTGTAAATCGGCTATCGTATCTATATCGGAAGGGCCTTGTTCATTTCCGAAACCTCCATCCAAATCACTACCTATACCTACGTGCAAAGAATTCCCAGCTAATTGACAAATATGATCTATATTTTGGACCGCATGTGCCAAAGTAACGGTTGTGTTTGTTGGATGCGAAACACCCCGCTCCCAGTTTGGAACCAACATAGTTGCATCGAATACCGTTCCTATGACCGCTTTTCTATTGATAAGCTCCAATAATTGTTCATCTGTAAACTGACGGTTGTGGTTTACAAAAGTTCGACAATTGTTGTGACTAGCCCAAACGGGCCCGTTATATACCTTCATAGTTTCCCAGAAACTTTGGTCGCAAAGATGTGTGGCATCCAGGATGAGGTTTAGCCTTTCAATTTCTTTGAGCAGTTCTTTGCCTTTAGTTCCTATACCACCTACGGAGTTTGTTCCAAACGCATAGGTGCCCGGGCCGTAATGTGCTGGTCCTATCGCGCGCAACCCCTGCTCATAAGACTTTTCTAGATAGTCCAGATTAACTATGGAATCCGCACCTTCCAAACTCAAAATATAGCCTATGGGTGTGTTTTCACTATCATTTTTCCAATTGTTTACCTGTTTTTCAAGTTCTATAGTATTGGTAATCTGTATGAGCTGTTGCTCCGCCTCCATTGCCCTGTACCAAGCCAATTGCCCTTGGGTCTGTGCCCATGCTTGGTGTGGGGAATGCCAACCCGGTAAGGGGTTCTTGGTATGTACATATCGAGCTATCTGCGTTGCTACACAAAGTCCTATATTTCCTTTACGCATCGCACCCAAAGAAACGGTATTGTTCCCGCGGTCCGGCTTGTCTACCATTCCTATTTCGCTTTTTCGTATCGCTTCTATAGACCATCTAAGATCACGGTTCCACTCCATGGCGTTCATGGACAGGTCTAAATGTGCATCAAAAATAAACATACTTAAATGGTGAGTTTTTGGTTACGGGCAACAACTTTCCATTCTTTGGTAACGACTCCGTTTTCTACCACGAGCATACTATCATATTTTGCTACAGTAGGGCAAATATGCATTGGTATTGCGTAGTGCTCGTCTCCAATATTATGAATTTTGAGGTTGTCATATTCCACAACCAAGTGTTCTTCTGATTGTTTTATTTGCTTTTCATGTTCCAAGGTTAGAAATTTAACTCTAGGAAAATCCATTTCCGGAGCAATAGATTTGTGCCCCAGATCAAAGCATAAAATCCCAGTTTTTGGTTTACTGATAATCCGTGTAAACAAGATTGCTGCCGGAAGAAAATCCATCTCTGGAAAAAGTCCGCCATAACCCGCATCCCAAAGTAAGGTGGTGCCAGGGCTGGCAATTACATTGTCCCGTTTGCAATGAAACGGAAAGGTAGGCGAACCTCCTGCAACGAGAATAGGTGCTGGGAGTCCAGCCTTTAGAATTTCGTTTTTAAGGTCGAGAACAGTGTTGAAAGCTTTATCACACTCAACTTGTCTAATTGCTACGTCGGGATTTCTCAAGTGTCCGTCGTAGGTGTGTAAGCCCATGCTTTCCAAGTTTGGATGTTCCGTAATAGCTGTATAAAGTTTCAGGACTTCTTTGCCCGGTGCAATTCCAGTACGGTGCATCCCCACATTTAAATCGATGTATAAACGTAGGCTTATGTTATCTTTTTCTGCAAGTTTTCCCAGTTCGCCTGCGGTTACTAAATTGTCTACTAGGGTAGCGAATGTTATGATAGGGTAGGCTTTTATCAATTTGATCAAGCGCTCTTGGTTTGCTCCAACGGGCTGCATAGCCAAAAGGATATCGGGAGCCCCACAATTTGCTAAAAGTTCTGCTTCGGCTATTGTTGCGCATTTGAACTTGGTAATTCCTTTTTGCAGCTGCATACCTATAATTTCAGCATTCTTGTGTGTTTTGATATGTGGCCTTAGGTTTTCGGGTCCTCCTGCCATGCGTAACATTGTATTTATATTATATGAAATCCTTTCAGGATATACCAATAAGGAAGGGGAGATTAAAGTTTCTGTTTTAGTAACACTATACCATGGATCCTTGCTCATATATTTTTATTTATGAAGTTCGAACATTGCTTCAATTTCCACCGCGATACCGCCAGGTAACATCATGCCCACCGCACTGCGAACTCCGACGCCATTTTCTTCGCCAAATACATCTGCCATTAGTTCACTATACCCATTAATAACGAGAGGATGGTCGCCAAAATCGGGGGTACAATTGACCATACCCAAACTTTTGACGAGTCGTTTGATACGATCTATGTCACCAAAATGAGTGGTGATGGTTGCAAGCATCGTTAATGCGGTTTGGCGGGCAGCGGCTTTCCCTTCTTCGAGTGTCAAATTATCACCAACACGACCAACAATTAAGCTGCCGTTGGTACGCATACATCCCTGCCCGGAGACATATAGAAAATTATCTGCGACCAATACAGGTTTGTACAGTCCGGCCGGAGGTGGTGCAGGTGGAAGGGTCAGTCCAAGTTCTTTTAATCTTTCTGAAGGTTTCATATGTCGTATTTATTATAGGTTTAATTTTATTTTCGCTTTATAGTAGTCATTTCTACTGCTGATATTTATGTTGTAAATATCTAGAAGTAAACTCCCTCCTTTTTGAAAAGGGCTTAGAGAAGGCTTTCACACAAACATATCCAACACCAATACACCTAACAATCCCATAATCCCAACGGTAGTTTCCATCACCGTCCACGTTTTCAGGGTATCCTTTACAGACAGATTGAAATACTCTTTAAAAAGCCAAAAACCACTATCATTCACATGCGATAGCATTAGACTTCCCGATCCAATAGCGAGTACCATAAGTTCAGGACTAACATTTGCCCCGCTTGCCAAAGGAAGAACAATTCCCGCAGCCGTAAGTCCAGCTACCGTAGCAGAACCTACACAGACTCGTATTATGGTGGCAATTAACCATGCCAAAATCAATGGGGAAATAGCCGAGCCTTTTAGCATTTCACCAATGTATTCGCTAACACCGCTATCTATTAAAACTTGTTTTAATGCACCTGCTCCAGCAATAATGAGCAATACCATCGTTATTCCCGTTATGGCGTTCCCAACAGAATCCATAACGGCTGTCATTTTTTTCCCCCTTGCTAATCCTAACGTGTAGATGGCTACTAATACGGATATCAACATAGCTATAACTGGATTCCCAATAAACAATAGTATTTTGAGTATAGCCGATCCTTCAGGAAGCGACAAGCTTGCTACGGCCGCAATACCGATTAAAATAACCGGTAACAGTGCGGTAAAAATACTTATGCCCGTACCGGGCATTTCCTCTTCGTTTAAGATAGTAGGATTAATAAATTCTTTTAGCGGAGTGGCATTAATATTCTTCATAGTCCTAGACAGCAAAGGCCCTCCTACGATAATCGCCGGTATAGCGACCAATATTCCATAAAATAATGTTTTTCCAATATCCGCTTGAAATATCTCTGCTATCGCGGTGGGTGCCGGATGAGGTGGTAGGTAGCCGTGAGTTACGGATAAAGACGCCAACATGGGCAGTCCTACATAAAGTAAGGGAAGTCCAGTAGCAGCGGCAATCGTAAAAACCAGTGGAATTAAAATAACGAAGCCAACGGAATAGAACATGGGTATTCCCACAATAAAACCAGTAAGTACTACCGCCCATTGAATATTTTTTTTCCCAAATTTCTCAACCAATTTAGTGGTTATGCGTTGTGCCGCTCCACTATCTGCCACCAATTTCCCCAACATGGCGCCCAAACCAAGGATAATGACCAAAAAACCAAGAATATTACCGATTCCTTTCTGAATGGAGTCTACCACGGCTACCGGTTCCATACCCTCCGCAATTCCAACGAATAGAGAAACAATGATGAAGGTTATGAATGGATTTAGCTTAAATCGGGCGATGAGGATAAATAACAACAGTATTCCCGAAATAACAATAAGCAATGGCATAAAAGTAGTGGTTGATTAATTAGTCTTCTAAGATACCACAAAAAATTACGCATCTAAAAGGTAATGTTGGTACTCTTTAGAGAGTATATCCTGGTTTTACGTTCGTTTTTCAATATAATCGGACAACTGCTGCGGCCCTTCTAACAAGACCCGAACTACTTTAAGCGTGCCATCCTCATCAGTTTCTATTTGCCACTTAATCAAGGAAATTTGACCATTTTCAATTTCTATACCGGTAATGCTTCTGGGGTGAACACAACTTCCATCATTAAAAAAGGGAATAGCTCCGGGCTCCGGAAAACGAGGTCTGTGGGTATGGCCTACGATGGTAACGAGGAAATTGTTTATTACAATCCATTTTTTTATGCGGCGTTCCAGTTTTATGAGTTCGGTATAGTTTTTTGCCGGGCTAGTAGGGTCGGCAATTCCCCAGACCTGCAAGGGTTTCCATAATACTCGTACCAGAAAACGTCCCCAGCGCCAAAAGGTATAGTTCCACCAATCGGCTTGATGTCCGTGGGTCAAGAATAGTTCTTGTCCGGTTAGATTATGCTCCAACACAATGGCCTCGTTATATGTTATACCTTCAAACAATTCTTTATCCGTATCGTCTATGGGTTCAAAATAGCTAGAGAGGTGTTTGTCTACATAGTCCTTGTCCTTGTAAACCATATCATGGTTGCCCCAAATCATGTGTAGCCGTTTCTCTAAATGAAATTTTCGTAGCAGTTTAAACACATTTTTATGCGCTTCAAAAACAGATTCAAAATTTAGGTTCTCCCATAGTTCGTCCCCGTCGCCCAATTCACAATAGTCGAACCCTTCTTTGAGGTAATGACTTAGGGCATGAAAATAGATGTTCCGGTTGTTTGCGAATTCATCTGCAAAACTATTGTCGCCTCTATGGCAATCACTAAATAGAATAAATTTAGAGTTGTCATCAAAAGGGATGCGTTTTGCGTTTTTATAAGCTCTGGAAAGTCGCTGGGCAGATGACATTATTTAATTTTATATAAATATCCGAAAAAGTGAGTAATGCGGACTGTAAACTTTTAACAAATAACTAAGGTAACTTTTGTAATTTTATAGGCATTTGGAGGACTAAAAAGGGTATGAAGCAAGTTAAGGATAAAATAATGCCGTTAAAACCGCTTATCAGTTTTGATAAACTTTTAACGCGTTATGACGATTTACTAGATAGCAAGGATGAAATCTTGGCGAAGCATGCCAATGAAGTGCTAACTGCACAGGCCCCTTATCCGGAACTGCGAGATGGTTTTGATGATCTCTCTATCTTACAAACGCATAAGGATGTGATACGGCTTATTCTTCAAGATGTGTTTTCACTTTTATTGAGCGACAATGAAATTAAGGCAGCTTCCTTACCTTATTTCGACGTCCTTTTTAACCCTTCCAACAGGTTTCAGAAAATACTTAACGAGGCGGGGCCAGATTTTAGACCAAGTATACGTAACCAGGAAATAGGTCTGGATTATATTTTAGGGTGTATTGTCATATTAAACTTCCATTATGGTTTCCATTTGGATTTTAGAAGGCCTTTTTTTTATGATATTCCTGATGCGGAAGGAGTCATGCGGCACTATAGGATTTTGTACAATGCGGATTTTTTAGATTTGATACCAACAGATAAAGCTAAGGATTTATCACAAAAGGATGTAGACGAACTATTGGCGAGTCCGTATGACGAAAAGCTTTGGATGGAAAAAATACCTCCAGAGAGTTTTATATCCAAAGGTTTCGTAATAAGTAATATGTTCGACGTAACTGCCGAGCATGCCATCTCCGAGATGAAATCCAAATTAATCGCTAATGATCAAAAGGGAAGTGAAAATTTTGTGGTCGATTTACAGGAAACCTTTAGCTCGTTCTTTAAATTACCGGATATTAAAGTCGGTTTTGTAACCTATAACGCAAATGATGCCAGGTTTGAACCTGTTTACGGAAAAGGTATTACCAGTTACATTCTTAATGGTAAAGATCACAAAATCTGTGATGAGGCGCTTTGCCAACATTCCTATAGCAACTTAATACGGCAAAACACTTATTTTTCAATAGCGGATATTACCAAATTAACAGGTGAGACCTACGATTTAGACCCCTACAAAAGTTTAAGGGAACAAGGCTTAAAGAGTGCTATTTTAGCACCTATTGCTTTTAATGGAGAATTATTAGGAGTTTTAGAAATAGTGTCGGCAACCAAGAATGTCCTTAACGGTGTAAATGCCAAGAAGTTGGATGATGTTATGCCCTACATTGTTTCTGCGGTTGTGCGATCTAAAATTGAGGAGGAGAATTTAATAGATGCCGTAATACAAAACGAGTGTACTTCTGTGCATTCCTCTGTATATTGGAAGTTTAAAGAAGAGGCCAAACATTTTATTAAAGATCAAATAGAAGGAAAGCAGCCTTCTTTTAAGGAAATTGTCTTCCAGGATGTACACCCCTTATACGGGCAGATAGATATCAAGGATTCTTCAAAAGCACGAAACAAAGCTATACAAAGGGATTTGATGATTCAGCTTTCTCAAATTTATGATGTTTTAAATCTGATGTATAAAAAGAACCAACTCCCCATTTACGAGGAATTGATGTTCCGTGTAACAAATTATTTGGAGAGCATAAAGGAAATGCTCTATACGAATAGTGAGCAGTCTATTTTTGAGTTTGTAATGGAAGAAATAACCCCAGTATTTTCCCATTTAAAAAAATCGGATTCTGAAATCAGTAAACACATTCTTTCTTATGAGTCAGGTATCGACATAGGTACAGGATCTTACTACGATCATAGAAAAAATTATGACGAAAGTGTAATGCTCATCAATGAGAAGTTAGCGGTCCTTTTGGATAAAAAACAGGAGGAAGCGCAATTGATGTTCCCACATTATTTTGAGCGCTACAAAACGGATGGTGTAGAACATAACATGTATATTGGTAATGCTATTTCTAAAAATAAGGATTATGACCCATTGTACTTACATAATCTGAGACTTTGGCAACTACAGGTGATGTGTGATATGGAAAATGAGCATTACACCTTAAAACCAGAGTTAGCAGTACCCTTGGATACTGCATCCCTTATATTGGTTCATAACACTCCTTTGTCCATACGTTTTCGGATGGATGAGAAGCAATTTGATGTAGATGGTACTTATAATGCACGTTACGAGGTAGTTAAAAAGAGAATAGATAAATCTTTTATAAAAGGAACTGGGGAGCGGCTAACCCAGGCTGGCAAGATGACTATTGTTTATTCTCAAAAAAAGGATGAATTGGAGTATTTACGCTATATAAAATTTCTAAGATCAAAAGGCTATTTTACGGATACGGTAGAAATTGTAGAACTGGAGGGCTTACAAGGTGTATCCGGTCTTAAGGCGATACGCGCCGAGATTTTATACAAAACAGATAAAACTGCGGAAAAGACGTATACGTACGAGGATTTAATGAGTACCTTAAAAGATTAAGGTAATACACTTAAGGCCCTATCCGGCCCAAGAAACTTTAGGGATATACCAAATGCTATTACAGATACCACCATCCCGATCATAAAAATAGTGTAGGTCCATCGCAGCAACTTATACTTTTTATCAAGAACAAGCCCTAAAAAGTAAAGATCCTTGGTTAGTGAGGAATAGATATAATCCTTGTCTTTAATAAGCTCGTTTATGGCCCATTCGTAATCGGGTAACTTCATTTTATGGAAGTTACCAAAGAATAAAAGGTTTACCTTTTTTTTGGCTACGTCATCCTTCGTGAAAGAACCACTGGTAACATTTGGTCTTGTAGCTAAAACGGCAAGTACCATGGATATGATACTGAACGCTATAAATATAAAAGTTGGATATATAAGGTAGTCGTTAGAGGGATTGTCCAGTTTAGGAATAAGGTTGGATATGGCCAAGGAAATAATTATGGCGTTTACCGACAGCAAAATATTAGCCTTGGTATCGGCAATATCACTCAGTGTAATATGATTTTTAATGGTAACCCGGAAAAGAGTTTGTATACTACGATCCGGGCTTTCACTTTTGTACTTGGCTTTTAACGCTTCTTTTTTTGCAATATCCTTTTCTGTTTTTTTTTCTTTAATCAGGCGTCTGAGGTTTTTGTCTTTTTCCGTTTGCCAGTTTTCTTTGGCGTATGCAGTATAGTAGCGATGTTCGGTGCGGAACATTTTAATATTTTCTTCTACCCATTCTTTGTGCGTGTAAGATGCAATACCAAGTAAACTAAGCTCTTCTCGTAATAACTCAGAAGTTTCTAGATAACTTTTTTGCGCAAAGTGCGATGAATCTGCATCGCGTAGTATCTCTTCTAGAATATTTGTCGGTTCTTTAAATCTTGCAGTAGCCATAATGCAAGATGCCACCTTTGATATCATTTTAGGGTTATATCCTTCGTTTGCTAAAAAGGTCTCCGTTATGTTCTTGCTGCTGGTTTCATGGTCTTCGCTACCTTTGGTATAGCCTGTATCGTGTAGCCATGCAGCTAATTCCAAGACTTCTTTTTCTTCATTTGAAAGCGGTACGGAGTTCAATAATTCTTTAGTACTTTTAACCACTCGTAGCGTATGCCGTAAATTATGGTATAGATAGTCCTTGCTTAAATCATTGGATAATAATTCAACCACAAAATTTTTAGTTTTCTCGAGGATTTCCGACATACCATATAATAAGATTCCAAATTACAAAAATTAAAACGTAGGAACATCGATATGAAAAAAAAGTATAGCGTTTTCGCACTTCTACTGATCTTGACCGGCTGTGCTACCTACACAAGTAAATATAAAAGCATACAACATTCAAAAGATGTTACGGTAGATAAAGAAGTGTTGCATACTTTTTATCTTATTGGCGATGCGGGCCTGTCTCCTATTGGCAGTATGAATCCTGTTCTAAAAACTTTTAAAGAACGGTTAGACACAGCCGGTGAAAATAGTACGGCTATTTTCTTAGGCGATAATATATATCCTGCAGGACTACCAGACCCAAAAGATTCGACAATAGCTTACTTAAAGGCTAAAAGTCACTTAGATGCTCAACTCAATACTTTGGAAAATTTTAAGGGAACACCACTCTTCATTCCCGGTAATCACGATTGGTATAACAAAGGTTTAATAGGCCTGGAACGCCAGGAAGAGTATGTACAGGAAACGTTATCCAACAAAGATGCTTTTTTACCCAAGAACGGCTGTCCTTTAGAGGTAGTGAACGTGAACGAGCAGCTTGCTATAATCGTCATAGATACGGAGTGGTATCTTACCAATTGGGATAAGCATCCCAAAATGAACGACAAGTGCGAAATAAAAAGTAGAGAAAAATTCTTGATAGAGCTAGAAGATGCTATTAAGGATAATATGCAAAAAACTACCGTAATTGCGTTACATCACCCTATGACCAGTTATGGGCCACATGGGGGTCAGTTTTCTTTGAAACAGCAACTATATCCTTCTGCCTTGCCATTTCCGGTGCCAATTTTAGGCACTTTTGTGAACGTTTTACGAAGAACATCAGGCGCATCCATAGCAGATTTACAGAACAAGAGATATAATCAACTATCTAAGCGTATTACCACCTTGGCGCAATATTCGGAAAATGTCATTTTCGTTTCTGGCCACGAACATACCTTGCAATACATTGTAGAGAACAATACGCCGCAGATCGTTAGTGGGTCCGGGGCCAAAAAAGGAGCAACAAGATTGCTGAACGGAAGTGAATTTTCTACAGGAAAAAGAGGATATGCAACATTAGAAGTTTATACCGATCGCTCTTCCCGGGTGCGTTACTTTGGATTAGGGGAAGATGATAAAGAAATGTTTCTTTTTACCGCTCAAGTACTTCCTGCTGTTAATTCTAACACCGCTATGCAGTATGATGAGGACTTTCCAAAGAAAGTGGCAGCTAGTGTCTACTCTGAAGAAGAAGTAGAGAAAACGGGTTTCTTTAAATGGGTGTGGGGAGAACGCTATAGAGACTATTATGCTACTAAAGTTCTTGCCCCAACGGTTCGTCTGGACACCTTGTACGGTGGCTTGGTACCGGTAAAAAAGGGTGGGGGGCATCAGTCAAAGTCCCTGCGACTACGAGATAAAAGCGGTAAGGAATATGTAATGCGAGCCTTAAGAAAAAGTGCGGAACTGTATCTACAATCCATGGCATTTAAAGATCAATATATGCTGGAAGATTTAAAGGAAACCTTCACTCAGGATATTATGGAGGACTTCTATACGGGAGCACATCCATATGCGCCTTTTACTATTGGTAAATTATCCGATGCCGTGGGGATTTTGCATACCAATCCGGTACTCTACTACGTTCCCAAGCAAAAAACCTTGGGGAGGTATAACGACGTTTTCGGTGACGAACTTTACATGATAGAAGAGCATACCGGTGATGGCCATGGGGATTTGGCCAGCTTTGGGTTTTCAAATGAACTAAAAAGTACGGACGCCATGCTAGAAGATCTAAGGGATGATGAAAAGTATACCCTGGATACCGGGGCCTATATCAGGGCACGGCTTTTTGATATGGTAATCGGTGATTGGGACCGGCATGTAGACCAATGGCGATGGGCAGAGTTTAAGGAAGGAAAAAAAGTAATATACAGACCGATCCCACGTGATAGAGATCAGGTTTTTTCTAAAATGGGAGATGGGGCATTGATGAATCTAGCGACAAGGACTATTCCTGGTCTAAAGCTTATGGAGGGCTTTAATGATGAAATTAGGAGCGTAAAAGGTTTTAATTCCTCTCCCAAAACCTATCCGTTGGATCTTGCCTTATTGACGGAGACCACTAAGGAAGACTGGCAACAAGAAGCCTTATTTTTACAGGATAATTTGAATGCTGCCGTAATAGACGATGCCTTTATGGCTTTTCCGATAGAGGTACGAGACGAAACCCTTTTAAAAATTAAGAATACCTTGCTTTCACGCTTAGAAGACATTACCGACACGGCCGATATTTATTATGATATTTTGAACAAATATGCGATTGTGACCGGTACGGACAAGGATGACTGGTTTGAAATAAAAAGATTGGACAAGCGAAGAACGCAAGTCACAGTTTTTAGGAACATAGGGGATAATAAAAAGAAGAAATTTTTCGACAAGGTATTCAGTACTTCCGAAACTTTGGAAATCTGGGTCTACGGTTTGGATGACGATGATATTTTTGAAGTAACAAATCCAAAAGGATTTGGTGGTATAAAAGTACGACTTATAGGAGGGCAGAACAATGATATATATGAGGTTTCCAATGGAAAGAGAGTTGCGATTTACGAACATAAGAGTAAAAAAAATACCTTTAAGGGCATAAACGGAGCAAAAGTAAAGCGAACGGACGATTACAATGTGAACACCTATTTGCCGTTGAATATTCGCAATAGCACCAATCAATTGATTCCTACCATTGGATTTAACCCCGACGATGGTATTAGGATAGGGTTTGAGAACACCTATACCTTTAATGGTTTTAGGCAAAATCCGTTTACGCAGCAACATAAATTCGCCACCTCTTATTATTTTGCCACAAGTGGTTTTGATTTAGCGTATACGGGAGAATTTGCTGAGATTTTCGATAATTGGAATTTAGAATTAAAAGCAGGCTTTACTAGTCCAAATTTTGCCATTAACTTCTTTGGTCTAGGAAACGATACAGAAAACTTTGATGATGA
Source organism: uncultured Maribacter sp. (assembly GCA_964620945.1). GTDB lineage: Bacteria > Bacteroidota > Bacteroidia > Flavobacteriales > Flavobacteriaceae > Maribacter. The sequence continues at coordinate 22,479 of CAZUIE010000020.1, forward strand.
TTTAGGTCTTGATTTTAATAGGGTCCGTTTCCAAACTGTGGAGTTTGCACCTTCTATAGTGTGGCGGAGCAATCTTGGGGCTAAATTTCGCGCCGGGATATCCTATGAATCCATTGAGGTGGAAGAAACTACCGATCGTTTTGTAAATACATTTTACCAGCAAAACGGAGCGGAAACCAAAAACGATTTTGTGGGTGTTCATGGGGAATACTCCTTTGAAAACAGTGATAATGCCGCATTCCCTACTATGGGAATGGCCACCCATATTGCAGTGGGCTATAAGAACAACCTAAGCTTGGACGCTAGTTTTGGCTATGTGGTACCCAGTCTATCCTTCAATTACAAATTAGTGCCTAATGGGCGTTTGGTATTGGCCACAAAGTGGAAGGGACATTTTAATATCGGAAATGGCTATGAATTTTATCAGGGCGCTAGTATCGGTGGAAACGATGGTCTAAGAGGTTTTAGAAACCAGCGGTTTAATGGTAAAACGGCGTACTATCAAAATACGGATATTCGTTTTAGTCTGCGTCAAATACGAACAAGGATTGTGCCTGCTTCTATTGGTGTTTTTGCGGGTTATGATTACGGTAGGGTTTGGCTTGCTAACGATGATTCCAAAAGATGGCATACATCTTATGGAGGAGGTTTTTTTCTAAACGCATCAGACTTATTGTCCGTTAATTTAGCTCTTTTTAATAGTGATGAAGGACCTCGATTTACTTTTGGGGTAGGGTTCGCCTTTTAATGTTTTTTTCTTTTTGGGTTAGTCGTTTAATTGATAGCTATAAAGATTACCACCGCTACCATTAGAGACTTCGTCTGCTAATAGCAAGGTACTATTATCTTTAAAGCAAATGGATTCTAACTGGGTTCTTGTACCTAAATCAATTGTCTTCATATTGGCTTTGGAAAAATCATCCAAGGTAAAGTCAGTAAAAACAAACAGTTTTCCGTGGCTCAACGCAGCAATTCTTTTACCATTCGGGGATATAGCTATACCGGTCACCTGACAGGTATCCCAATCGGCACATATATTTATGGTGCCTACCAATGTTGCGGCATAGTTACCCTTGGTGTCGGGTACCGTGTATATAGTTGCATAACCATCAAATGGGTCAGCTCTGTTCCTGGTTATTAAGTAGAGTTTCTTGTTAAAATGAAATAACGCTTCTACATCATAAATTCTTTCTTCTTTTTTTGGTGGAAATTTTGCTTGCTTCGGGTAGTAGAATTCAATTTTTTCAGCATCTATTTTATCCCCTTTTTCTATTTCGGGATCAGGAAGCTTATAAATGACTAAATCTTTTCTGTCGTTATCGTTGTTTCCTGTATCTGCGATATAAATATTGCCTTCTTTGTCTTTAGCAAAATCTTCCCAATCCTCGTTCTTTGCGTTTTTAACTTTAAAGGATTTACGTATGTCCCCTTTAAAATCAATTTTATAAATTTTATCTTTATTACCACTGTCTTCTAGAGCCCATATCGTGCTATCGCTAACATATAAAATACCAGAAACCTCATCCAGATTGTCCGGTAAATCTGCTACAAACTTAAGTTGTCCAAAATTGGAACATGATAGTACTACGAATGCTGAAAACGCAAAGATAGTTTTAGTCATAAATACAGTTATATTATGTAGCTTATTTTATATCTTCAATAACAAAAAGGTTACGTATTAGATTGGTTTTAAACTCTAAAATTATACCATAAACTCATAATGGTTTTGAATAATTAGCGTGAGAAAAAACAAAAAGAATAGTCAAAACTCTCTAATTTTCTAGTCGTTGACTCTCATTTTCAACTTTGTTAGGATGAGATTGCCGACATTTCTACCTTGATGTACACCTACCTCTACGGCAGCTCTGTAATGAATGCCGCCATACATTCTGCTTATGGCTGCTTCGTCTGCCGCCGTATTAAAAGAGGTAAAGCTCCTTATAGGAAGACCGTACGGGACTTCTGTGTCATCATCAAAAGCAAAATTGTCGCCAAAAATATCGGTTAGGACAATACCCGCAGCACCTGATACCACACTATGTCCACTGGTATATTCCGGGAAGGGAGGTGTTTGAAGAATTGGTACCCAACTCTCATCCATATGCTGATTTATCAGGGTCTCTGGTCTAATAAGATTGCTTCGGTATTTTTCGTCCCAACAACTTATAAAGGCATCTGCAATCGCCAGGGAGGTTTTGGTGTATGCAAATAAGGTATCATCAAAATTGCTGTTCGTTTTTCTGCTGGCAATTTTGGTGATACCTATCCAATGTGCTCCGGGCGTAATCTTTTTAGTGGCAAACATTAAATGACCTCTCGAGACTGATACATAAGGGTTGCAATCCCAGAATTGTGCTATTTGTACTTCTTCGGAATCATCTCCGATGGCAGTAATTTTATTGCTTATCTCGTATACTTCTAAAAGTTCCTTGTAGAAATCAGAATCCTTTTCCATTGAGAATGGTGGCGGTGGTACGGGCTTGAATTGAGCTGCGGAATCGAGATAAAACGGACGAATTTTGTTCCAATGAGGCTCGATACCATCCATATATGCCGGTGGGGTGGGCTGCCAACGTGAATTGTTGTCTGTGTCTACCGTAAATTTTGGCATGGTCCGGGTTTGTGCATAATTATCCTTATCCATCCATTTTTTAATGTGTGCAGCAACAGCGAGCCCATACTTTTTTGAGGCTTCAAACTGTTTTGGGTTGGTGGTATTCCAATTATCAAAGAGACTATCTTCTAAAACCTTAAATTTATCTTCCGAAAAAATTAATTGCTTACTTAGCGTCATGTGCGCGATTAGCGCAGATAAATTTGGATTTATTCCAGAGATAGTATCCATTTTGGGAATAGGCCGCAAGCCGTTCAACTGATTGGAAAGGGAATTGTAATTTGGATTGTTTTGTGACATAATTTCATAAGCCGCAACATTTGGGTACGCAAAAATTCTGCTGGCTACAGGAGGTGAAAAAATATCATGAATCATGATCTGCGTTACCTTGTCAACAACAGCATGAAGATTTTCTGGGCTTACTATAATATCTTGGTTACTAGACGCTCCTGAGTTTTTACAAGATGCTATAGCAATAACAACTAGAAGAACGATAAATACTCTTTTCATTAGGTTTCAAATTAAATGGACACCAAACAAATTGTTTGATAATTTAGAAATGTATGTTCTGAATAAAACCGAAGTAAATTTACGCTAATTTTATTTTTAAGTGTAATATTAAGGGCTTCTTAACAAGTAGTTTGTATATCATGCCTTATCAATAACGCTAATCGCTTGTGTGTTAATTAAAGCCGCGTCATCAGCGATTATTGTAGTTTGCACAAATATGAATATAATTTATTTAGTATTCAATAACACTTGTTATTTAACATAGAATCTAATTTTGCTATAATCACGTAGTAATATGATGTCTTTACGCGCTAAGAAGGTTACAAATTAGTTTGGATCAATAATAGCTCCTTGGGTTCTTTATAAACTAGGATCAAAAAAAAGAACCTAAATAGTATCTTTATAAGATTAAGTCATTACATTAACTTTGTAAAATAAACGCTACTTTAACCCATACCTTCTATCTTGAGAAGAAAAATAACTTTAAAACACATTGCAAGGGAATTGGACGTGTCTATTTCTACCGTTTCAAAAGCGTTAAAAAACAGTAACGAAATAAGTAGGGATACCAAAGATAAGATACAGGCTTTTGCAAAACTCTATAATTATAAGCCCAATAACATTGCGATAAGTTTAAAGAATAAGCGAACGAAAAATATTGGGGTAATCATTCCGGATATTGTGCATCATTTCTTTACGACGGTTTTTAGAGGTATAGAAAAGCATGCAAATAAACATGGTTACAATGTAATCGTTTGTGTTTCTGATGAATCTTTTGATCGTGAAGTTATTAATATGGAGATGCTTGCCAATGGTAGTATAGACGGTTTTATTATGGCGTTGGCCGGAGAGACACAGTTGAAGAAGGATTTTAATCACCTAAGGGAGGTTGTGGACCAAGGTATGCCATTAGTATTGTTCGATAGGGTCGCGCAGGAGATATCTTGCGATAAAGTGGTTTTAAATGATAAAGAGATTGCATACGAGGCCACTTTAAGTATGATTAAGGAGGGTAGAAAGCGAATTGCGCTACTTACTACGGATAGTTTTTTTAGTGTAAGCGATGCGCGGGAAGAGGGGTATAGAAAAGCTTTGATCGAAAGTGATATTTCAATTGATGAAAATGTTATACTTAGACTTCCCTATAACAAACAATTAGAAGGAGTCAGTAATTGGTTAAGTGAGAACAAAATTGATGCGGTACTTGCAGTGAACGAAATATTTGGAGTACACTGTCTTAGTGCGGCACAGGCGATAGGTCTTAAGATACCGGCGGACCTATCCGTTATTGGGTTTACCGATGGTATTCTGTCTAAATATTCTGTACCTAAGTTGACGACCGTGGATCAACATGGGGATAAAATGGGCGAGGTGGCGGCGAAACTGCTCATAGAGAAAATAGAGACCGATTTTGATGAAGAAGATGAGGTGTATACTACAGAAGTCATAAAGGCTACCATAATTCGAAGGGAGTCAACAATCAATTAAATTTTAGAATAGATGCGAAAAGTTGGATTTATTTTCGATTTGGACGGTGTTATTGTGGATACCGCCAAATACCATTATTTGGCTTGGAAAAAATTAGCTAATGAATTGGGTTTTGAGTTTACCCAAGAACAGAACGAACTTTTTAAGGGTGTAAGTAGAAAAAGATGTTTAGAGATTTTACTTGATATTGGCAGTATTACGGCAACCCAAGAACAGTTTGATGGTTGGATGGTAGACAAAAACGTGGATTATCTGGCATATATAGAGAATATGGATGCCTCGGAAATTTTACCGGATGTTGTCCGAGTTTTAGATTTTATGAAGGATAGACAAATTCCCATAGCTTTGGGCTCTGCAAGTAAAAATGCAAGACCAATTTTGGAAAAAGTGGGATTACTGGCCTATTTTGATGAGATAGTTGATGGGAACAACGTAACAAAGGCTAAACCTGATCCTGAAGTTTTCTTGATTGCCGCAAAAAGCTTAGGGGTAAAACCCTCGGGTTGTGTTGTTTTTGAAGATGCCGTTGCTGGTATACAAGCTGCCAATGCGGCGCAGATGATTAGTATTGGGATAGGTGATGTTCATGTTTTGTCTGAGGCAACTTATAATTTTCAGGATTTCACGAAAATGGATAATGATTTTTTAGAAAAATTAATTGCACCCTAGGCCATATGTGTGTCTGGAAAATAAAGGTGTAATTGGATATTGTTAAGGATTCCTGCATGAAAAGGAGTCACATTAAATTATAGTTATGAATCAAGATTATATAAAAGCGGACCATTGGTCCATTATTGAAGAAGGTTTTGATAAAGACCGCGTTAAATCGTCCGAAAGCTTATTTAGTATTGGAAACGGTGCCATGGGGCAACGAGCGAATTTTGAGGAATCCTACTCTGGAAAAACCTTTCAAGGGAGTTATATCGCAGGTGTTTATTACCCTGATAAAACCCGAGTAGGGTGGTGGAAGAACGGATATCCCGAATATTTTGCCAAAGTACTTAATGCACCAAACTGGATAGGGATAGGTGTAGTGGTAGATGGAGAGACCTTAGATTTAAATAGGTGTAAATCCGTTTCAAATTTTCGTAGAGAACTACATATGCGGGAAGGATGGTATAAAAGAACCTTTTTGGCAACATTGAATAACGGTAGAGAAATACAAGTGGAAACGCTGCGTTTTCTAAGTTTGGATATGGATGAATTGGGAGCTATATCGTACAGCGTAACGGCGGTGGATTCTGATGCTGAAATAACCTTTGTCCCCTATTTGGACAGCGGTATAACCAATGAGGACAGTAACTGGGACGATAAATTTTGGAATACCACCAACATATGTGCTAGCGAATATCGTGCCTTTATTGAATCCCATACGATGAAGACTAATTTTGAGACGTGCACCTATATGCAAGCGTCCATGGAGTATAAGGGCAAAACTGTTTCTGGGAGCGCGGCCTCAGAAACGGAAACCACGGTCTCTTTTTCGTTTACTCAAAAAGTGAAAGCCAAAGAAACAGTTACACTTACTAAATTTGGCGGGTATACCGTATCTCGAAATCATAAGTCTGGTGAACTGGTGGCAGCCGCAAATTCGGTTTTGGACAAGGCTACCGCCCTAGGTTTTGAAGTTTTATTGCAAAAACAGAAAGATGCTTGGAATGCTATTTGGCATATGAGCGATATAGCCATTGAGGGCGATGTAAAGGCACAACAAGGAATACGTTTCAATATATTTCAACTGAATCAAACCTATTTGGGAACGGATTCTAGGTTAAACATCGGACCTAAAGGGTTTACGGGCGAAAAATATGGCGGAAGCACCTATTGGGATACCGAAGCCTATTGCCTGCCCTTTTATATGGCTACGAAAGACCAAACAGTTGCCAGAAAGTTGTTAAAGTATAGGTATAATCACTTAGAAAAAGCGATTGAAAACGCTGAAAAGTTAGGTTTCTCCAATGGGGCGGCATTGTATCCCATGGTAACCATGAACGGGGAGGAGTGTCACAATGAGTGGGAGATTACTTTTGAGGAAATACATAGAAATGGTGCCATAGCGTTTGCTATCTATAATTATTACAGGTATACTGGGGATTACAGTTATATCCCGGAAATGGGGTTGGAGGTACTGATTGCCATATCCAGATTCTGGCATCAACGCGTTAATTTCTCAAAAGAAAAGAACAAGTTTGTGATGCTGGGTGTTACGGGCCCCAACGAATACGAAAACAATGTAAATAACAACTGGTATACAAACTACCTTGCCAAATGGTGCATAAATTACACGCTTGAGCAGTTAGATAAGGTAAAAGATGGGTATTCCGACGATTACGCTCGTATCATTGGAAAAGCAAAATTGACAGAGCTTGAATGTGAAGATTGGAAAGAAGTAGCAGATAATCTTTATTTTCCTTTTTCAGAGAAACATCAGGTGTACCTGCAACAAGATGGTTTCTTGGATAAGGAACTAATAAAAGTGAAAGATTTGCCAAAAGCGGAAAGGCCTATTAATCAAAAATGGAGTTGGGACCGGATTCTAAGATCACCCTACATAAAGCAAGCCGATGTGTTGCAAGGTTTCTATTTGTTTGAAGCCGATTTTTCAACTAAGGAATTAGAACGTCATTTCGATTTCTACGAACCGTTTACGGTGCACGAATCTTCTTTATCGCCTTGTGTCCATAGCATACAGGCTGCAAAATTAGGAAGGATGGAGCAGGCCTACACCTTTTATCTGCGTACATCGCGGTTAGATTTGGACGACTACAACAAAGAGGTGGAAGAAGGTTTGCATATTACATCTATGGCTGGCACTTGGATGAGTATTGTTGAAGGTTTTGGCGGTATGCGGGTATTGGAGGATAAATTATCCTTTACACCACAAATTCCCGACCAATGGGAGGCCTATTCTTTTAAGGTCAATTTCAGGAATAGGATAATTAAGGTCGTTGTAAGCTCTGAACAAACAAGTTTTGAACTTACCGGAGCAAACGAAATGTCTATACGTGTAAATGGAGCGCGGGTTACGCTGTTACCAGGAGAAGTAGTTAAGGTACAATAGTAAAATAGCATGACGCATAAAATATATTTTTTGTTTTTATGTTGTATCATATTTGCCAGTTTTTCTTGTGAGGAAGAGGCTAAAAAACCGATTGGTGAAATCATGAATAAAGAAAGAAAAATTACAGTTTACCAAGTATTTACCCGTCTATTCGGAAATACGAATAATACCAATAAGCCTTGGGGTACCATTGAGGAAAACGGAGTTGGGAAATTTAATGATTTCACCGACAAGGCGCTGAAGGAGATTAAAGACTTGGGCATTACCCATATTTGGTATACGGGAGTTCCACATCACGCTGTAATTAATGATTACACGGCGTATGGAATTTCAAATGATGATCCAGACGTGGTAAAAGGGAGGGCGGGCTCTCCTTATGCGGTAAAGGATTATTATAATGTAAATCCTGATTTGTCCGTAAACCCCAATAATAGACTGGAAGAGTTTAAGGCACTTATAAAAAGAACCCATGCGCAGGGATTAAAAGTAATCATAGATATCGTTCCCAATCATGTAGCACGCGCTTATGAGGGTTTAACAAATCCAAAGGGAGTATCAGATTTTGGTGCCGATGATGATACTACTGTGGTTTATGATAAGGACAATAATTTCTATTATATCCCTGGATCTGCATTTAAGGTGCCGGAATGGCAAGATGGATATAAGCCTTTGGGAGGTGACAAAAACAAGTTGGCTGATGCTAATTTTAAAGAAGTACCTGCAAAATGGACGGGTAATGGTTCTAGAATGGCACAACCACATTACAATGATTGGTATGAAACCGTTAAAATTAATTACGGTGTGCGACCAGATGGCACGGTAGACTTTGATACACTCCCTCAGGATTATTTAGATAAGGATATTCAGGCGCATTTTGAGTTTTGGAAGGATAAGGAGGTGCCAAATTCTTGGAATAAATTCAGGGATATTGCTTTGTATTGGATGGATTTAGGGGTGGATGGTTTTCGGTATGATATGGCAGAAATGGTACCTGTGGAATTTTGGAGCTATTTAAATTCTACCATTAAAACAAAAAATCCGGATGCTTTTTTACTGGCAGAGGTTTATAATCCAGGTTTGTACAGAGCATTCATCCATAAGGGAAAAATGGACTACTTATACGATAAAGTGGAATTGTATGATAGCATAAAGCACATTATGCAAGGACATGGGTGGACAGACCATATACCTAAGGTTCTAGAAGGTCTCCAAGATATTGAACACCATATGCTTCATTTTTTAGAAAACCATGATGAGCAGCGGATTGCGAGTCCAGAATTTGCTGGGAATGCTAAAAAGGGAATGCCGGCAATGGTAGTATCTGCAACATCTACTACTGCGCCAACGATGGTTTATTTTGGCCAAGAAACGGGCGAGGAAGGTGCAGAAAATGCCGGATTTGGCAGTCCATCAAGAACTTCTATATTCGATTATATTGGTGTGCCCAGTTATCAACGTTGGGTGAATAATAAAAAGTTTGATGGAGCCCAATTAAGTGAAGACGAAAAATCACTGCGTGATTTTTATAGTCGCCTATTAAATTTCACAATCTCCAGCGCTGCCCTGATGGGAGAATACCAAGACATTCATTTTTATAATAGGGAACATACAGAATGGTATAACCATCATGTACTTTCTTTTGTTCGCTGGTCCGAGGAGCAAAAATTAATTATAGTCTCCAACTTTCATGCAAATGACACTTTTGGATTTGAGCTAAAACTTCCAGAAGAAATAATAACAAAATGGAGGCTACCTGAAGGGAATCATTCAATTACCGATGTTTTGTATGGTAGCGAACACGTTTTGAAAGTTAAAAATGGAATTGGTGAATTGCGGGTTGATATAAATCCTTTGGAATCCTTTATTTTTGAACTAAATTAAATTTAGGTAAATGAAACAGCGTAATTATTTATTTTGGGTTTTGCCATTGTTATTTTTAGCGAGTTGTATGGGAGAAAAAAAACCTTTAGTAATAGGTCATAGAGGTGCTATGGGGCACGAAACAGAGAACACGTTGGCATCTGTTCAGAAAGCACTTGACCTTGGTGTAGATATGATCGAAATTGATGTTTTTAAGATATCAACCGGAGAAGTAGTTGTTTTTCACGATCAAACGGTAGATAGGTTAACGAATGGTCCTGGAAATATTGAGGAGTACAATATTTCGGATTTAAGTCGGTTGATATTGGATGGTGGCCACAAAATACCCATGCTACAGGATGTTTTAAAATTGATAGATAACAAGGTGGCCCTTAATATTGAATTGAAGGGTGCCAATACCGCGGATAAAGTAAACCATACCATTAAATTTTACACGGAATCTAGAGGTTGGTCTCCTGAAAATTTTATTATTTCCAGTTTTAATTGGGATGAATTAAGGGAAATGCGAAAGTTCAACGATAGCATCGCCATTGCTGTACTTACAGAGGCTAATCCT
>CAZUIE010000021.1:0-2515 GCA_964620945.1 uncultured Maribacter sp.
CTACGCGTAATCATGTAGTCTAATTTTCCTCTAGTAAAATTTAGATAAAAATTGGGGTCATCAAAGTTGTAGGTGCCGTAACCATAAACAACATCTATGCCAATAGCCGGGTCCTGCAAGCGTATGGCGCTATGCCCAAATTTAGCTGCCAGGTCTTGGCCGGTGCCAACGGTTAGTAGGCTTAATTTTGAAAGAGGGGATAATTGCGTCGATTGTGAATAACCACTGACAACAGTTGAAAGTAAGAAAAATGTAAGTGCTATTTTTTTAAACATAAATGGTGTGCTGAACCTAAACGGTGCAAAGATGCAAATAATCCTGAAGCTACCCTAAAGTCGACAATTACCATATCATATTTTTGAATCGCAATTATTTTTCATGAAATTTAAAAGTGCAACTGGCCAGTATAAACTAGGTCCAAAGAAGGTGTAACCAAAGAAATATGCTATTTTTAGCTTTAAGTTTAGACCTAGCACCAGAAATTTAGTTCACTTTTAATAGTCCATAAAGTCAATACTTTTATGAAAAAACATGTTCCCAATTTTATCACGTTGCTCAATCTCTTTTGTGGTTGTGTGGCTGCCGTGTTTGCCGTTTGGAACCAATTAGAAATTGCGGCCATGTTTGTGGCTTTGGGTATTTTTTTCGATTTCTTTGACGGTTTGGCCGCACGCGTTCTTGATGTAAAGAGTGAATTAGGATTACAATTGGATTCGTTGGCAGATATGGTTACGAGTGGATTGGTGCCCGGTATAGTTATGTTTCAATTATTGGGCATGTCTCAAACAGGGGGCTGGAATTTGGACACCTATTCCCTAATTTCTTCTAAAGGATTAAACTTAAATTCAGTGCTACCCTTTGTCGGCTTCATTGTCACCTTGGCGTCAGGCTACCGCCTAGCTAAGTTTAACTTGGATGAAAATCAGGTATCCTCCTTTGTCGGGCTGCCTACACCTGCAAATGCTTTATTGATTCTATCCCTTCCTTTAATTCTGTTTTATCACTCTAGCGCTATCCTCAGTGATATTATCCTAAACCAATGGTTTCTGATAGGTTTAACCCTGGTAAGTGCTTTTTTATTGAACTGTAACTTACCCTTGTTCGCCCTTAAATTCAAGAATTGGAGCTTTAAGGATAATGCCTTGCGTTATGTATTTTTAACGGTAAGTCTCGTCCTCTTAATTACAATGCAGTTTTTGGCGGTGCCTATTATTATTCTATTTTATGTATCGAGTTCTTTAGTGAGCCTTTGGAATCAAAGGTCGGTTAACTCATAACTAGTGAGAGAATCTGTAGTTTCGCTATTTAAGAAGACTAACGCTTCTTGTGGTAAGCAATTAAGGATATAAATTAATTTATGAAGATCATTAATTCTACAACTGATGATATCACCGAAATTTTTCGCCTATACAAAGTTGCTTCGGAGTATCAGAAAACAAAAAAGACAGTGGTAGTTTGGCCAGATTTTGACCGAAAGCTCATCGAAACAGAAATAGAAGAACGTCGCCAGTTCAAACTAATGCTTGGTGATAAAGTAGCCTGTGTTTGGGCTGTTACCTTTACCGATGCAGCTATTTGGGAAGAACGCAATAATGATGCCGCGGTGTATATTCACCGTATAGCGACCAACTCTGGTTTTAGGGGACAAAATTTTGTTGAAACCATTGTAGCTTGGGCAAAAGAGTATGCCAAAGAAAATTGCAAACGGTTTGTGAGGTTAGATACACTGGGAAACAATACCAAACTTATTGCACATTATACGAAAGCCGGTTTCAAATTTTTAGGGATGTTTGATTTAAATAATACGGATTCCCTACCATTGCACTATAAAGAGGCACCTGTTTGCCTATTTGAAATCGATTTAGTAGCACAATAATGATGCAACCGAGAATTATCCAAAGCAAAGAGACCCAGTTTGTTGGGCAGTCGTTATCCATGAGTTTAGTCAACAACAGAACCAAAGAATTGTGGGGTAGTTTTATGCCCAAACGAGGACAAATTCAAAATAGAGTAGGTACCGATTTTATTTCTCTGCAAGTATACCCACCGGAATATTATACCGTATTTAGCCCAAAACGAGAATTTAAGAAATATGCTCTGGTAGAAGTTCTGGATTACAATAGTGTTCCGGATGGGATGGAGACTTTTACACTTGCTGGCGGACTATATGCTATTTTTGATTACAAAGGTGCAAACGGTGACCCCAGTATCTTTCAATATATTTATGAGGACTGGATTCCAAAATCAAAATTTGAATTAGATCACCGTCCTCATTTTGAGGTGCTAGGCGCCAATTACGAAAACAACAATCCCAATTCTGAAGAAGAAATCTGGATTCCTATAAAAGAAGCATGAAGCAACCTCAAAAAGCCCCTTGGTACTATCTCCTATTGTTAATTTTGGCTGGGGAAAGCGTTTTTATTCTCCCTTTTGTGCTCGCCAGGGTATTTAGACCTACTGTACTGGATGTTTTTGCTTTGGACAATACACAGTTGGGACTATGTTTTTCGGTGTA
>CAZUIE010000021.1:2615-32257 GCA_964620945.1 uncultured Maribacter sp.
TACTGGATGTTTTTGCTTTGGACAATACACAGTTGGGACTATGTTTTTCGGTGTACGGCTTTGTTGCTTTAGTTTCCTACCTGGTTGGAGGTCCGTTGGCAGATAAGTATCCACCTAGAAAATTAATAGCCGTAGCACTTTGGATGACTGCATTTGGCGGCTTGGTCTACGCAACGTTTCCCAGCTATTTTGTACTTAAAATTTTATATGGGTATTGGGGCTTTACCACCATTTTTTTATTCTGGGCAGCGATGATAAAAGCGACCCGTGTTTGGGGAGGGGCAAGTTCACAAGGTAAGGCCTTTGGGTTTTTAGATGGTGGCCGTGGTCTGGTAGGCGCATTGTTCGGGACTATGGGTGTCCTTATTTTCTCCATTTTCATTAGCTCTGAAATAACTGAAACTACCGTAGTAGAAAGTAGGGCTGCATTTAAATATGTGATTTTGGTTTCTTCTGGTGTTGTTGTTCTTGTCGGCATTTTAGTTTGGTTTTTTATGCGGATGGATGAAGCGGCGGAACAAGCGATTATTTTGGATAAAATCACCGTTTCTCAGATAAAGGAAGTACTGAAATTGCCAGCGGTAGGTTTATTAATGGTAATTATCCTTTGTGCCTATGTAGGATATAAAATCACCGATATATTTTCACTTTATGCCCAAGATGTGATGTTATACGACCAAGTACAATCGGCTCAGGTTGGAACATTTTTATTATTCGTGCGTCCCTTGGTAGGGGTGGTGATTGGAATATTGGCAGATCGTTCACAGACTACCTATTGGTTATGGATCAGTTTTATTGTTTCTTTTATTGGGGCATTGCTTTTTGCTACCGGAGTTATTTCTGACTCATCTACAGCTTTATTCTTTATTTCTATTTTGGTTGTAGCTACGGGTGTCTATGCGGCACGCTCGCTATACTTTGCGGTAATGGAGCGTGGAAAGATTCCGTTGGTGTTAACCGGTACTGCTGTAGGTCTTATTTCCCTAATTGGCTACACGCCAGATATTTTTGCAGGGCCGGCCATGGGCTATTTATTGGATGCCAATCCCGGTGCATTGGGTCACCAGTTAGTTTTTGGAATGTTGGCCATATTTTCTTTGGTAGGAGGTGTTGCCGCTTGGTATTATTATAAATTGTATAAAAAATAGTGGGTATTCACACAAACAAAAACCTAAACTTATTGTTTTCAGGGGTTATTGTAATAATCGCTGGTTTCGTTTATGGTGGTCATCCATCGTATTTGATGCCTTTGATTCTAGATTTTCAAGTGGAAACCTTGGAGCTAAAGAATATGCTCCGCGCCATCATGGGCATTTACGTTGGTATTGGTATATTTTGGCTAATGGGTGCGTATAACGCTAAACTTTGGTATGCAGCTACGGTGTGCAATGTATTATTTATGGGAGGTATTTCTTTTGGTAGAATTATAAGTACGTTGTTTGATGGCGTTTCTTCGCAATTTACACTGGCACTCATTTTGGAATTATTGTTTTTTTTCTGGGGACTTTATAATTTGAGAAGGAACTGGAATTAAGACAAAAGTAAAACCATCTTCATATTTTTACGTAACTACTGTATAACTATAAAATTTAATCATAATGCGAAGTATATCATTTGTTTTAGTCTTACTATCAGCTGCTGTTTTGTCTATGTCCCATGAGTTGTTTCTTAAAACGGATTCTCACTTTTTGGAGCCAAACGCTGCAGTGCAACTTTACTTATTAAATGGAACATTTGATACCAGTGAAAATGCGATTACCACTGACCGCATCATAAAACCAAAAGTTATAGGGCCAGATTATAGAATGGAGCCAAAAGAAGGACAATTCTCCATAGACAATAAAATTACGTATTTAAACTTCACCACAGGTGATGCAGGGACTTATGTTGCCGGTATCTCCACCTTGCCTAGGGTCTTGGAGATGGATGCAGATGCTTTCAATACCTATTTGGAGCATGAAGGCTTGGAAAATACAATTGCAGAACGCAAAGATCAAAAAATAGAAAATAGAGGTGCCAAGGAACGCTACTCCAAGCATGTTAAGGCATTGCTACAAGTGGGGCAAAAAAGCTCCATAGATTTTATGAAGCCTTTGGATTACCCAATTGAATTTGTACCTATGAACAATCCTTTTGAGATAAACTTGGGAGATGCAGTAGGCTTTAAATTACTAAGAAACGGTAAGCCTTTGGCTAATCATATTGTTCATTATAGTACGGCAGTTCCAGGTCAAGACGCCCATGAAAATGAAAATTCAACTAGAACCAACGATAACGGACTAGTTTCCATAATGCCAACTTCAAAAGGCAAGTGGTACATAGCCACCATCCATATGGAGAAAAAAGAAGGTGAGGAGGTAGATTATGAGTCTAACTGGGCAACGCTGACCTTTGAGATTAAATAATATTAAGGTTAGGTCTAAGTTGTTATTCCAAATGTGATATGTAGTATTATCGCATGTAGAGAGGAGAAAGTTCAGATTTATTTGAAGGTATTTCGAAACCATAAGGTAGCTGGATACTTTTGATAATCCTGAACATATTACACAAGCTTACCGATTTTATTCAAAAGAAAAAAGATACGGGAATACATAACAATTTGAATTTTATATGCACAATCAATTCACGGCGAAGTCATTTGTCACAGATTTGGGCACGAACCATAGATGCCTATTTTCGTATAGAAACTGCAATTTGCTATTCGGGAAGAACGGAGGCAACTGCCTTGTTTCCGACAGTAGTTGATGTTTTTAGTACTACAGGCGTTCAGATTCCATAGCTATAGGAGGGAAATAGCCTTATCTATAACATCAAATTCGGGGATAATATGAATCCTGTGCTGAGGTTCTTAAAAAATATAGGACAATTCGTTTAATCCAAAGTGCAACTTTGTTGAGGTTATGACTTCTGGTGATGGAGATAAGAATTGTACTTATATTTTCGGTTCCAAGAAAAGAATAGTGCTTACGTTTGAAGATTCTATGGTTTTTGATATTACTTCCTTAAAGCAATAAAAATAGCAGGAAGGAAGTATGAAAATTGCTAAGAAATTGCGTTGTATTTTTTCTAAAATAATGCAATATTAAAAATCCAACTTCTTTTTACGAAGTTCAAAATTCTTTCCCAAATAGACTTTTCGTACCATTTCATCAGCAGCCAGGTCTTCCGGTATTCCTGATTTTAAAATACCGCCTTCGAACATAAGGTAAGAGCGTTCGGTAATGGCCAAGGTTTCCTGAACGTTGTGATCAGTGATTAAAATACCGATGTTTTTGTTCTTTAATTGGGCTACGATACGTTGTATGTCTTCCACCGCAACGGGATCTACCCCTGCAAAGGGTTCGTCCAATAAAATAAATTTTGGGTCTGTTGCCAATGCCCTTGCAATTTCTGTACGTCTTCGTTCACCACCTGATAACAAATCTCCACGGCTTTTACGAATATGGCCCAATCCAAATTCCTCGATTAGGGATTCCATTTTCATGTGCTGCTCTTTCTTACTCAACTTGGTCAGCTGGAGCACGCTTAATATATTTTT
The DNA here is from genome assembly GCA_964620945.1 of uncultured Maribacter sp. Classification (GTDB taxonomy): domain Bacteria; phylum Bacteroidota; class Bacteroidia; order Flavobacteriales; family Flavobacteriaceae; genus Maribacter. The sequence goes on from CAZUIE010000021.1 coordinate 6,154, forward strand.
TTCGATGCTTAACTTTCTAAATACCGAAGCTTCTTGTGCCAAATAACCAATTCCATTTTGTGCCCTTTTATACATAGGAAACTTGGTGATTTCCATATCGTCCAAATAAATAGCGCCACCATTGGGTTTAATAAGACCAACAATCATATAGAACGAAGTAGTTTTGCCAGCTCCGTTTGGCCCTAACAGTCCTACAATTTCACCTTGGTTTACTTCTAACGATATTCCCTTGACCACCCTGCGGCCTCGGTAGGATTTCATTATGTTTTCGGCTCTTAGCTTCATCTTTTCAAATCTAAACCTTATTCATTGCTAAGAAAAGGTTTTATGGTTTATTTAACCTTGCTGATTTTCCAGTTCTTCCCAATACTCATAGGCGCGCCGAAGATGTGGGATAACGATAGTGCCCCCTACAAGTGTTGCAATACCTAACGTTTCCATTACCTCTTCTTTGGTTACTCCCTCCTTATAAGAGCTTTCTAAGTGGTACTTAACACAATCGTCGCATCGAAGCACTGTAGAAGCTACAAGCCCTAAGAGTTCTTTGGTCCTAACGTCCAGCGCGCCCTTGGCAAACGCGTTGGTGTCTAGATTAAAAATGCGCTTAATGATTTTATTGTTATCCCCCAATAGCTTATCGTTCATCTTTGAGCGATAGGCATTAAATTCATCAATTTGGTTTGACATCTTTTCTTGCTTTTTCTGCTTTCGCTTTTTCTGCTTTTGCCTTTTCGGCTGCTTTACGTTCCCTTTTTGCCTCGTTTTTTAGTACCCGTTTAGAAATACCGATGCTTACTTGGTACAAAATTAAAACAGGAAAAGCAACGATAATTTGGCTTGTTACATCTGGTGGGGTAATTACGGCGGATAATATTAAAACGATAACCAAGGCTATCTTCCGGTACTTTTTCATTATTTCGGGGGTTACCAAGCCTACTTTGGTCAAGAAATAAATGATTATTGGTAACTCGAATAAAATCCCGCACGCGATGACAGAAGTCCTAATGGTAGAAATATAAGAAGCAAGGTCAAATTCATTTGTAACCTCAGAACTTACCTGATAGGTACCCAAGAAGTTAATGGATAAAGGTGCTACGATATAGTATCCAAAAAGTACTCCCATAAAAAATAAAAAGGACGCTACTAGGATAAATCCTCTTGAATTTTTTCGCTCTTTTTCGTAAAGTCCAGGACTAATAAACTTCCAAACTTCATATAATACGTAGGGAAAACCAATAATGAAACCTGCCCAAATGGAAGTCCATATATGTGCGGAAAACTGACCCGACATTAACCTGCTCTGTATGGTAAAAGGTAATTTATCTGCACAAAAAGCGGACTCAAAACCTAACAAAGTAGCAATCTCACAAAATACCCTATATGTGGGAAAATCCATTTTCTTAGGTCCAAAAATGATCGTGTCAAAAATAAAGTCCTTCATTAAAAAGGCAACACAACCAATAATAACTATGGCCAATGTAGATCGTATTAAATGCCATCTTAATTCCTCTAAATGGTCCAAAAAGGACATCTCGTTAGGCGGTGTAGTCGTTTTCTCTCCCATTATATAATACCCTCGTTTATGAGATTGTGTAAGTGGATAACCCCTTTATACTCCCCCTTTTCTACAGCCAACAACTGAGATATTCCTTTTTGTTGCATCAATTTTAAGGCCTCAACGGCAAGGGAATTCGTAGCCACGGTTTTAGGATTGGAACTCATGATGTCGGCTGCAGTAAGTCCTTTTATGTTATCGTGCTTATTTAGCATGCGTCTAATATCGCCATCCGTTACAATACCTACAATTTTTTTATCATCCAAAACGGCGGTAACACCGAGCATTTTTTTGGAAATTTCTACAATTACCTGTTTCACTTCTGTATGCAATTGTACCTGTGGTAGCTGATTATTTTCTATAATATCGGATACTCTTAAATATAGTCTTTTGCCTAAAGCACCTCCTGGATGGTATTTGGCAAAATCTGCGCTGCTAAAACCTCTAAGTTCCAATAGCACAATGGCCATGGCGTCTCCCATAACAAGTTGCGCTGTAGTACTAGTGGTCGGTGCCAATCCGTTAGGACAGGCTTCCTCTTTAACAAAGGTATTCAGTAGAAAATCCGATTGTTTGGCCAAGAAGGAATCAGGATTTCCGGTCATGGCTATTAATTTGTTCTTCCCTCGTTTCAATAACGGGACTAGCATTTTTATTTCAGGAGTACTTCCACTTTTGGAGATGCAGATGACCACATCATTATCTTGAACGGTACCCAAATCTCCATGTATAGCATCTGCAGCATGCATAAATATTGCAGGTGTTCCTGTAGAGTTTAAGGTGGCAACAATTTTTGATGCGATGATTGCGCTCTTGCCAATTCCAGAAATTACAACACGGCCGTTTGAGGCTATAATGCAATTAACAGCGTTCGCAAAACCCTCGTCTACTAAGGTCATAAGGTGCGTGATAGCATCTCGCTCCGTTTTAATCGTCTTTTTCGCTAAATCGATAATCGTACTTGCAGATGTCAACGTATTATTCAATTTTATGAATTGTATTCCTAAAAGATTGTCTTATCTTTAAGATTACAAAATTACATAAACTTAATGGTATAGGATATGTATCCAATAATAATTTGGTTTCGATTCTTGATGTTAACTACCATATAATTTACGTACATAATTTCTTAGCACTAAATAAAAAAACGTGATAGACGAGAAAGCTTTGAACGGAGTTGATTTACATGCCTCTTTAAAAAAATATTTTGGTTTCTCTCAGTTCAAGGGGCTTCAAGAGGAAGTTATTAAACAAATATTGCAAAATAAGAACTGCTTTGTGATTATGCCCACAGGTGGGGGAAAATCTCTTTGTTATCAACTACCCGCTTTAATGAAGCCCGGAACGGCTATAATAGTTTCTCCTTTGATAGCACTTATGAAAAATCAGGTTGATGCTATAAGGGGTATTTCTTCTGAGCATGGCATTGCTCACGTTTTAAATTCTTCTTTGAACAAAACCGAGATCAAACAGGTAAAACAGGATATTAAGGATGGTATAACCAAGTTGTTGTATGTTGCGCCAGAATCTCTTACCAAAGAGGAAAATGTAGATTTTTTGCGTTCAGTACAGGTGTCCTTTGTCGCTGTAGACGAGGCGCATTGTATCTCTGAATGGGGCCATGATTTTAGGCCGGAATATAGAAATTTAAAGTCTATTGTTGAGCGTTTGGGAGGTAACATTCCGATAATTGGCCTCACCGCCACTGCCACCCCTAAAGTCCAGGAGGATATTGTTAAAAACTTGGGTATTAACGACGCTGTGCTCTTTAAAGCATCGTTCAATAGGCCTAATTTATACTATGAGGTGCGTACGAAGACGGAAAACGTTGAAGCGGATATTATACGGTTCGTAAAGCAGAATCAAGGTAAATCTGGAATAATTTATTGTTTAAGTCGTAAAAAAGTGGCTGAGCTTGCTCAGGTGCTTCAGGTAAACGGGATAAGTGCGGTTCCCTATCACGCTGGTTTTGATGCCAAAACAAGATCAAAGTATCAAGATATGTTCTTGATGGAAGATGTGGATGTGGTAGTGGCTACAATCGCTTTTGGTATGGGTATAGATAAACCTGATGTGCGTTTTGTGATTCACCATGACATACCAAAAAGCATAGAAAGTTACTACCAAGAAACTGGAAGGGCAGGCAGAGATGGCGGAGAAGGACACTGTTTGGCCTTTTATTCCTATAAGGATATAGAAAAACTGGAAAAATTTATGTCGGGCAAACCTGTTGCAGAGCAGGAAATAGGAAACGCGCTGTTGCAAGAAGTGGTAGCCTATGCAGAGACTTCCATGTCTCGCCGAAAATTTATGCTGCATTATTTTGGAGAAGAATTCGATGAGGAAACAGGGGAAGGTGCCGATATGGACGATAATGCCCGTAATCCTAAGCAAAAGGAAGAAGCCCGCGAAGACGTTTTAAAGTTGTTGAGGGTAGTAAAAGGTACTAGCGAAAAATTTAAGTCCAAAGAGATAGTTTGTGCGTTACGTGGTAAGAGCAACGCCATTATATCGTCGCACAAAACCAATGAAAAGGACTTTTTTGGAATAGGCTCCGATAAGGATAAAAGCCACTGGATGGCTTTGGTACGCCAAGTTTTGGTTGCAGGACTCCTTAAAAAGGAGATAGAACAATACGGCGTCCTGCACCTTACGGATAAAGGGGAGGCATTCTTGGCAAAACCAACTTCCTTTATGATGACTAAAGATCATATCTACAACGCAGAAAATGACAATGCGATAGTAGGTGCCGCAAAGACGGGTGGGGTAACAGATGCTAAGCTTTTAAAACAACTAAAGGATTTGAGAAAGTCACAAGCCAATAAATTGGGATTGCCGCCTTTCGTAGTTTTTCAAGACCCTTCGTTAGAGGACATGGCCTTAAAGTATCCTATTACTCCTGATGAATTACTTAATGTACATGGTGTAGGAGAGGGAAAAGCAAAGAAATATGGCAAACCTTTTTTACAATTTATTTCTGATTATGTTGTAGAAAACGAAATTATAAGACCAGATGATTTGGTGGTTAAAAGTACGGGTGCAAACTCAGGTCTTAAATTATACATCATCCAAAATGTAGATCGTAAATTGCCTTTGACGGATATCGCTTCCGCAAAAGGTATTGAAATTGATGAATTGATAAAGGAAATGGAACAAATTGTATTCAGCGGAACTAAATTAAATTTAGGGTATTGGGTCGATGAGGTGCTGGATGAGGATCAGCAAGAAGAAATACATGAATACTTTTTGGAAGCAGAGACAGATGACCTGGAGGCTGCTATGAGCGAGTTTGATGGCGAATACGAAGACGAGGAACTGCGATTATACCGACTAAAATTTATCAGTGAAGTGGCAAATTAGGTCTGTTTATCTTATTTGAGTCAACGAACCTGATTGCTATTTATTGCTTTGGTATAGTGTCCGATGCAACAAAGGAATTTCGTAATTTCTGGGTAATACCTTCCTCAACACTCAAAACTGGATTACTGGTTTTAAGGGCTTTGATGCCTTCGCTAGAAATTTGAGTATTCCATAGATATATTTCCCTTAGGCCTTTCATTTTATTCAGGACCGGTACACTTGCGTCGGTAATCGCGGTGCTGTGTATCTTTAACGTCCCTAACTTGGATAATTCTGTTAGGGCATTCATTTCCGTATCGGTTATGGGCGTCCCATCTAGTTCAAGCCATTCCAGATTTGTGCAAGAGCCTATGAAGTCCATTTCTATTTGGCTAATGGGGAGTCCGCTTACATCCAACTGAACGATGTTCTTGCCGACAAATTTCAGGTCGGTTACCTGTTGCGGATCGTAAACGGGCGGTTTATAGGCGTTCACGCTTAATGCGTCCGCCCCGCCTGCTATACGCCTAATAGTTATATAATCGGAATTGAGGCGCTGCAAGGTACTGTCGGCCAACTTGGGTAGTTTGGCATATTTTTCCTTTGGATTAGGTTGCATCAATGCCGTAATCAAGCCCTTAAGGGGTTCTGACGGTTGTAGATGGGCCAATCGGAGGGTGTCGGACGCACCCAGGGCGATCCAACGTTCCAAGATTAACATTTCCTGTTCGTTCAGAGGCTGTTTGCCATCAGGCGGCATGTGCTCCTCATCTTCCACGGGAAGGTGTACCCTCCTGATTATCTCGCTTTCTTCGGCATTTCCAGGGAGTATCGTCTTCCCTACTTCCCCACCGGCCAGAAGTGCTTCAAGTGAAGTCATTAGTAACCCTCCTTTTGTTTTATTGGGATTATGGCAGGATACACATTTGTTATCTAGAATCCGTCCCACCACATCAGTATAAACCAATGGATTTTCAGGAATCTCATCTTCTCCCTTTCCCGTAGGAAGCGCCAAAAAGTCTTCGCCATGGGTAACCATTCCGCCATAATGCCCAGTAGCGAAAATAAGGCCTACCAAAACTATCTGTAGTATTTTAGAAAAAAGAGGTTTGTAAAAATTGGTTCCCTCCAAAGCGTACCAAACTGTTGCCAAAAGGGCCAATCCGCCTCCCATCCATTGGTGCCAAAACAAAAGATTTTCTTTTAGCGCTGTTTCCTTACCTAGAAAAAATCCTGAAATAGCGGTTAACAAGGAAAATAACACTGCAATGGCCAATAGTTGTTTTGGAACTTTCTTTCCCGTCAAACCTAAAAAAGCACAGAGTAATAAAAGGACAATAGGAAAATGAAGCGCCAAAGGATGAAAACGTCCCACCCATGCTACCAATCTTGGAAGTTCAATATAAGATTCGAACAACAGACAGAAGAGTAGGAATAGGGACAAGCCAAAAACAGCATAGTCTACCCATTTAGTTTTAACGGTGGATGTCATTGGAAGGTCGGTATAATAAAGTTCATGATAAGGTAAATATGGTTTGGTATTTGGTAAAGAAATGGATGCGAATGTATTCGGATTCATGAGATTTCGCCCCAATTCTACTACCTACTGAACACTTTTTGATGCATCACTCAAGTTTGAATAGGAAATTTGTGTTTGCGCTTGATACTTGAACCTTTTCAGCTCCAATTCCCTTCGACAATGCTTAGGGCGACATTGAGCTAACTTCAACACTTTTTGTAAAGAATAAATCCCATAAACTATAATTGAGCTTTAGTTTGATACTTGAACTTGAGCTTTTTCCGCCTATTGAACCCTTTTTGCCAACTAGTCTCATTAAGCTAAAAGGTCGTTTATAACATTGCCCGCTACGTCGGTTAGACGAAAGCGGCGACCTTGGTACTTGTAGGTCAATTTTTCGTGGTCTAGGCCTAACTGGTGCATAAGTGTAGCATGAAAATCATGGATATGTACGGGATTTTCGACAACATTATAGCCGAATTCATCGGTTTGACCGTAGTTGAGTCCGGGCTTGATACCGCCCCCTGCCATCCAGATACTAAAGGCTTTTGGGTGGTGGTCACGACCATAATTTTCAGGGTCAAATTTTCCTTGGGCGTAATTTCCTCTTCCAAATTCCCCGCCCCAGACCACTAAAGTGTCCTCTAACATACCGCGTTGCTTAAGGTCTAGCACCAAGGCGGCCGAAGCCTGATCTACATCTTTGGCCTGCCCTGCCATTTCATTGTGCAGATTTCCATGTTGATCCCATCCCTGATGGTATAGTTGTATAAAGCGCACCCCATTTTCAGCCAGTCTTCGTGCTTGTAGGGCGTTTGCAGCATAGGTGCCAGGGACTTGGCAATCTTCTCCGTAGAGGTCAATAATTGATTGTGGTTCTTTGGAAATGTCCATGACATCTGGTACGGACATTTGCATGCGGTAGGCCATTTCATATTGCGCGATACGTGACTCTATCTCGTCATCCCCCGTTTCTACGTGATGTAGTTTGTTCAAGGACGCGACATTATCCAATAAATGCCGTTTGTCCGATCGAGAAAGTCCGTCAGGATCATTTAAATAAAGCACGGGATCCTTGCCCGACCGCAGCATTACACCTTGGTGCTTGGAATCTAAGAATCCACTGGACCATAATTTGGAGTACAATCCTTGACTATTACCTTTTCCACGTGAGGTCAGAACCACAAAGGAAGGTAGATTTTTATTTTCGCTGCCCAGTCCATAACTCAACCAAGAGCCCATACTGGGTCTTCCGGAAATCTGACTTCCGGTCTGGAAAAAAGTAATTGCAGGATCATGGTTAATGGCCTCGGTATGCATGCTGCGTACCACGGTAATCTCATCGGCAATCTTAGCGATATGCGGAAAGAAATCGCTAATCCATGTTTGGCTTTCCCCATGTTGTTTGAATCCAATTTTAGGTGGCATCAAAGGAAATTTATCTTGGTTGGCAGTCATTCCGGTCAATCGTTGTCCCTTACGTATAGAATCCGGCAGGTCCTCACCCATACGTTTCCTTAAAATGGGTTTGTAATCAAAAGTTTCGAACTGTGAGGGTGCACCGGCCTGGAACAAATAAATGATGCGTTTGGCCTTGGGCGCAAAATGTGCAACCCCAAGATCTTCTTTGGAAGCTAAGCTTGGCCCCGAACTCTTGAACAGGTCGGGAATAAGCAAAGACCCTAGCGCCAAGGAACCGATACCTACACTCAATTGTGAAAAGAAATGCCTTCGATTGGCCTTCAAAGGATTTTCGGATGATTCTTTTTTTTCTTCCATTGTGGATGTTTTATTTGTTATTTCATTCTATTACCATATAAGAAATTTGACTGCATTGCTTTGGCCGCCATGGTAACTGCTATCAAGAGACATTGTTCTTAAATAAGTATTTAAAAATAAAAATCACTGATTTGTAAATTTCGACTTCACATATGCTTTAAATATTTTAAGTTAAACTGTAAGCATGGTATTCTTTTCTTTCTTTTAATACTTCGTAATTCTTATTTAGTCAATTGTCTTGTCTCTGTTATAAACTCTAAATACCTACTCCTTAGTTATGGTTTCGTCCAAATTATAGATGACTTGCGTTGTTAGCATCAGGGCGGCGGTCTTTACCGGATCTACGTCTATCTGCTCATATTCCCCAAGAGCGGCCAGTTTTTTGGCATCCTCAAGGTTGTTACCGTAAAGTTTCACGGCATCATGGTAATAGTCATTCAGTGTCAGTATTTCTACTTCTTTCGGCGAACGGACCAGAATACGCTGAAAGAGTTCGGCGACCATATTGGGGTCCTCATCGCCTTTTTCATGCAGGGTGCGTTGCGCCAATACACGTGCTGCTTCCAATACTTGAATATCGTTTTGGAGCGCCAAAGCCTGTAATGGCGTATTGGTCTTCTGTCTACGCACTTCACAAAAATCTCTAGTAGGCGCATCAAAAATAGTCATGGAAGGCGGTGGTAATGTACGTTTCCAAAATGTGTATAAGGAACGGCGATACAGGTCTTCGCCACCATCTTGCACGTATTTGGTCAACACGCCCCTATTTTCCCCGGCATTGGTTTCTTCCCAAAGTCCGGGCGGTTGGTAGGGCTTGACACTAGGCCCTCCAAGTTCTGTATTCAGTAGCCCGCTTGTGGCAAGAATATAATCCCGTATCATTTCTCCACTCATTCTAAAGCGCGGTGCACGCGCTAAAAATCTGTTTTCGGGATCGCTCTTTTTGAGGTCATGTCGCATTTGTGATTTCTGTTGATATGTTGCCGATAGCATTATTTTTTTTAACAAGTGGTGAATGTCCCAATCGTGCTCCATAAAATCGGCTGAGAGCCAATCCAGTAGTTTCGGATGTGTGGGAAGGCTTCCTTGTACTCCAAAATCTTCCGCAGTCTCTACCAAGCCCCTTCCGAACAGCATTCCCCAGATACGGTTTACAAAAACCCTTGAGGTCAGCGGATTTTCCTTGCTTACCACCCATTTTGCTAAGCCCAAGCGATTTCTTTCCAGATCTTCCGAAAATGGATAGATTGCGTTAGGTGTATTCGGCGATACGGTATCGGTAGGTTGGTCGTATTCCCCACGATTGAGCAGAAAGGTGGTTTTTGGTGCGGAATCGTTCATTACCATAACCTTTACTTCTTGGCCTTCCTCTAAATTTACAAAATCCAGCACGCCGTCGACTTCCTCGGAGGTCAAAGTTAGATAAGGTGGATCGGCAAAGAATTTTTTGTTCTTGGCCTGCACGGCATCCATTTGTAAGCCTTTTTCATCGACTTGATTGAAAAATGCAAAGAACTCGAAATAATTCGCCTGTGAAATGGCATCATACTTGTGATCATGGCAACGTGCACATTCCAAGGTCAATCCCAATATTCCTTTTCCTAGGGTATTGGTTCTATCCAAGACATAATTGATTCTATATTCCTCTTGTATTACGCCACCTTCTTGCGTAACGGGATGGTTTCGATTGAAACCTGTAGCCAAAATCTGCTCTTTTGTTGCATTTGGCAACAAGTCCCCAGCCAGTTGCAAGGTTAAAAATTCGTCATAAGGCAAATTTTTATTGAAGGCGTGTATTACCCAATCTCGCCAAGGCCACATGGTGCGGTAACTATCGTCTTGGTAGCCATGAGAATCAGCGTAGCGAGCAACATCGAGCCAGGATTGCGTCATACGTTCTCCATATGCGGGAGACGACAAAAATCGGTCGATCGCCTTGGAAATGATTTCTTCGGATGGAAGATTTAATAAAGCTTTGGTATCCAAAAGGTTTGGGGGAAGTCCCGTAAGATCTAAACTGATCCTTCGTATCAACGTTTCTTTTGTGGCTTTCTCGGAAGGTTGGATATTCATCTCTTTGAGCTTTTCCAAAATAAAACCATCTATTTCATTTTGCTGCCAGTCGCTTGTTGGGTCAGAAGATGGTATTTGAGGCACTTCTTTTTTTTCTGGAGAAAGATAGGCCCAATGTTTTTGGAACTTTGCCCCTTGTTCTATCCATTTTTCAATCAGTCGTTTTTCATAAGAATTTAGGTACAGTTTAGAATCTGGAGGAGGCATCATTTCTTTGGCATCTTCTGTAATCATGTGCCAGTAGGCCTTACTTTCCTTGGAGTTGCCTGCTATAAAGGCGTATTCGCCCGGACTATCCCTTAGCTCTTGAAAAGCGGTTTCCTCTAAATCCAATCGCAGGCCTGCCTTTCTTTCGTTAGCGTCTGGGCCATGGCAGATATAGCAATTGTCGGAAAGTATGGGTTTGATATGAAAATTATAATTTACCGTCTCAGGTAGCTTCATACTGGCATAAGTATCTTCGGAACGATCAAAAGTCCGCGCAGCAAAGGCATATACGACGGCAATACAAAAACCAAAAATAAGGATTAGAATGATTTTTTGTTTCATTGATTTTTGTTAAATCTAGGAGGATAAATTTTAGTTGAATTTCTTGTACTGGTTTTTTATAGTCTCACATTAATTAAAAAGGTGCATACAATCGCAGCGTTCAAGTTTATTTTAATACAAGGAAGTTATGAATTTGAATTAATTAACGCAAGTAACTATTTATGTTTCTGTATTGTTTAGATTAACCAAGCCTCATGATGTTCAATGGTAAAAGTGTTCGTGTCCATTTTCGCCAATGGCACTATGGCGAAAATGAAATTTAGACATACATCTCCAAAGCTCGTGCTAAATATAGCAGGAATTTCAAGCGGTTTATTCTTTTGATAAGTCCTCCTTAAGGGCAAAAAACCTTGTTCACTAGGGTGCTAGCAACCGGCGCAGATACCAAAATAATTCCTGAAGCTTTTATAAATGCATTGTCCTGTATAAGTTGGATTAATATGCGGTCGATACAATACGGTGCTTTTACAATACAGACAAGTTTATCGGTGAAGTCTATTTCATATGTTACTTCCTACCAGACCATGGAAACATAGTAAAGCTGTTTCTTAGTAAACCCCATTTTAAAGAGCGGTTACATCGCTAAATCAATAAAGGCTTTCGGATTCTTTTTTATAACATCATACTCCAGTACATAAATGATACGTGAACAGCCGTAACCTCCGCGAATACATAAAAGAGCATTAATTTTTTCATTAGCGAATAATTCATTGAGGTCCGCTGCCCGTTTTTCGTCCGTATTGTTGAAATATCTGTAGGGTTCTTAAATTCGTTTTTTATGAAAGGTTTTGTATACCATCCTTTTTAATGTTTTTTTGTTTTAGTATGCTATTGGTAAAGGTATGGCCAGGTGTTGTTAAATCAATGGTTGCTCCTTTAGTGATTGTGGGGGATTATTGTTTATTGCAGTTGGCAATACTTCTTTGAGAAATTAAATAAGGATAAAAATGCAGTGCTAGTAATCCAAAAAGGCCATTGAAAAAGTAAGGTCTGCCCAGGTCTATGGTTTTTATTCTTTTTAATTCGCAATTCCCGAAAACTACAAAACATAAAATGTTTAACATATTTGATAAAAAATTAAACAAAATTTATGATTAGTGCTGCATTCAATGCTATATATTTACCAAAACTTAAAAATATATTATGAAAATGATTAAAAGTACGTTCGTAGCTATGGCATTGTTTGCCGCCACATTTGTCCAAGCCCAAAACATAGTAGGCGTGGCCGCCGCTAATGAGAACTTTACCACGCTGGTGGCTGCAGTTAAAGCTGCTGACTTGGTAGAAACGTTGAGTAGTGAAGGTCCTTTCACGGTATTTGCCCCGGTAAACGATGCTTTTGCTGCTTTACCAGATGGCACCGTAGAAGGGTTATTAAAGCCAGAAAGTAAGAATGCACTAACAGGTCTTCTTACCTATCATGTAGTGTCCGGTAAATTTGAAGCGGCTGCAGTTATTGATGCTATAAAAGCAAATAACGGCGCTTTTGAAGTATCTACGGTACAAGGAGGAAAAATTATATTGTCCCTAGATAGCGGAAATGTAAAGCTAACAGACGAAAAAGGTAGAATGGCTACTGTGGTTATTGCAGATGTTGCGGCCACCAATGGGGTTATACATGCTGTTGATACCGTTGTAATGCCAAAATAAGGTAGAGACCCCTTAAACCTAAAAGGCTCAGTTTTCATCGTAAAACTGGGCCTTTTAATATCCTAATTATCTTAATAAATAACTACTTTGCTCTAGTACCACCATCAGTTGGTTTTGACCTCCGTAACTGTCGCTGTATTTTTTTTATGGCAGATTCTATAGATTTTTCCGGTTCTATAATATTGTATTCTCCCCAAAAATCAGGATCTGCAAAACCAATAGCCTCATCACTTAAAATCATAGAGGACTTAATTCGTTCTTTTGGGTTTAATTGAGCATTGGTAAGGTTCTTCTCCCAGTCGGTTATTGCCATTTCGCAATTCATGGAATATACAGAATTGAATAATTTTTTATCCCAATCTATTTTGAATTCAAGTAGCACATTGCTATAACCATAGTACCATTTTCCGTCCTTCTCCCTGTAATCTACACGATAGGCCACTTCAGTAGGCCATACCTCCGCATTTCTTGGTTTTTTTCTTACGAACATTTGAGAAGCCAAGCGCTTATTGGTAATATTTAAGGAATACATAGCGCTCGTGAGAATTTTATTTTCAGCATCTATGTATAACTTGCCTGTATAATATGGATCTAGTATTCCTGCTTTTTGCTTAAAATTTATAACATAAATTAACCTGTCATCAACCCGTGTAGAGCTATCATAAGAAAAGTCGTAGTAGTCAATAGACTCTTTTGTAAATATATATTTAGGATATTTAATCATATCTACAAACAGTGTGTTGAAGGGTCCGCCTTGAAGTTTGAGCGCTAAAGTATCCAGTTTGTTATAATCTGTACTTTTCCGTGCTTTAAACAGCTGTAATTCATCTCGCTTATACGAGTTGTAAGGAGCCTTATAGATGTTTACTACCGCTTCTGACAAACTCACGTTTTTATTTCTTTTTTTAATTGTTTCTCGGTAAAACGCTGTCATTACTGTTGGGTCGCTCAAGTAGTTTTCCCCTTTTTTATTAAGGGTTTCCCTGACCAGAGTTTCCGCATCTTTGGGAACACTTAAGTTGACTTCACTAAGCTTTACGACCGACTCGGTCATAAAAATCTCGTTATCCGCGTCTTTTAACTCAACAATGGGACGAGATATTGTCTTATAACCAAGAAAGGAGATAACAACATTTTTTGCAGTACTACCGCCAGGAATTTTTAATAAAAACTCCCCATCCGTATTCGTTATGGTACTTACATTTGACCCTTCTAAAGTAAGAGTTGCAAATACCAAGGGCTTTTTTGTTTTGCTATCAAATATTTCTCCCGAATATTCCTTAAATCTAGCTTCTTGTGCGAGTAAAGTGGTATTTGATGCAGTCAAAAACATCATCGCTACAAGTATTTGGTAAATGATAGATTTTTTTAGGTGCTTTTTTCTATTCTGTTTCATGAGATTTTGTACAAATTTTTAACTCTAAGATAGTAATTTAAAGAGCTATACTTTAGTTTGTTATCATAAATTATATTTAAAAACTATTAATTTCTGCAGTGGTTGCATATAGAATTTCTATGCCGATCTTATATAGTTGGTTTTTGGAATAGTACTTGAATTTTGTATGTTCCAGTAAGATAACTTGAGTTTTCTGTTGTAGTACTATATTGTTTACTGGTATTTCCGATAACTAAACGTCCTGTTCTCCGGATGCGTCAATCAAATTAAATTTTAGTGTTTAAATGATGTTTGAACTTGGTGTTTCATCTTAGGGCTTGCATATATGTCAAGGGCAGTATTTGTTTGCTCTAGGTTACCGATGTATGGAAGTATGGTTATGTTGCTACATATGAATAGTAGCCATAAACTCAAATTAATTTTCCGGCTCGTTTGTTTTGGAAGAATTGTCTACCAGTCGTTTGATCTGGGAAAGTTCTTGTGATGTTAAATCTCTCCACTGACCTACGGGTAAGTCTAGGTTTACGTTCATAATTCTAATTCGCTTTAATTTTTTAACCCGATAGCCCAAATGCTCACACATACGTCTTATCTGTCGGTTCAGACCTTGGGTTAGTATAATCCTAAATTGGTAGGTACTAACTTGACTTACTTCGCAGTTTCTGGTTATGGTATCCAATATGGGTACACCATTTCTCATTTTCCTTAAAAAATCGGGTTGTATGGGCTTATCAGTGGTTACTAAATATTCTTTTTCATGATTGTTTCTTGCCCTTAATATCTTATTTACAATATCTCCATCGTTGGTTAGAAAAATGAGTCCTTCACTAGGTTTGTCCAATCTACCGATGGGGAAAATACGTTTGGGATAATTTATAAAATCGATGATATTGTCCTTTTCCACGCTACGATCGGTGGTGCATACAATGCCAACGGGTTTGTTAAATGCCAGGTATACCGGTTTTTCTGTTGGAGTTGAAACGACTTCCCCATCAACGCGGACGTCGTCTCCAGGGACCACTTTAGTTCCCATTTCAGGAACTTTGCCGTTAATGGTGACTCTTCCTTGATCTATTAGTTTGTCTGCCGCTCTTCTGGAACAGTAGCCTACTTCACTTAAAAATTTATTTATTCTTGTCTGTTTTACGCTGTCTGCCATAGATTTGTTACAGGTAACGGATGTTACTTTTTACGTGTTATTTCTAAAGTATGTATTTCCCTTCCTAGGGCCGCTAAAAACGGAATTCCAACATCGTCATATTGGTAAACGTTATCGTTAAAAATTCCATTTTTGTTTACTAATATCGTTGCGGTCAGCAAAAAATCCACATCATTTTTTTTGTCAACGATATACGCACAATCTGTTAAGGTACCATAGGCAAAACCAACCTTGTTGTATATTTCTATATGATCTGGAATTGCCTTTTTAGTGTCTCCATATAAAAAGAACTTACAGTAACCATCGTAGTATTCACTTGGGCCGTATCCTGCATTTCTCGGGAGTGTTTTCATCGACTTTAATAAGAATTGATGTTGTTCGGCAGATAGATCAAAGCGTTCATTGGGAGCAAACGTATTTGGGAAGATAACTCGTTTTAACATTCCATGCTGGGCGTCAATAGGATAGTAGTTCTTTAAACTAAAATCAAAGGCTTCTTTAACAAGGGTATCATCCTCGTAAAAGCCAACGCCTTTTTTTATCCTCCCTAGCTCAAGGGGCTCTGGGGGAGTATTTAAAGTCGTCGTCGAAATTCCGGTAGTACTGTCGTTCAAATAGATGATTAAAGGTTTTGTTTTTAAATCATCAGAATGGTATCCTAATCGATGGGCGATACGTACAGGTTGTATCCCTTTATCCTCTAAACCTTGATTAATGGCATCTTGTCCAAGCAACTCTACCATACGATTATTGGCAAGATTGTCGCTTACGGCAAAAATTTGGGAAACATCTTGAGCAATGGTAGATTCTATGGAATCACCTTCTATGTAGTACTTTGTATGGCGGTCTAGGCTATCGGTTTGATTCAAACGTTCCAGTGCCAGAACAGCAATTGGAAATTTTACTGTGCTCGCCGGGTAAAAGTATTGCTCCTTATCCACCTGAAAATCATAGTCTGTAAAAAATACACTGTCATTTTTTCTATCTATTCTGGTGTATCTAATTTGTACCTCGTATGGCTCGGCATTATCCATGACCCGTCTTATATTCGGATTTTTAGATGCCAATGCCTGAGTTAGAATAGAGGTGTTGTTTTGTTTTGAGCAAGAGCTCAAAAGCGAAGCTATTAGAATCAGGAGTACGAGGTTTGTTTTCATAGGTCACTTTTTTAATCTGCATATTTTAAAGGGTAAAAAGAACCCAATGCGTTGTTTTAGTCTTTGGAATATACCTCGCCTCGATGTGGTTTTAAGGCATCTCGTACGGGAATCATATCTAGCTCGTTTACCACCATATACGCTACACTGTGGATCTCGCTTAAGGCTTCGTGGCCAGTGATATTTACGTCCATTTTTTCCAGGTTGATGTATTCCTTTAAATGTTTTTCGTGATGTTCCGCTGTTTTTAAAGCAACAGGACCTCTAAAATCCCAGATAAGCTTCAGTTGTCTGTCCAATGTATTCTATTTTGATTTCAAAATTAAGCTTTTAGTTGCAAATCTAACGGACGAATAGCTATGTGAACTTAAGGTCCAATTCTTAACCGCCCATACCTTTGAGCAGGGTTACACTCAATAAATGTGTTTATACAAGTCGCTTAGGCCTAAATTTGTGTTAAGTAAAACCGACAAGGTTTGCGAGGGATTTTCTAATTACTATTTTTGTTCGATGTTTATTTTTAAAACTTTTGGAAAAAGACCATTCAATCTTTTTACGGTTACTTTTGTTTTGTTTGGTTTTTTGTCCAGTTCTTGTAGTTCTTATTTTAAGAAAAATGAAGACAAGGAACCTTTGGCTAGGGTAGGAGAGAATTACTTATTCCCAGAAGACGTTGCGGTTTATATTACAGATGGAATGTCAGAAGCCGATAGTGCATCTTTTGTAAATAATTATATTACCAACTGGGCTTCCAAACAGCTATTGTTGAGCAAAGCTAAAATAAACCTTCAGGAGAGCGAGTTAAGAAAATTTGATGCCCTCGTGGCGGACTATAGGACGGATTTGTACACTAGGGCCTATAAGGAGGCACTGGTTTCACAAGGCTCCGATTCCTTGGTTTCGGAAGAACAATTATTACAATTCTACGAAGAAGAAAAAGAAAATTTTAAGCTAAAGGAACGTATTGTACGTATGCGCTTTGTATCCCTGCCAAAGAATTTCCTTAACAAGGAAGAAGTGGGGCAACGGCTAAAAAGTTTTAACAATGAAGATATTTCCTATCTAGACTCGATAGGAGTACAGTTCAAAAAGCTTCATTTCAATGATTCTCTTTGGGTGAGAGCTTCTAGAGTCCTTGCCGAAATACCGCCCATTAACTTTGAAAATCAGGATAGGTACTTAAAAAAATCACAATTTTTTGAATTGGAGGATTCAATCGGGGTATATTTGGGAAAGATTGAAGAGGTTAAAGATTTAAATGATATAGCGCCATTATCTTTTATAGCGCCTTCCATAAAACAAGTATTATTAAATCGCAGAAAAATAAACTACCTGCGTAAACTTGAAACAGAAATCATAGATGAAGCAATTAGGGATAAAGAATTTGAGGTATATGACAAAAATAATTAAGTCGGTTTTAACAACGGTGCTAGCCCTTTGTTCTGTAGTGGTCTTTGCACAACAAACGGTTCCTAATGTGCCGGATAATCAAGTGGAGCCTGAGGAAGTTATTGCGGAAGCGGATATTTCCAAGAAAAAAGACTCTACCAATAACTTTAAGCGAGTAAAGTTGGATGGAATTGCTGCGGTTGTAGGGGATTATGTGATTTTGGATTCTGATATAGCGAAAACAATGATTGATTTAAAGAGCCAGGGTGCGGATACCGATGATATTACCCATTGCGGACTTTTAGGTAAATTAATGGAAGATCGACTTTATGCCCACCAAGCCGTACAGGATAGTATTTTGGTTTCCGATGATATGGTAAACGCCCAGGGCGAATCACAACTGCAGTCCTTGGTCCAGCAGATTGGTTCCATGGATAAAGTTTTAAAATACTACAAAAAACAGGATGAACAGAGTTTTAGGGAGGAGTTATACAAAATCAACAAGCTGAGAATGTTGTCGGAGAAAATGCAACAGGAAATTATCAAGGATATTGAAATTACTCCCGAAGAAGTGCGTCAGTTTTTTAACAATATACCGGAAGATGAGCGTCCAATGCTTGGTGCGGAGTTGGAAATTGCACAAATCGTGAAAACACCGCAACCTTCCGAGGAGGAAAACCAGAAAGTAATTGACAAGCTAAATCAAATAAAAGCGGATATTGAAGATAATGGTGCCAGCTTTAGTGTAAAGGCTATTTTGTATTCTCAGGATCCAGGGTCAAAATCGCAAGGTGGTTTTTATAGTATTACCAAAGAAACCGGATTTGATAAAACCTTTAAAGATGTCGCTTTTAGTCTAAGGGAAGGTGAGGTTTCCGAACCCTTTAAGACGCCTTTCGGTTATCATATCATATATATTGAAAAAATACGTGGTCAGGAGTTGGATTTGCGTCATATTTTAATATCTCCTGAAATTTCGGATGATGCCGCTGTGGAGGCAAAATCGGAGCTCGATAGTATTCGATTAAAAATCTTAAACAATGAATTTACTTTTGCAGAAGCGGCCCTAAACTTTTCTGATGAAAAAGAAACTAAGTTTGATGGTGGCGTGCTAAGAAATCCTCAGGATTTTGGATCTCGTTTTGAGCTTACAAAAATGGACCCAGCCTTGTACAATCATGTTCGTAACTTAAAGGATGGTGAAATCTCCTATCCTATTTTAGAAGAAGACCAGCGCGGTGGTCCACCAAAATATAAAATATATAAAGTTACTAATAGGTATGAGGAGCATAGGGCAGATTTTGCACAGGATTACATAAAAATTCAGCAACTAGCATTAACTCAGAAACAGTTTAACGCAATAAAGGAATGGATGGCTGAACACATAGCCGATACCTACGTAAGCGTAAATGATGCAAATAGGGACTGTGATTTTGCAAATAACTGGGTAAAAGATTAATATATGTCGGACGTTGCTGCTATTCAAAATCTAGTAGAAAAACATGTACAGCTTAAAAAAGAAATAGCAAAGGCTATCGTTGGTCAAGATACCGTTATAGACCAAATACTTTTGTCTATTTACACCGGCGGTCATTCCCTATTGATCGGTGTTCCAGGATTGGCAAAAACCTTAATGGTAAATACGATTGCACAAGCCCTTGGCTTAGACTTCAAAAGAATACAATTTACACCAGATTTAATGCCCAGTGATATTTTGGGTAGTGAAGTATTAGACCAAAATAGAAGTTTTAAATTTATAAAAGGCCCTATTTTTTCAAATATCATTCTTGCGGATGAAATTAATAGAACTCCCCCAAAGACCCAAGCAGCACTATTGGAGGCTATGCAAGAGCGTGCGGTAACCATTGCGGGTCAGCAGCACAAATTGGCGCTGCCCTATTTTGTTCTCGCCACTCAGAATCCTATCGAGCAAGAAGGTACATATCCTTTGCCAGAGGCGCAATTGGACCGTTTTATGTTCGCTATAGAACTTCAGTATCCTACGATAGAGGAAGAAATTCAAGTAGTGAAAAACACAACGTCAACCAATACTAATACCATTCGGCCACAATTTACCGCCAACGAAATAATAGAAGTACAGGAGTTGGTAAGGCGCATACCGGTTCCAGACAATGTGGTAGAATATGCCGTAAAATTAGTGAATAGCACGAGACCGAATTTACCTACATCGTCGGATTATGTTAAACAATACTTAGACTGGGGAGCCGGACCAAGAGCATCACAAAACTTAATTTTAGGTGCAAAGGCAAATGCTGCCATTAATGGTAAATATTCACCGGATATAGAAGATGTTAAAACCGTTGTAAAAGGTATTCTAAAACATCGTATTATCAAAAATTACAAGGCCGAAGCCGAGGGGATTTCCGAAGAAGACATAATTGACCGATTATTGTAGTTCGAGTTTTATCTGTTTTGTTATCATCTTTCCAAAAAACCAGTGCTTGATCTGATGTTTTAGTTTACTGCTCCGCTAAAAATCTTTCAATTACCTAAAAACAGCGAAAGCTGTACTTAAAGTTTTAATAACGACGCTTATTTTCTTAAATTTACTAAATTGATTTAAACTTAAAATATATATAGAATGGCATTCGATATCGATATGATTAAAGGGGTGTACGCCACTATGGCGGACCGAGTTGAAAAGGCTCGGGATATTGTGGGGAAACCACTAACCCTTTCTGAGAAAATATTATACTCCCACTTGTGGGACGGTACTCCTACTAAGGCTTTTACAAGAGGTAAGGATTACGTAGATTTTGCTCCAGATCGTATTGCGTTACAGGATGCAACCGCGCAAATGGCACTTTTACAATTTATGCAGGCCGGAAAGAAAAAAGTAGCAGTGCCAACTACAACCCATTGTGATCACTTGATACAGGCCAAAAACGGGGCGGAGGCCGATTTGAAATTTGCAAATACCGCCAGTTCTGAGGTTTTTGATTTTCTGGAGTCTGTTTCTAACAAATATGGACTTGGGTTCTGGAAACCAGGAGCGGGTATCATTCACCAAGTTGTTTTAGAAAATTACGCCTTTCCAGGCGGGATGATGATCGGTACGGATTCCCATACGGTAAATGCCGGTGGTTTGGGAATGGTGGCCATTGGTGTTGGTGGTGCCGATGCTGTTGATGTAATGGCAGGGATGGCATGGGAATTAAAATTTCCCAAATTAATTGGTGTTAGACTAACCGGGAATATTTCTGGTTGGACAGCTCCAAAAGATATTATTTTAAAAGTAGCCGAGATACTTACCGTTAAAGGTGGTACCGGAGCTATTGTTGAATATTTTGGACCTGGTGCAGAGGCATTATCTTGCACAGGTAAAGGAACTATTTGCAACATGGGTGCCGAGATAGGTGCCACAACGTCCACCTTTGGCTATGACGAGTCAATGGAACGATATCTGCGAGCTACCGATAGAGCAGATGTCGCGGATGCCGCAAATACAGTTAAAGAACACCTTACGGCAGATCCAGCAGTGTACGCAGATCCGGAAAACTATTTTGATCAGGTTATAGATATTGACCTATCTAAATTAGGCCCCCTGTTAAACGGACCTTTTACACCAGATTTATCAACACCTGTTGGTAGTGATATGACACAAAAGGCTACGAAAAATGAATGGCCTATCCAGGTAGAATGGGGTTTGATAGGTTCTTGTACCAATTCATCTTATGAAGATTTGTCAAGAGCTTCTTCCATAGCGCAACAGGCCCTGGACAAAGGTTTGAAAATGAAGTCGGAATTAGGTATCAATCCCGGTTCCGAGCAGGTACGTTTTACCGCTGAAAGAGACGGAATATTAAATGTATTTGAAAAACTGGATGCTAAGATATTTACCAATGCCTGTGGCCCTTGTATAGGTCAATGGGCTAGGTATAGTGACCCCAAAAACGCGCCAAAGAACAGTATTGTCCATTCGTTTAATAGAAACTTTGCAAAGCGTGCCGATGGCAATCCAAATACCCATGCTTTTGTAGCGTCACCTGAGATAACTGCTGCGATTGCAATTGCAGGCCGTTTGGATTTTAATCCGCTAACGGATTCGTTGATCAACGAAAATGGACAAGAAGTACGTTTTGATGAGCCAACAGGTTGGGAATTACCACCCAAAGGTTTTGAGGTAGAGGATGCAGGTTTCCTTGCTCCCGAAGCAGATGGTTCAGGTGTGCAGGTAGTAGTTGCCGAGGATTCGGAAAGATTGCAATTATTAGAGCCATTCGTGCCGATTAAAAATGAAGAGTTGCAAGGTGTAAAATTATTGATAAAGGCTTTTGGCAAATGTACCACAGACCATATTTCGATGGCAGGGCCATGGTTACGGTTTAGAGGTCATTTGGATAATATTGCCAATAATACACTTATCGGTGCAGTTAATGCCTTTAATAAGAAGACCAACTTTGTTAAGAACCAATTAACAGGTGAATTCGAAGGGGTGCCAGATGCACAGCGAGGCTACAAGGCTGCAGGTATTAAGACGATTGTTGTAGGTGATCACAACTACGGTGAAGGATCTTCCAGAGAGCACGCAGCAATGCAACCAAGACATTTGGGAGTTGCAGCGGTACTCGTAAAGTCTTTTGCCCGTATTCATGAGACCAACCTTAAAAAGCAGGGAATGTTAGGTCTTACGTTTGCCAATGAAAATGACTATGATTTAATTATGGAGGACGACACCTTTAATTTTATCGACATTTCCGATTTTGCCCCGGACAAGCCTTTGAACATTGAAATTGTTCATTCTGATGGTTCCAAAGACACCATCAAAGCAAACCATACCTATAACGATGCACAAATAAGATGGTTTAGAGAGGGCTCTGCCCTAAACGTAATCAAAAGGGAAAATGCAGCGTCATAATTAAAATGAAATAGTTTATCAAAACTCCCGATTATCCTCGGGAGTTTTTTAGTTTTGATATCTACCTACCTATAATGAAAAGACAAACTGTTTATACTTTACTCATAATTGCAATTGTTTTGTCTTTTTTTATTACACCGTTAGGCGATTTTAGTAAGTTACTTTTAAATCGTTGGTTTGCAACTGCACCTACCGTTATTTCAATCGATAATAGAGGAGAAGTAACTAGTTATAATTGGCGTCTTAAAAATGCCGAGTGGGACTTCATTAATTTTAACCAATCTAAAGGTAGGGTTGTTTTCATTACCTTTTGGGCCTCTTGGCATCTGCCTTCACAAGCCCAACTAAAAGATGTGCAGGCGCTCTACGAAACGTACAAGGGAAAGATTGACTTTTATATTATTACAAATGAAGAACGCGCCCCCGTAGAGTTGTTTATGAAAAAGAACGGATATACGTTTCCGGTAACGTACCAAATTGTGGGTGATCCCAGTCCTATTTCTTTATTGAAACCACCCGGCTCCTATATTATTGATAAAAATGGGAACATTGCCGTACATCAAAATGCCATAGCGGACTGGCGCAATGAAAAGGTGGACAAATTACTTGTTGAACTTATTTCGGAATAATGTGCAATGAAACAGGTAACCACCCTTACTTTTTTTAGATACGGTTCTTTTGCAAACAAGGTTTGGGCCTTTGGTATGATGCAATTTGCGCATAAGCCATTAGCCAAAGAAAAGGGCTTGCTTCACTATAAACTTATGGGAAGCGGAAAGGATGGTTTTGACCCTTTTGCCGATTGGTCTGTATATGCATTACTGCAAGTATGGGAAAGTGAAGAGGCTGCTAATGCTTTTTTTAATGCGTCACCATTATATAAACGCTATGTAAGTAAAACGGTGCAACAATGGACCTTATTTTTAAGAAGTATCAAGGCCAAGGGGACTTGGGCAGGGGTAAATCCTTTTGTTCGCAGTTCCGATATCAATGAAAACAACCCATACATAGCTGTTATAACCAGGGCAACGATTAAGCCTAAGTTGTTACGCACCTTTTGGAAAAGTGTTCCGGCATCACAAGTTCCCTTAAAAGATAATAAGGGTTTGTTATTCACAAAGGGGATAGGTGAAGTTCCATTTTTGCAAATGGCAACGTTTAGCTTATGGAAGGATAAAGAATCCCTAATGGATTTTGCCTACAAAAGTAGAGCGCATGCGGAAGCTATTAACAAAACAAAAACCTTAGATTGGTATAGCGAGGAATTATTTTCCAGATTTGAACCCTATAAATCACAGGGAAATTGGAAGGGTGTGCCTGAATTACCTTTTTAGGGAAATAAAAAATAAAACAATAGAAAAAACACAAACTGAGCCATGTAGATGTGTACCGATAGCCTTTTGTTTCCTGTTATTTTAAAGAGCTTTATTATCATTTGAAACACCATTCCCAAAGCGAACCAAGTAACGTAATTCTCTATAGTGGGAATGCCACCGGTAAAGGTCCAATAATCAAAAATAGGAGCGGTGTGTTCCATTAAAAAATCTAACACAACCATTAGAATAGTCGCTACAAGAATTTTAATGGCAGTATGCCACTTTGTATAATCTAAAATACTCGCTGTTACAAAGGTAAGAATGGCCCAATACGCTCCTATTAAATAAGGTACGCCATCCAGTTTGGGGCCAAAGTTGTTTCCGTACGAATAGTCACCAAATAAAATTTGATGTTCCACCCCAAGCCATTCTGCAAAAATACCACCTGCAAAAAATATAGTAAAGGCTATGATTTTCTTCGTTGTATCAATAGGAAAAAACACCAAAAATAGTAAAAGCGAAAGGCTAAGGTTCAAAGGTGTTTTTTCTACAAACCAATCTACGTAACCTATGGCTATTCCTAGCATTGCGGAAATATGAAAAAGCCATATAGTACCAATAGCCAGGTTTAGCTGATACTCTTTTAGTAACCTAAGCATGTTTTTTGATATTGGGTACCAAGTCTTCCACAATTTTAGCCGAAAGCAAGCACAGTGGTATGCCACCTCCTGGATGTACCGAACCGCCGCAGAAATAAAGGTTCTTGATTCGTCTTGAGAAATTAGGATGCCTTAAAAAAGCAGCAAACTTGTTATTGCTTGCTGCACCATACAAAGCGCCCCGATAAGAACTTGTAGCGTTCTCAATACCTTTTGGATCGAGAATGTGCTCTGTAGTAATGTGTTTTTCTATGTCAGTTTTTAAAACCTTATTGATTTTTGTGATAATACTTTTTCTTGCTGCTGCCTTTAAGATTTCCCAGTCTTGACCGTAATTACCCGGTGCATTTAGCATTACAAACCAGTTTTCGTGTCCTTTTGGTGCGTCTTCCGAGCGCTCTTTTGATGTAATGTTTATGTATATGGTGGGGTCTCCATACAGTGTACGTTTTTCAAAAATATGTTCAAATTCGGTGGTGTAAGAATCGCTGAAAAGTATATTGTGCAAGTCTAGGTTTGCAAACTCCTTGTTAATGCCCCAGTAAAAGATAAGTGCAGAACTGGAACGTTCCTGTTTTAGCGTTTTTTTCGGTTCTGGCTGGTCTTTAAGTAATTTTTTATAGGTCGGATAAACATCCATGTTCGTAACCACCACATCTGCCCTGTATTCCATTTTAGATGATGTAGCTCCAATAGCCTTTTTGTTTTTTATGTTGATGTTCGTTATTGGTTCATTAAATTTAAAATCAACACCTACCTCTAAGGCAAGTTGATACAGGCTTTGGCTAATTTGATGCATGCCGCCTTGTGGGAAAAATGTACCGTAATGCATCTCTAAGTGTGGTATCATAGACATAATACCAGGTGTTTTGTAGGGAGAGGAGCCATTATAGGTTGCATATCTGTTGAACAGTTGTACCAGTTTTGGATTTTTAAAATACGATTGATTAGTGCTATCCAGGGAGCTATTGATATCCAAACTGGCAATATTAAGAATAGAGGTTATTGTTTGTCTGGATAGGTAGGTGCCTAATTTGTGCAACGATTTTTCTAGAAAGAGGGAAGCGGTTAGCTCATATTTTTTTTTGTTGGCATCGATAAAGTTTGCAATATGTTCCTTCGGTTCCGAAAAACTTGTAGCGGCCAGTCTGGTGAATGTATCAATATCGGCCTTAGCACTAAATTCATGGCCATCTTCCCAAAAATAATTACAAATCGTTTTTTTTCGGTGGTAGTTAAAGTAGTCTGTAGGCTTTTTATTGAAAAGTTCAAAAAGTTCGTCTACAAAATGGGGCATGGTAAATAGAGACGGACCTAAATCAAACCGGTAACCATCCTGTACAATGGCATGTAATTTACCTCCTGCGTAGCCATTAGCCTCCACAACGGTAACCTCGTAGCCTTTTTTGCATAAACGTAATGCCGATGCAAGGCCTCCAATGCCAGCTCCGATTACTAAGGCTTTGGGCATAGTTATTTTTTGAAATACTTAAACGGAACAAAGAGCATCCCAAAACATTCGCCATCACTTTTTCCTAAATGTTTGTGGTGCATTTTATGTGCACGTCTAACACCTTTTGCATACCAGTTGTTGGCATTTCGGAAGATTTTGAACCGTTGGTGAATAAAAATATCATGTACCAAAAAATAGGCGATTCCGTAAGCTAGTATACCAAACCCAAGCG
>CAZUIE010000022.1:0-18927 GCA_964620945.1 uncultured Maribacter sp.
ATTTATCCCCTAAAATTGTATAAAATTAACTTTGTGAAATATTCTTTAAAAATTGCAAAGGTGTGGTCTTGTAGATCCGTTTGAAGTTTTTGATAAAATGACTCTGGTCATAAAAACCGCATCGATAGCAAATTTCAGTCATTGAAAGTTTGTTTTGAACCATTAGGTTGAAAGCTTGATTTACTTTTGATACTCTTACGTAGTTTCCGAAGCTTGTTCCAAAATACTTGTTAAACTCTCTGGATAAATGAACTGGGTGTATCTCTAGAAATGAGCTTAAGCTTTTTAGGGAGTAATCAATTTGTTCTTCATGCAAAAGTTCTTTTAGCGTATTTACCCAGTGGGGTTTTTTATAGCTATTCTTCTTAGGTTCTTTTATGACACTGAATACTTGCGTTAATAACGTTGCAATACTTAAGTTGGAATATTGGTCGTTTAATTTAGACTCAAAAAATACTTGACTCATTAAATTTTTTGCTACGGGATTCCTGATATTCATGCTCCCTTCAAAATCGGTAATTTGAATACCTAAATTGGAAAACCAATCCTTATTGAGTTCAATATGAAAGCCTCTTGTGAATTCTGGGGGTTTTAAATTGTAATGTGCATCTTGCCAACTATGGAACAGTAGATTTCCAGGTTCTAGATAATAGGATTCTTTTCTGTTAGATTCAAATAATTTACCTTGAAGTAAATAGGTGAAATACGGGTTTTCGTGATAATGCCAATCTACTTTGCCGTGTGTATATTCAGTATCTGTTATTATTATATTCTCAAAACTTGATTTTTGGTAATGTGCTCCATAAAATTCTCCTGTTTTTAGTTTGTTCATCATATTATCATAGCTTTTTGCCAACAGTATCGTGTATGACTAATTGCATCGGTTAGCACAAAGATTTGTAAGCAAACACCAAACGGAAAAATCCTACCGATTTTCAGAATTACGTACAAACAAGCAAATACTCATAACCATTGTTGTCATTTCATTATTTTTTCAGTTAGTAAATTCAGTCTGATCTTAGCTTATTGATACAGCACATACCTCGGAGGTTTTAATCCATTCAGCCGCATATAAACAAGCATTTGTCCTCTGTGATGGGTTATGTGGTCGGCAAGCAATAACAAAATCTGTCTTTTTGTTCTGTCTGCCCCAAAATAGTCCAATCTTTCTTCAAGTCTATTCGGGTCAAAAGTGGAGATGAATCCTACCGTTTTGTCAAAAGTCTCACTGATTTTGGCAATCATTTCTTTCTTCGATTTGTTCTCCACTTTGAGTTCCGTGTCTGTATTCCAATCTCTCGGTTCACGTCCTCCCATTAATGATTGGCTGTGCCAATCCATTGCCCAACCAATATGCATTAAATTTTCCGAAAAACTCATTGATTCTGGCGTCGCTTTGAATTCATATTTATTTTCAGGTGTTGTTTGCGCTACAAGAAGTAAGTATTCTTTCGATTTTTCTAATCGTTCCAAATATTCTTTGATAAAGTCATTTTCTTGTGCAAAAATCGGCTGTGTAAATGAAGATAAGAGCAATACTGAAGCCAGAATTAATAGATATTTTATGTTTTTCATTTTGTACAATTTGTTATTTCCATTGATTTGGTCATAATGAATGGCAACGCTTTGCATAAGAGACGTTTTAATGCCTTTTATCTATTGTTGTGCGTTTGTTTTTTATTTAATTGTTTTTTTAATATCCGGGTCAGTCAAGTTATGAATATTCCTTGTGATTTTTTCAATATTCCAATTCCACCATTGGAGCTCTAAAAGTTTTGTAATTACTTCTTTTGAAAATCTCTTTTTGATTTCTTTTGCGGGATTCCCTCCAACAATAGAATAAGGTTCAACGTCTTTAATTACTGTCGAATTTGTGGCAATAATTGCTCCATCTCCAATTGTTACTCCTGCCATAATAGTTGCGTTATAGCCAATCCAAACATCATTACCGATATTTATGTCTCCTTTTTGAGGATAAGATTTTCCTTCCATTGCATTTTCCCAACCATTCCCAAAAATCGCAAAAGGATAAGTTGTTAGAGAATTTGTTAGATGATTTGCTCCATTCATTATAAATTTTACGTCAGATGCAATCATACAGAACTTACCAATAATCAGTTTGTCACCTACAAAGTCAAAATGATATTTTACGTTTTTTTCAAAATTCTCAACATTTTCGAAATCGTCATAATACGTGTAATCTCCAACAATAATGTTAGGGTTTTTAATGATATTCTTTAAAAAACAAAGTCTGTCATAATTCTCAAGTGGAAATTTTATGTCTTTACTTGGGCCTGTCATATAATTTTTATTCTGTTATGTTTTTTGTGGTCGAAAATATGTATAAAGGTAAAATACGGGTTTATATGTGTTAATTTTAGGTTATGAACTAAGGTTAGCAATACCGAGTGTCTGTCTTGCCGCAGGCAAGGATTCATGAGCAAATCTTGAGCCTAGTCGAAGGGTGGTTCAATCCGCCGCTATTGCTGTAATACATTGTTACAATTAGTTATTTTTCGCTAGTTTTTTCAACATGGTTTGGAAGCATTTATTAACTACCCGGGTATATTCATTTTTCTAGCTTAAAAATGACTTAAACGTTCTAAATCAAGCGCGTTAAAGTACCTATTTTCTTTATAATTTTTCATGCGATATTTCATATCCGCCTTCCCATCTTTCGTTTTTATACTAAGACCTTAAATTTTCAATTCTTGCACAAAACAAATACATTGCTCCAGCCAATAATCCGAAGCCTGAAAATATTAAATATTTGTGATTAGACGCAAAACTATACGTACCAAAAGGCTGTAATAAAATCATGATAAGGGCTAGAATCCCTCCTATAATCACACCAATTAAAGATTGCTTTTTAAAATTAGAACAATAAGGTATTTGTTTTTGCTTTAGTCTTCACATTTTAAATTGATAAGGTTCTTTTCACAATCACGGCATGCACGCTTATTCCCATTATTGCTCAACATTCTTAGCATCACAATCAGATGGGCATATTGGTTTCTGTAAAAATAAAACAAATTCTTTTTAACATAGAAATCTGGATTATGTTCCACATACTTATTTGACATCACGTACTTAAGTTACAAGTTTAAAAAATGTTGGAGTGATGGTGTGTTTATAGAACGATTATGGAGAAGCCTTAAATACAATAGTATTTTTACTGATTCACTTGTAAGCTTCCCTTGGACAGAACTGCTAAGTATTCTTATACTTGACCAAAGTCCTCCTATATTTCGGTGCTTATCATAACTAAAGAATCCGAGCTATTTGAAATTAAATCTTGTGAATCTTCTATATAATTTCTGTAATAGGAACTAATAACCTTTCAGCACATTCCCCTACATTCCGCGAAAAGCTACATTCCGGGAAAAGAGCTTCACTACAAAAATTTTGGGCACAATCGCGAAAGTATTGGGTTTGAAGCTATAATCTCTTAAACTGAAACGGGATAATATTAAAATATGTAAGTAACAGAAAATCAATTGTATAAAAAAAGTTAGCAATCCTTAAAATTGCTAACTTATGGATAATCAAATAGTTGAAAAGTGACCTGGCTGGGGTTTGAACCTGTCGCGCTCAGGTCAATGAGAGTCGAGTACTTGCTAAAATACACTCGTCGTGTTGACGATTTGTGAACTCTTATGAAAAATGTACGTTAAAGTAACTTTCGTTTTACGAATATAGATATTTCTAAATCTAAGATTATTGGTTAATGAATATTTTGTAAAGAATAAACTCTTTATAATTCAAACCCTGTGAGCTTAAACCTTGTAAACATTGAATAATACTATTTTTTACTGTTATTGATTAGTAGTCGATAGACATTTGAAAGCCGAAATTGCTAATCTACGTCTTTAGTTTATAAAACTTGGACTCTTAATTTGTGATCGTTCGCTTTGTTAAGCAAAATTTAGTTCTAAATTCAAGCTACATATATATACTTTTTGTTAGCTTTCCCACAACAAATAACCTATGGAAGATATCCTATTTAATTTTATCTCAAAATACGTAACCCTTTCAGAAGAAGAGAAGAGCGCAATTCTTTCTTTGGGAGTTTTTCATTCCTTCAATAAGGGAACGGTTTTACTAAAAGAGGGAGAAAGTTCAAAAGATGGTTATTTTGTTTTGAAGGGTTGCCTTCGTAAGTACTACATTATTGATGGGGAAGAAAGGACAACGGCCTTTTATACTGAAATGGAGGGTATTACTCCTCATACGGTAATTAATAAAGTTCCTTCTGAATATTACCTAGCTTGTGTAGAAGACTCCTTGATTACGGTATCCGATGCTGATATGGAAGTTGAAATGTTTGCTAAATTCCCAAAATTCGAAATACTTTGTAGGGTACTATCTGAAGAACTGTTAGCTAAAAAACAAATCGATTTTGACGAATTCAAAATTGCATCACCTGAAGAACGCTATTTAAATTTGTTACAAAATCGTCCAGATTTAATTCAACGCGTGCCACAATATCAGTTAGCCAGTTTTTTAGGTATCAAACCTCAATCTTTAAGTAGGTTGAGAGCGAGAATTCTTGATAAAAGTAAGAGTTAATGTATGGTTCTTAACTTAAGTGAATGAAGTAAAACAACTTCCCAATCTATTTTTGCCGTCACGTTAATTTAATATTGAAACGGATATGCAAAAAACAATGCTAGCCTTTGTTATTATCTTTTTATCGACAAGCCAATTACAACTCCAAGCACAATATAATCCATTAGATAGCAATTATAAAGAATGCTTTATTGGCAGTACCGCATTTATGCTAATGAATTTAGATTCCAATGAGCGACCCGATTTTTATCAAATCAACCTTGGTTACCGCTTAACAGGTAAGGACGTTGTTTCATTAGAACTTAAAACTTGGAGATATTATCAGCCTTTGGGGTTGCAGTACGGTAAAAACTTTAATTCGCCCGAAGAAAAATTCCCGGGCTCTATTCGAGAATTAGGGTTTGCTCTTGCCTATCAACGTTTTTGGTGGAAAGGATTATATACTAGTGTACATGTAATGAGTGCTTGGCAGTCGTTTCTTGACGAAGATGCAGTTAAGTTCGATGATGGTTATCAGATTTTCAATACCTATCGACTTGGTTATCATTTTAAGATTGCAAAAGGCAAGTTTTTCATTGAACCATCCTTAGCAATAACGCATCGTCCCTACCACACTGAAATGCCCGAATCCTTTAAACAACAGGATGATAAATATTCAAAATTCTTTTTTGGTGAGCCTGGACTTCATTTTGGGTATAACTTCTAAACACTTAACACAGATTACTGATAATATTATTGGAATGAAACAAAATAGTCATTATAACCTATACGGGTAGCAAATTATACAGATTTCGTTTCAAATAAAATTTAGTTGAAGAAAAAAAATCTTTTGTAAAATGATAAAAGCTAAATTGTCTACTTTATGGATTGTTGTAATGATTAACTTATTATTTGCGGACATCTTATCTATAATAGTTGAATTGGTAAATAGGAATACACTTGATATTTTAGGAGAGGTAACATTTACAATGGCTATTGCTGCTGTAATCACGAACATCCCTATACTTATGATTTATTATTCAAGATCATTGAATTATAAACTCAACCGTATTCTCAATATAATCGCCAGTTGTATTACGATTCTGTTTGTCATTGGGGGCGGCAGTTTATTGCCACATTATATTATTTGTGCTTCAATTGAGGTTATTATCTTAATCGTTATCATAAGAACGGCTTGGAAGTGGGAGGAAGACGAGAATCATCAAACGTCAATTTAAATATTAAAAATTGGTTTATGCCTATCCTTAAAGTAGTGGTTGATCAATTATAAAACAGTTCGTGTAAATTGTTTAGAAAAGTTTGTATCGATATATTATCTTTTTAATCACAATAATTTCCATATCCCACACTTTCTTAAATAAAATTTGGCTGTGGTTTTTCTATAGTTAGGAGATGAGGAAATAGCTACAGAATTACTGAATAATGTTGCTTCTTTGGATTTAATCGTGAGATAGAAAAGAAGACTAAAGAAATGATTAAGGGGATTCAAAACTAACTTGAAATAGAAGATACAGTACGTGACTATAAAATATGTAAAGTATCCTATGAAGGCCAAAACTACAATATTCGAGGAGTCCTTAAATAAAGAAAAGTGTATTGGATTTTTAAATTGCTAAGGTTATTCTGTTCGTAGTGTAGGCGATGATACCCCAATAATCAGAAAACTAAGGACGGATTTTGCCACCTCTGCTGATAAATTCCCAAAAGAGTTAACTATTCTTTTCAACACTTTCGAAACTATTATATCCATGAGGTACGATACATATGATACATTCGAAAACGATTCATTGCAAAAGGAACTTCTTTCACTTTCAAATCTCATAACAGACACCTTGAATAATCTCGTTTAATCAGTATAAATTACCTCCTCTATTCGCATTGACCTCCTACAGATAATCCGTCCTTTTTAATGGGAAGAGGTCAAATAGGCCTTAGTTATTTTTTGATTTAATCTTCTCCAACATTGATACTGCATTATAATTTTCAGGGTTTAGTTTCAAAGCCTTTGTGTAATTTTTGAGAGCTTCATCATAGTTTTCTTTATAATAGTGTGCTTCAGCCAAACTATCAAATGCGTTAGAAGAATTAGGAAATAGGATTGTATTCAATCTAAAGATTTCAATTGCGTAGACTAAATTTCTCTTTTGAATATAAGAGTACCCTAAATTATTTATGGAGCTTTCATTTACTTCAAAATTTTCATTTGTAATCATATCTAATCCAAGAGAAACGATTTCTTCTTTTTTTATGTCTTTCATGTTATTGATTAAAAATAGACTTAAAGGTACCTTTGGCTCAGATTTAGATTTTTCAAAATGAATAGTTGTACCAATAGATGATGTTAATCCATTCTTCGAAAATACTATTGTTTCATTGGTGCTTATACTGAAATACGTATGCTCTTTAATAAATTTTAAGGGGATATAGTTATCCCCTCTTTTTAAATATGAATGACTCCCTAGTGTGATTATAGTTTTATCCTCAGAGAGGTTTGATATATAAATGCCGGTATAATTGATGCTGTTTTTGTTTTCATGTATATCTTGAAACTCTGAATCTAAGAGAATAGAAGCTATTTTAATTGGCGCCTGATAGGATAAATCTCTGTTATATTGGCAATAACCGCAGTTGCGTAAGTGAGCAATGAATAAATCTTCCTCCGGAAAGTAAATAACCACAGCTCCGTATCCCCATCCAAGCCCATCATGCGTTATATATTTATGTCCGTTTAAATTTCCGAGGAACCAACCTAATCCATTAGTTCCAACGTTTCCATTGTTAAAACGAATTGGGGTTAAAGCTTTCGACAAGGTACTTTTTTTAAGTATTTCATTCTTCATTATCGCGGAATACCAAATACTCAAATCATTTACGGTGGACATCAATCCGCCGGCAGAACTATAAGATACATCATCTTGTTGTTGTTGCTTTATTCTATATTGTGCATTGTTGAAAGAGTCATATCCAGTAGCTCTGTTTTTAATAACCTTTGAAACGCTTTCTAATTGAGTGCTTTTCATTTGTAATGGTTCAAAAAATACTTCTTTTAAAAATTGCTCGTAACTTATTTCAGTTATGTTTTCAATAATATATCCAAGCAAAATGTAGGCTTCATTACTATATGCATATGCTTCTCCTGGGCTGAATCTAAATTTTTTACCCATAAAAAAACTTGAAATAGAAATAGGGTCTCCTTTTTTCTTTAGTTGAAGCCCCCTTTCAAGTTCTGTTCGCTCAGCTAAACTAAAATAAGGTAATCCAGAAGTATGGGATATTAGGTGTTTTATCATAATAGTATTTCCATTAGGAAAATCTGTAATGAACTTTGATAATGGGTCTTCTAGTGATATTTTACCATCTTCAGTCAATTTTAAAATTGCCATTGCCGTAAAAGGTTTAGTAACGGATGCTATACCGATTACATTTTCTGTGTTCATAGGTACATCTAATTCTAAATTAGCTATTCCAAATGCATTTTTGTACAGCGTTTGTCCGTTCTGGGCAATGAGCAAAGTTCCTCCTGGTTCATCTTCTGGAAAAAAAGATAAAAAGGTATTGATTTTATCCAATTTGGAGCCTGTGATAGTTGTTTGAGCCCAAGCACACTGACATAATAACACCAGTGCCAATAAAATATTTGTAATTTTCATATGCTTTTGTTGATTTTATTTTAATGCAAAAAACATACAAAAACACAACCTATACGACCGAATAATTTTATTCGAACGCTTTTATTTATGATTTTTTCGGAAAATAGTTGGAGTTACTCCTGTAGCTTTTTTGAAGCTTGTATTAAATGAAGATTTTGAGTTAAACCCCACCATATATAAAATTTCTAAAACAGTCAGGTTAGAAAAACCCTCATCCATTAAAATTTCTTTAGCCTTGTTTATTCGGTACTGACTTATAAATTCATAAAAATTTATACCTAACTGGGTATTTATTAATATGGAAAGTTCTCTTTCACTTACCTCTAGTTGATGTGCTAAATCATTAATTGTTAAATCTGCATCTAAAAAAGGTTCTTCCTTTTGCATAAACTCTAGCAGATTAATTTTTTTATCGCGCAGAAGTTCGATCTCTGCACTGGTTTTGTCATCTTTTAAGCTAGTTGCTAATTGAAGTTTTGATGAAATTCCTCGAAATAATTTTGGGGCATAAAGTGCTTTAAAAATTAACCAACATGTGAACACTAACATTATGGATGAAGTTATTAATCTCAATTCACTAATAAAGCCAAAATGATTTCCAAACCGATATATATTTTTGATAAGTGCTACAAGGAATAGTAACAAGCATATCATGTTCATTTGGAACAACCATGTGTAGTTGGTACGGTCTTTTTTTGAATAGTTTTCCGATACTAACCGCTTATATCTAGCTAGTAGAATAAAAGTTATTACTATGTATGAAATGTTTTGTAAATGAGCCAGGGTGTAGGAAAATTTGCCTTCAAAAGTATGGGTGTAATAATTATAGAATATAAGCTGTTCATTTTTGCTCGCTAAGTAGAAATTTGGTGTTAAAACAATTGTACTGATTATAAATGGAAGAAAAAGAAGGTAATGTTTTGGAGTTATTTTAAAATCTATATAGAGAATGCTTAGCACAAAAAAAAATAAAAGTGGAGATTGAAAAAAGGCTCCAATATCCATTCTTAAAACATCAACAACAGGACTTAGATGAACGACTTCTGGAAATGTAGCGGGGATGATATCAATTGTTCTAACGATTAAAAACAAGGCCAATACAATATTTCCCTTCTTATTTTCTGATTTAACGGTAATTAAAAAAAAAGCAAAAAACAGTGAAGTGAAAATCAATAAAATATTTATATAATTTAGTAACAAATTATGCTCCATAAAGAGATATACAATTATTTGAAAAATTTTATGTGGTTAGTTAATACCCTTTATTGTATAAATTAATTATAAGGACAAAAATAGGAGATAAACCAAATATATTTTTCTCTAATACTATTGATTTTTGAATTTAAATTAAAATCAATTCAATTTTAAAGTTCATTTGCCCCGTAGTCTTATGAATAATGATTAAAACCTAATATTCGGCAAATTTTTATATTTTTATACAACAACGGTTTTAACTTTACCATGATCAAAAAGCTATTACTTATTTCATTTGTTTTTGTGGCATTTCACCTTTCTGGTCAAACTGCTATTTCGGGATACTTAGATTCTTTGCAGGTTAATCTTTCGGATGGGAAAGTATATTTGACAAAAACAGCTTTGAACGATTTACCTGATTTTAGCAGAACTCGAAGCGTTGCCAACGCTAGTATCAATCAGGAGGGGTTTTTCAAGTTTAATAGAAACGTAATAGATGAAAAGGAAGCCGTTTACAGGGTATACGTGAAACGATTTGAAAAAGCTTTGAAAGATACCTTACTAATTGAAAAGCCGTTCCTTTTTTCTAAAGAGGATACTATAGTTTTTAAAAAGTCGAACAGTCTTTTCTCAGAATATCACAACACAAATAGGGCGGATGCAGAATGGCAGCGTTTAAGAAATTATGAATCTAAACTCAAAAATGCAGAATCTATTAAAGAAGATAGTCTTTCGGATTCCTACATAAGTAGTTTAAAATCATATACCAAAGACTCACTTCACACATTGGTAGTAAAATTAATAAGTATCAAACAATTAGATTCACAAGATTTGCTTGGTAAGGATATTTTGAAGAACAAAGAGTACTATATAGAACTGCTCTCTGAACTGAAGAAAAGTGATATTGAACGATCACAATATTTATTTCTAGAAAATAAATTGGCTTTTCTAACCACTGAATTAGTGGAACGAAAATATCAAAGGAGTATCATGATAATATTATTTTTGATGTCGGGCCTTGTTGGATTGATTTTCTTAATTTTTAGAGTAAAAAATAAAAAATCTCACTCTTTATTCTACACAGATGATTTGAGTAAACAGGAAAAGGTTATACGGTCCTTAATTCTTGAAGGAAAAAGTAATAAAGAAATTGCAAATGAACTTTTCATTAGTCTAAGCACGGTGAAATCTCATATTTCTAGCATTTACAATAAGTTACGGGTATCAAACCGTCAGGAACTTATTCAAAAATTTCAAAATTAGCACGGGGTACTAGTACCCAAATCCCACCTTCTTTATTTTTTTTCAGTGCTATTTACATCTTAGTTTGTATTAGGTCATTTTTAATTGTTATTGGTAATCCTGATAATGGTCAGGAATTTGCCACGACTTAATATTCCAATAGTGCAATACATCGTTTTAACCCATGCTTCATGTTCGTAAACAACTATCATAAGTGGGATACCATACTAGGGTGGACTTTATTTACCAATGCCTTAATCACATATTACATAACTGCCGATCCTACTAATAGTTTTTGGGATACAGGAGAAATAATTGCTACAGCAGCTAAATTACAGATTGGTCATCCTCCGGGAGCCCCCTTATTGCAGATGATTGGTGCGTTCTTTTCTATGTTCGCCTTAGAACCAAACCAGGTAGCCCTTATGGTGAACATGGTATCTGCGATTTCTAGTGCTTTTACAGTTTTAATTATGTTCTGGACAATTACCAACATAACCAGAAAACTTATAGAAAATGATAGTCCCTTTACAAATAGTAAAGCCATAGCGGTTTTTGGTAGTGGATTGGTCGGGTCACTTTCCTTTACCTATTCCGATAGTTTTTGGTTTAACGCCGTTGAAACGGAGGTTTATGCTATGGCAAGTTTTATTATGGCATTAATACTGTGGTTGGGTCTAAAATGGACCGATAATATAGAGGACCCTCGTGGTAATCGTTGGATTATTTTGATTTCTTTTATAGTTGGACTAACCTTCGGTATTCAGTTCATGGGCTTTTTGGCCATTCCGTCCATTGGGTTGTTGTACTATTTCAAAACCTACAAACGCACTACGATAAAAAATTTTCTAATTGCGAACATTGTAGTTGTAGCAATATTAATGGTGGTCTATAAATTATCACTTACGTATATACTCCAGGTTTTTGCTTGGGCAGAGGTGTTTTTTATTAATAGTATTGGTTTACCTTTTAATTCAGGATATATAATTATTGGACTCTTATTTTTTGCTGTTTTCAATTTCCTTTTAAACTTCACATGGAGGAATGATTATAGAAGTGCTAACACTATCGTATTATGTATAATGTTTCTATTTGTTGGATTCTCTTCTTGGTTAATGCTTCCAATAAGAGCAAATGCCAAGGTTATTATCAACGAGAACAATCCGGCGGATGCTATGGCATTATTGTCATATTACAACCGAGAGCAATACGGAGGTGTAGAAAGTCCTTTTTATGGTACCTATTATTCAGATATGTTCGCGGAACCTGGTGAAAACAGAGATAGCAAACCTAGATATGAAAAGAATCATGCCCTGGGTAAATATGTCATTATAAATAAGTTTAAGGACGCTTTACAGGGTGCTAATCCAAAACACCAAGGTTTGTTTCCTCGTATGTGGAATTCTCAAAATGCAGCAAATTACATGCAATATTTTGGGGCTTTGGACTTTAAGATTACTGGGGCTAGTAAAGAAATCAAGGAGCGAGCAAACAAAATAAAAGTTGGTTTGTCAAATGGAAACATAAGCGTTGATCAATATATAGCGTTTCTCAAAGAAGCCAGAGATTATATAGAGGTGGAACCTCCAACCATATGGGATAATCTCAAATACATGTTTGAATTTCAATTCAATTATATGTACTTGCGTTATTTTATGTGGAATTTTGTTGGAAAACAGAATGATGTACAAGGAAGGTACAACGACAATGGAAACTGGTTGAGTGGTATCAAGTTTATGGACAGTTATCGTTTGGGAAGTCAATATAATCTACCTAGCGACATTAAAAACAACCCTGGAAGAAATACGTATTTCTTCTTACCACTCCTTTTGGGAATTATCGGAATGGTATTTCAATTTTCAAAGGATAAAAAGCTATTTTGGGTGTTGTTTGTATTTTTCCTATTTACCGGTTTGGCAATTCAATTTTATACAAATCCAGGTATTTTTCAACCTAGGGAACGGGATTACTCGCTAGTCGGCTCTTTTTATATTTTTTCTTTGTGGATAGGCCTTGGGGTATACGGGCTATTTGACAGTTTCAAAGAGTGGATAACACCTAAGATTCTTGCACCTGTGATTGTTGGTATTACCTTTTTAGCAGTGCCTATGGTAATGGCTTATGAAAATTGGGATGACCACGACCGCTCCAATCGTTATACCGCAAATGCTTCGGCTAAGGCTTATTTGGATTCAATTCAAGAAAATGTTGGAGCGATCTTATTCACTATTGCTGATAATGATACGTTCCCTTTATGGTACGTTCAGGAAATTGAAGGTTATCGAACGGATGTACGCGTTTTAGTTACTTCTTATTTTCAAACGGATTGGTACGTGGATCAGATGAAACGAAAAGCTTATGAAAATGAGGCTATTCCCTCACAAATATCACATGAAAAATATAGTGGAGGTAATCGTGATGTGCTCTATTATCAAGGAATAACCGAAAATAGATGGGCTATTAAGGATTTTATCAACTGGGTCGAGAGTGACCACCCAAGAACAAAGTTGAAATATCTTTTTGATCAAAATGGTGCAGATCTAAGCCAATATTCTGAGGAAATGCTAAATACCGTTTATTATCCTACCAATAAAATAAGGGTACCAGTGAATAAGCAAAACGTCTTGGGTTATGGTCTTGTAAAGAAAAAAGATGCGGATTTGATTGTTGACTACATTGATATAGACTTACCAGGAGCAATAACCAAAAGCGGTATGATGATGTTGGATATTCTGGCCAACAACGAATGGAAACGTCCTTTGTATTTTTCTGGTGGTAGTTTTGATGACAGTGAATATCTCTGGATGAAAGAGTATCTCCAATTGGATGGACTCGCTTATAAATTAGTGCCTATACGTACTAAAAGGCCGAACGATTTTGAACTTGGTCGTATTGATACCGAATTAATGTACGATATCGTTACACAATGGGAATGGGGCAATTCTGGGGACCCTGATATCTATATTGACACTCAAACGCGTATTCAAAGTGTATCCCTTAGAGGTAACTTGGCCCGGTTGATGGAGGCTCTATTGAAGGAAAACAAAATAGACAAGGCCAATGAAATAATTGAAATTTCCATTAAAAATATGCCGGTAGAGCGTTTTGGTTATTATACCTTAGCAGAACCATATATTGATGGTTATTACAAAGTGGGTGAAACCCAAAAAGCACGTACTCTTTTTGAAACCTTGAAAAAAATATATCAAGAACGATTAGCTTATTACGCTTTAACAAGTCATGAAGAGCAGTATCACAATATTGAAGAAATTATTGCAG
This sequence comes from uncultured Maribacter sp., assembly GCA_964620945.1. Taxonomy (GTDB): domain Bacteria; phylum Bacteroidota; class Bacteroidia; order Flavobacteriales; family Flavobacteriaceae; genus Maribacter. Next base: position 13,935 of record CAZUIE010000022.1, read on the forward strand.
ATATGGAAGCATACCGTCGTAACATAGATATTGTGGTGTCAAACGATACACAGCTTATAGCTGAAGAAGAAACCTTTATATTTAATCAATATATAGAAAAGTTTGAACATTTCTATAAGGATGAGGACGATTTGGATTTACCCTGAAGAAAGTAAATTCTCTTAAAATGTCTAAGGCCATAGCTTAAGTAAACTATAATCAATCATGTACCATTTACGGCTTCAATTAAACCTGCTTAAATGTATTTGATTGTGCTGTAGCCATCCCTAAAAATGACCAAACCTAATATTTAGAAACAGGCATAATGTAAAATAATAGCAGTAAGAAATATTTAAATGAACTTTTATTGAATTATTGAATTTTCGTTAATACAAAGTTAAATAAGCTTGAAAATTTTCTCGGTAGGATGGTGCAGAGAAAACCAATAACCAGACTACTAAAAAAAGTTATTAATGAATCTGTGTGAATATAAGTAAACGGACTGTTAAGAAAAACGGCCGATTAATAACACAATCAAAAGGATTAAAATTTCATTTACAAATTCATAAGTAATATTGCAACTTCCATTACTACATACTTCATAGTCCTAGGTTATTTCAATTTTTTTACTATCCATCGAAAAGGAATATCCGTAATTTTATTATTTTTCGGTAATGGAAAACAATGCGCTGCTTTTTAGGCATATAGAACTGTTAATTGGTAGTATTGGTGTCATCTTAAGTTTATTTTTTGGATTATTCCTTTTGAATAACAGAAAACAACAACCAAAAGCGAATATTTTTTTGTCAATTTATTTACTTGCATTCGGCCTACGGATCGGCAAGTCGTTATTTTATAATTATTTCCCAATTGATGAAGTAATCAGGAACGTGTTTCTTGGTGTTTTACTGACTATTGGACCTTCTATATGGTTTTACACAAAATATCTCTCAAAACCGGATTTACTTTACAAACGCTCTTGCATATTAGTTCATTACGTCCTGGCTTTACTGTATGTATTGTTCAGTTGGACAATTCCTAACGATGGCACTTTAATAGCAAAATTGTTCTATTCATTTTTAATTGTACATATGCTAAGCTATGCATTTGTTTCTTTGGTTTGGTTGCTAAGACAGCCAAAGAGTGTTATTCCAAACCAATCGATTAAACAATGGTTGTTTTATTTTATTGGTGCTACTGTGTTCATGCTTCTCGTCTATTTTATGGTTGGCAATCACATAGTTCCTTATTATTTAGGTACGGCCTTTTTGTTTTCTACTGTCATTATTTTCTTCGGGATTTATACACTTAAAAACCCGTTCTTATTTAAGGTTAATAAAAAAAAATATTCCAATTCATCTTTAGATTATCATGAATCCGTTCGCCAAGTTGGCCAATTGGATAGGTTGATGAAGAATGAAAAATTATTTTTGAATCCTGACTTGACCCTTGCTAAGACAAGTGCTCGATTGGAAATTTCCTCAAAGCAATTATCGCAGGCAATAAACCAAGTACATAATATAAACTACTCTCAATACGTAGCCAATTTTAGGGTTGAGGAGGCAAAAAGACTTTTACATTTAACTGAATATGCGAATTATAAGATTTCCACTATTGCCTATGATAGTGGTTTTAATAGTATATCATCATTCAATGCGACTTTTAAGAAACTGGCCAAGACAACAGCTATTGAATACCGACAAACCCTTTTCCCTTAAAGATTAAAAAAACTTCCTTTTTGTGTGCCAGAATCCTGAATCTGTTAGCTAAGCATGTCTAAGCAACCTATTCTTGCATAGAAATAACTCTGTTGCAATGAAAAGAATTTTAGTATTGCTCTGTTTATATTATTTGGGATGTACACCAATCAGAAAAAATGATGACCTTTTAGATTTTCAGCCACAAAAAAGAGTTGTTTTGAAGGATTTAAAACGACCTTGGAGTGCTGCATTTTTGTCTAATCAAGTGGCTTTAATTGCAGAAAAAGATGGTGGTCTTTTAAAAGTAAACCTTGAAACTAAGGAAAAAATAAAGATAAAAGGGCTTCCCTCGGATTTGATGGATACAATTACAATTAATTCCAAAGCCTATGCACCTGGAAGCTTTCCTGTGGGTGCGGATGGTAAAAGGATAAAGTACAACGCAGGTGCTTTTGATGTGGTGTTGCATCCTGATTTTGAAAATAATAGTACTCTTTATATTTCTTATGCTTCACAACAGGGGCAATTATCCACAACCAAAGTCATTCGCGCGGTAATGAAGAACGATTCATTAACGGAAATCCATTCTATATTTGTGGCCGAGCCCTATTCTGAGGGTTTGTTCCATTATGGCGGGGGTATGACATTTGGCTCAGATGATAAATTATATATCACAGTTGGAGAAAGGCTATTCTCTGAAAGTAATCAACCTCCCATGCCAATAGCCCAAAATCTTAAGGACAAGCGGGGTAAAATTTATAGATTAAATGCGGACGGTAGCATTCCTGATGACAATCCGGATTTTGGCGAGGAAGCTGTTCCAGGAATATTCGCCTTAGGTATTCGGGCTTCTCAGGGAATCACCTTAAACAATAAAACAGGTACATTATGGTTTACTGAGCATGGCACAAATCAAGGTGATGAAATAAATGTATTGAATGCAAGAGCCAATTACGGTTGGCCAATTAAAACAACTGGAAGTTATAGAAGCTCAGATTACAATCCCCCTTCATTGAAGGAGCGAGTATTTACAGACCCAAAGTGGTTTTGGCAACAAACGGTCGCACCAACAGGTTTAACTTTTTATACAGGAACCGAATTCCCGGAGTGGAAAGACAACTTATTTGTTTCTGGCCTTTCAAGAGGCAGTCTATGGCGCATTGTACTTAGTGATGAGGAGGTTATAAGTTTGGAAGAACTTTTTGTGAATGACAGAGTCCGCACGCGAAAGGTTGTTCAGAGCCCTAACGGGAAACTCTATTTGCTTACCGATGAGGCCAAAGGTAAAATGATAGTGATTGAGAAAAGACCAAATAACAATTAATGAAAAACAGTATATATAACTTTGAAACTATGAAAAATACTATTCTTTCCTTGATTTTAATCCTATCTATTTCTTTAGTACATAGTCAAGCTACTAATGAAGCCGAAATTCGTTTAACACTAAGCGACTATATTGAAGGCAGTTCATATAATAATTTAGATCAGATAAAGAAAGCCTTTTTTAAAGATGCTACCTTATACCTTACCAATAAGGAGGGAGAATTCAAGAAATACACGCCCCAACAGTACGCTGATTTTTTTAAGCACCGGGAGCCTGGTAAGTTTAATGGTCGTGTGGGAAAAATATTAGATGTTAAAATTGATGGAGATATCGCGACCGCTAAGGCCAAAATTGTAATTGAAACACACAAAACAAAGTATATAGACCTTTTTTTATTAAAAAATATTCAAGGGGAAGGTTGGAAAATTATCAGTAAAACAGCGACATTGTTTAAGTATTAATGTTGGACGTAGACTGGAAAAAATATTCGAACGCAACAAAAAAACATACAAACTAATTTTAATATGAAATACATTTTTAGAAATACAACTCTTATTGTCATTTTATTCATGATTGGCTGTAATACCAAGAAAAATAACAGTAATCATGTAGAAGTACCTAAAGATGACTATTCTCCTAAAATTGATAGTTTAATTAAAACTACTAATCCTCGTTTATTTAATGGTGTCATACATATTACCAAAGAGGGTAAAACAAAATATTCAAAAGAATACGGTTATTCTAATTTTGAAGATAAAATACCGATTTCAATAAAGCAGAAGTTTAGAATTATGTCCAATAGCAAGCAAATAACGGCTGTTTTGATATTGAAAGAAGTAGAAAAAGGAAGAATTGATTTACAAAGTCCAATTAGCAAATACTTGCCAGAACTTAAATCATCTTGGGCAAAAGAAGTAACTGTTCACCAATTACTCAATATGTCTTCCGGAATAATAGATATCGAAAAACCATTGATTTTCGAACCTGGAAAAGGCTATAGATATAGCAACCCAGGCTATGGGCTCTTAGGAAGTATTATAGAGAATGTAACAGGAACAACATACATTCAAGCAGCTAATAATTTATTCAAAAAATTGGGTATGAAGGATAGTTACTGTTATGAAATAGATCAACAGAATACTGGTCTAGCCAATGGATATTGGCTTATCGACGGTGAGGTTGAACTTGTTGAATTTGATAGCTTAGGATTTACTAAGCAAGAATGGAAAGACTTTATTCCCGCCGGTGGTATTATTTCAAATGTCCATGATTTAAATATATGGGACACCAAACTCCATAATGGTAAAATCCTAAACTCAGATTATTATCATTTAATGGTTACTCCAAGCAATAGGGGGAGTCATGCAGCCTTCGATAATGATACAATCGGCTATGCTTATGGTCTTAGGGTTCATGACCAACATTCAATTAGTCATATAGGACATGGTGGCAGAGGTTTTGGCTTTGCATCTATAAAATTTTACATTCCTGAAAAAGATGTTGATGTAATTATTTGGGAAAATATCTACAGTAGAGATTCTGATTTCCTATCGGCGGATGTGATTTATCATTTTGAAAATGAAATTAGAAAAATAGTATTAAATAGCGATCTGGCTAAATAGTAATGTAATCTTAAACAATTATTATTTCTTGGCTTAGTCATATTTGAGTTTGATCTCATGCTCCTATAAGCTTCCCTTAATACCGAATTGTCTTATGGGAGGAGGTCAAAGTTTTAGAAAACTAAGCAGTTCTAATCAAGGAACGCTTACAAAAACACTAGTAATTAACAGAGTTTTTTTATTTTTTAAAGGTTTACATAAATAGGATACATCCCGTATTAGTAGGCTACTATTATCAACGTTCTAAGTTTCACTGAGCCAATACTTCGGGTTTTATTTCTGATTTTATCATTCTCAAAAACCTAAATTAATGATAAGGCTGTGTTGGGAAATAGTGCTCAACTTACATAGGCCATTGAAAGTACTAC
>CAZUIE010000022.1:19027-31535 GCA_964620945.1 uncultured Maribacter sp.
ATAAGGCTGTGTTGGGAAATAGTGCTCAACTTACATAGGCCATTGAAAGTACTACCTGTTTACTCCGGAGTTGTAGATACTATTTATTTTAATTTCTTAATTAATTTCTTCTCAATTCTATTTGAAACTCTGAATTTATGATACTCTTTATCTTTTTCACAAGCTTTGCTTTGTTGGTATTCAATATTCATTATTGTCAACCTTGACCTATAGTGGTCACCTACAATAATTGCTAATAATTTAATTTGCTTTCTACTGTGCTGATTGCCTATTAACAAGTTCAAAGTGTCCGCTGTGTTGTTTCTAATCTCTGATTTTACACTGTCCCAATTTTGCTTATCCAACCAAACGTCAATACTTTTTTTGTATTGCGAATTAACCGTTTCATTTTGAATTAATGTCAGTCCTAAATTTTTTAAGAGGAGGCTTTTGTCATATGTATAAGCATCAAGAATGTGATTTTTCAATTCTTCTTTTGAAAAATTAAAGTCATACGTCTTCTCGTAGTCGTCAAACTTTAAAAAGCATTGCAATATAGGTGAAGTACATCCACTTATTGAAATCAATAAAATAAGTAAAATCAAATATCTAGTTCTCATTTTCTTTATATGACCCAAAATGGCTTAAGCTTCGATTAAATTTTAGATGTTTTGCTCTCATGTGACTTACAATAGCTTTAAATAATAATGTCGTTTACCTTTGAAATTTTAAACCTATTTCTGTGCTTTAATACTGCTAGTTTTCCATTTTTTTCTTAACCAAATATTTATTGGTTCTGAAAATTTATGAAAGATTATCTTCCCAAGATAGTATGAAATTAAAATGAGTAAAAGTGAGTAGGGAATGAGCCAATTTGCACCTAGACTTAAGCTTTTAAATAGTTGTACTCCGAAAATTATCACGAACATATGTGTCAAATAAATTTCATAACTATAGACGCCCATATATCTTAGCCAACTAAAAAGCTTATACTTTTTTTCTTTTCCTAAGCGATAGTTTTCTTGAATCCAAAACAGAATCAACGAAATTCCTACAGATAGAATAGTGATATTAAGCCCAAAATCAACTATACCTGTTTTGTATACGAAACTTTTGAACACGAAAATTAAAATTACCATTGACCAACCAACAAACAAAAAAGTCCAGTTCAGCCATTTAGAGAAATTTGAATTCTTAAGCAGTATTGCGGTCATACAGCCCAAAGCTATCGAATCTAGAAATGCTAGGTGATTTTTGTCGGCGAGCTCGTTTCCTAAATAAAGCTGAGTTCTTGCCCAGGGTGAGAGTACTAAAAAAAGAAATAAAATAATTATGAAATGCCATTCCTTTTTTAGGAATAAACATATTATTGGAAAAAATAAATAGAAACTTTCCTCTATTGAAATTGACCATAACACATCCCAATTGGCGGGTAAATAACCAACTTGGATTTCCAACCAATTGATATGAAATGTAAGGGTTGAAAAAATGGCTCTACCCAATGATGTTCGCTCTGGGTTTATGACAAATCCTGTGGTGTTAGTAACATGTAAAATTGATAAAATTATGAGAAGTAGCAGGAGTAAAGGGATTATTCGAGAAAAACGGAACCAATAAAAAGTTTTTAAATCTATTTTTGATAACTCTCCCCATTTTTTTAGAATTGAATTTGTTATTAAAAAACCAGATAAGGTGAAAAAGACGACCACACCATAAAACCCACTCCAGAAAAGAAATGAGAATAATTTGTTGGGTAATACTTCCTTCAAAAAAGTATTTGAAAATCCGAAATGTATATTTAAATGTAGCAATAAGACAGTCAAAATACTAAAGCCTCGAAGTAGATCTATTCCAATATTTCTACGTTTCAATTTTTCATTCAAATTCAAAATGTTGTCTTGTTGTTTAGTTCTTTTATTAGTTTGGAATTTTTTCCATTGAATTTCAATACTCAATCGTAATTTCCTTTTGCCCATTTTATAGTAGGGGTTATCCACTCTTCGAGTGGTTGGAATAAAAATCCGTGTCCCATTTCTGTATTCAATTCAATTTCTTTGAAATTTACAATGTCGCATGTTGAACTGTTTTTTCTATCAATCGCAGAAACCCCGTAAGTGTCAGACTTCTCAAATATGGTCAAAATGTTTCCACAGTAATTGATATCAGGTATGTTCTGGATGTCATTATTCTGAAAGCATGCAATAAAAACAAAATTCAATTGAGGATTATTTGCTAAAGTTGATACATATTGAGCGATATATCCACCTTTTGATGTGCCGACAACTGTAATTTTATTGGGAGGAATCCCAAAAGCAGTTAGACTATCAATTTGCTTTACAATTCCTTGTGCGTATTCAAGGGCATTTACATTTTCGTTTCTTTTTTCACTAATTACTTTCAACTCACTCTTTTCAAATTCTCTTAAAATATTTTTATACCCTGCTAGTCCGAATTGAGGGTGCGGCTCCCCTAATTCGTGGGTTTCTAAAAATCTGTCATGAAGAAAGAAAATATATCGTTCTTCTTTTTGTTGCCTGTAGGCATTTGAAGTGAATATAAATGCGCTTAAGGCTAACACTGGAGTGATGATAATCTTAGTAATGTTTGAAACTGTCATAAAGCTTCCTTATTCATTTAGGATAATTTACATATGTAAATGATTTGTGTATAATTTTCCATTCGTTATTGTATTTTAGTAATAGTAAATAGTCAGTATAAATCCGTTTTTTATCTGGCATGTCAACTTCAATTTTTGCAATTGACGCATCGTTGTCATAATCTATTGAAATTATTTTTCCAATGCGGTTATTTTTCTTTCCAGCTTTCACATTATTGATGTAGTTTTTTCCTGACCAAACCTGTAAACTATCATTTGCAACGTGATAAAGTTTAAAATCTTTGTGAAATGCTTTTTTTAATCTTTCAGGCTCTCCATGAGCTGTTCCCTCAATATAATCTTGTAGGGTGTTTTGGATATTTTCAATTTCCGTTTGAGCGTTCAGATTATAAAAACCAAATATTAATAAGCTGAAAATTAGGATTTTTGTTTGTTTCATTATTCTCGTTTTAAATTGTAATTAAAGTTTTAATTCTGAGTCTTTTACGATACAGAAGTATTAAATCGTTTATAATCTTTTCTTAAACAGGTCAATTGTATAATCCAAAAGTTCTATTCCTCCACTTTTTCCATGTCCAGGTATTATGATTTCTATTTCAGAAAATTCGCTTTTTATTTTCTGCACCGTCTTAGCCCATTTATGAATATTTGCATCCGCAAGATTTCCTTTTCGCGCATTTAAATGTTTTATTAAACAACCCCCAAACAAGGTTTTTTCGCTTGGGATGTATCCTATAATATTATCCGTTGTATGTCCGGGCCCGATAAATTTAGCATACACAGCTTCGTTGCCAATATCAAATTCCATTTGTTTGTTAAAACTATTTTCAGGTAAGACATTATTATTTTTTTTAGCTAGTTCAATTGTTTTGTTACTAGCAAAAGAGTTGATTCCTTTGGACTGAAATTCTTGTAACCCCCCTAGACAATCAATATGAAAATGAGTAATTACAACTGCTTTAATATCCTTATTTCCGATCCAATTAATTAATTCGGTCGATGCTTTGTTATTCGTTGGCGTATCAAAAATTATAGCTTCATTGCCATTAATATAAATCATTCCGTTACAAGGATATTTGCTAAAATCATTGGTGTCTAGATACGAGATATGCATAAAAACCTTTTCACTGATTCGTTCGATTTTTAAGGTTTTGGATACATAATTTTTATAAACCTGTTCATTTGGTTTACAACAAATCAAACCAAAAGCGAAAAATATTATTTGTATCCAGTTTTTCATAATTTCTGTTATTTGGATTTAAGGATATATAAGATAAGTTAACCGCATTAATTTATATTGTGAGAGTTCTGGTTCCCAACTATTTCTTATTTCTTTCTCAGAGACTCCATTGATTATTTGTTTTCTAAAAAGCCCTGAACCAATCAGATTTTCAATCACCCCCATCTGATTACTGAGGCTGGAATCAAAAAACTTATCCTTATCAGGGTGTGCCTTGTAGAGTTCAATAATCCATGATAGATTTATTTGTTTTTTCTTTCTTAGCTCATCTACGTTAAAATCACGTAGATCAAGACCATAACAGACTTCATCCTTAAAAATTGGGTTTTCCGCCATTCCGTTTATGCCTTGAGGGGTAAAACTGAATTCGTACTTCCCTTTAAGTTCCGGGCTACCCAAAATTGAAAATGGGGAATACGTACCTCTTCCATGATTAAGGTAGGTGCCTTCAAACATACATGTGGAAGGGTATAATAGTACAGATTGTTGTGTATTAAGATTTGGTGACGGTTTGATTGGTAATTCGTAGGGCATATCATGGTTGTAATTTGCCACAGGAATTATTTTTATACTACACTGGACACCATTTCTTAACCATCCTTCTCCATTCGCCATCATAGCGAATTCTCCTACTGTTAGTCCATGTGACATCGGGAGAGGAAACATACCTATCCCAGATTCATATTTCATGTCGAGAACTGGGCCATCTACCAAATATCCGTTTGGATTGGGGCGATCTAAAATGATAAGTTTTTTATTAGTTTCATAACATGCTTCCATTAATTGCACCAATACATTGATGTTGGTGTAAAACCTGCAACCCACATCTTGTAAATCATAAATTACGATATCCACATCTGCTAAATCGCTATTGCTTGGTTTCTTTTTTTTCCCATATAAAGAGATAATCGGTACACCGGTCAACTTATCTGTTTCGTCATTTACCTGTACTCCGGCACTCACATTTCCACGAAAACCATGTTCGGGACCAAACACCTTAACTATATTTACATCTAGAAGAAGCAGGCTGTCAACCAAATGGCGGTTTCCAATTATGGTTGTAGGATTTGCCATGATGGCTACTCTCTTACCTTTTAATAGATGTAGATATTTATCAGTTCTTTCCGCCCCCGTAATTATTGAATTTGATAATTGTTCAGTCCTGGATAATCTAAAGTTTTGAGCACTTACAGTCCAAATTGAGAAAGTCAATAGCGATAGTATGCTTAAAATCGATTTATTTATTTTAAAAACACTATTCGTGATTTTGTACATATCGCAGGAATTTAGAATGGGTTTTTAGCTGTGTTTGATATCAGGACTGAAGGTGATGAATCATGAAAAGGAGTAATTAAATCTTCTGCTGAAGAAAGGTTACAATCATCAGTAACTTTAGTATAGTTATAAACTCGTAAATCAGAAGTATTAATCTCTGTACTTAAAATATCTCTAGTAGTTAAACCTCTCGTAGGAACAGCATTCCCAAAGTAACCTTCAAAGCAGACAGTTTGAAATCTAGCATTATCCGGACCACAATCGATGAAATATTTTTTAGTACCTACTACCATATCTATGATAGTGACCAAAGCGAAGCGGTCTTTTGAATAGTTTTGATTCTTTTGTGTAGCAATTTTTCCAATTTAAAGTGTTGTTTGTGCATTTAGTTTCTGACTTGTGATAAATAGTAATTTAAAAAGAAGGTAAGTTGTGCATAAATGCTTGAAAACGCTATGTTAGCTTGTAAATGATGACACTTTTTACCAGGTTTGGTAAAAGGGTGCATCTTACTTCAATTCCCTTTAGAGAGGCTAAAAAGTTTATGGCTTGTTTACTTTCTCATGAATATTCTCATTTGGTTTTCACTAGCAATCAATTCGCCCCGTTGCCAAAATTAGCTGCGACAAGGATTTGTTTTATTATGGTCTCACAAGTAACTAAAAAAGAAGGAAGAGTATTTTTGTTTGCTATAAATACCATGAAATTAGAAATGAATACTATGAAATTAGAAATAATTACCTCTATTTAGTATTATTAGAATAGCTTTTTAGGATTCCTGTCTTAAAAATTCAGCACATTCGCCTAACTTCTTTGAAAAGCTACATTTCGAAGTAAGCGCTAAGCTATCTAAAAGTCTTGGAAATAATTCCAGAGATTCAAATCTTCACCGACTTAACCCTGCTTTAAAGAGCAGAAACACTTTACTCCCCATTTACAGCCTTGAAATTAAGTCTACTTTACCAACTGCTTATTACAGGAGTTCGTTTCAATAAGAAAACCAGCACAATTGCTTGAAATTAGTTATCCTTTAATTTTACCTCCAAAAATTGTAAAAAGTTTCGAATTCATCAGAGGTAATCATACCCCGTTCACTTTAAGCAAAAAATGGGTTTTCAGTTTCAGATGAATGTTATTATATAAAGATTAAATCCTAATGCTTTTGTAGTTTCGCAACCAAGAGAACTTGGTCTTTATATTTTTAGTTGAATCAGTTGGTTTATTGGGAAAATAATTTTTGCAAAAGTGTTTTATATTTTAGCGTTTTTAGAAAGACCTTGACTAGTCGTAAATTTTAGGGATGTGGAGAATAAGCTAGACTTTATACAGAGTATCGGTAAAATTGTGGTTTTCATGATGATACTTCTTTCTGTTTTTCTTTTTACCGTGAAAACAAAAAATAAACTTTCCAATAGGCTATTTGGTGTATATCTTTTGGTTATAGCATTTGATTTAATAGGTTTTTTCACAGATAAAACCATAGCGTACCCCAATCTCCATATATTAAAAACAGCTTCTAGCCTGTTACAACTTCCGTTGTTTTACCTTTATGTATTATCTGCTTGCTACATCAATTTTAAGATTAAAAAAATTCATTTTTTACATTCATTCTTATTTATGCTATTTGTTGTAGTTTTTAAAACAACGGGTTTTACCCCCACAACCCTCTCGTTCTTTGAAGTAATTGGAGAACTACAGTTCTTAGGTTACATCATTGCTATATTTCTAGTTTTAAAGAAATATAAAACCATTTACCTAGAGAACTATTCAAATGCAAACTATGCCGTTTACGAATGGCTGTTTCAAATTACTATATTTTCTTGTATCGCCCACTCCTTTGTACTCTTACGATGGTATTTGTCCAATTCCAGTTATACAGAATACATTCTCAATATTAATATATTAATCAGTATTTGTGTTCTTGCAATCACGGTTTTTTTTGTCTTAAAGGCACTTTACCAACCTACGCTTTTTAAGGGTGTAAATATCAATTTAGAACCCATAAAATCAAGTATTGAAAAGAACGAAAAGAAAACTATAATTCAAACAAATGGATTGGAAAATGAGCATCTAGGGAAGCTGACTTCCTTTATGAAAGAGGAAAGACCTTATTTAGATTTTGAACTGACTTTACAGAAATTGGCTATACAAACTGATATCCCTGAAAAAGAATTATCATTATTGATAAACCATTATTTAGGCAAGCATTTTTTTGACTTCATTAACGAATATAGAATCAATGAGGCTAAAATGCTTCTAAAAGACCCAACAAAAAAAGAAGTAACTGTTTTAGAAATACTATATCAAGTTGGTTTTAATTCAAAATCATCTTTTTACACAGCCTTTAAAAAGGTCACAAATAAAACTCCAACACAATATAGAAAAGAGGCGTTCTCTTAAAAAATTAGTCCGACTTTCTTTACTCGGACTTTTAATATTATATAACTTTCTATTTTGCCATAAAACAATACTTAATGGCAAATATTAATGACTTCTTTTCCTTTCAAAATACGATAGAGAAGATATCGGATAAAGAAAAGTCTCAACTAGCGAATTATCTTGCTCTAGTTAAGGCTTTCTCTAGAACTACAAACAAAAGTATTTATATAATAGACTACCAAAAAAAGGGTTTCGAATTTGTCTCTGAAAATCCATTGTTTCTATGCGGACATACAGCAAAAGAAGTAAAGGATATGGGGTATAAATTTTACTTGGACTATGTTGTAGAAAGGGATTTAAACTTATTACTAAAAGTTAATCAAATAGGTTTTGATTTCTATGATAAAATACCACATGAAGAAAGAATAAATTATACAATATCGTATCATTTTCATATTAAAAATAAAGAAGATAAAATCACCCTTGTAAATCAAAAATTAACACCATTATTTCTAACAGGAGAAGGGAAAATATGGAAGGCCATTTGTACAGTTTCTTTATCAACCTCCGATGATTCAGGAAATGTAGAAATAACCAAATATGGCGACAATAAAATTTTCAGATATAATTTAGAAAATGATTATTGGTCGTCTTCTGCTAAAATTCAGCTTAACGAAAGAGATAAACAAATTCTTCATTTTTCATCTAGAGGTTTTACCATAAATGATATTGCAAAGGAACTTTTTGTTTCATCAGATACAATTAAATTTCATAGAAAAAATCTCTTTGAAAAATTGGAAGTATCAAATATAGCAGAAGCTATCGCATTTAGTATTAACAACAAGTTGGTTTAAAACTACCCTTTTGTGTAGCACTTAAGTTTTCAATTATTTAGTTTTTTGTGAAAACAAAACTTTTAAACTATGTATCATATATTTAGAAAGGTAATATCAATCATAATCTTTATTTTATCCCAATCAATATTTGGACAAGCAGAGGTTCTAGATAAAGAACCAGCTAGAAAAATAGACTCTTTATTTAATTTATATCATCAACAGGATGTTACAGGGTCTATAATGTCCATTATTAAAAATGAGAAAACAGTTTATAGTAATAAAAAGGGGTTGGCCAATTTAGAACACCAAGTTCAAGTAACCGATTCTACCGTTTTTAATATCGCTTCAGTTTCCAAACAGTTCACTACTTACCTTGCACTACTTTTAGAAGACGAAGGAAAGCTAGCTTTTGATGATGATATTAGGGAGTATCTACCAGAACTTAAGAACCTACCTCAAAAAATAACTATTGAACAACTGACAAATCATACCCATGGCTTGCCTAATGCGGATGAATTGGCACAGCTAAAAGGTGTTGAAACTATGCATCATCAACAGGTTTTAAAAATGCTGTTGAACATTCAACAAGTAAGTTTTTTACCCGGTGACGATTACTTTTATAATAATACTGGATATGTTTTATTGTCAGAAATAATAGAACGTGTAGGCCAAAAACCATTTAACGAACAACTAAAGGATAGGATATTCAAACCTTTAGGGATGCATCATACCAAAGCAGTTGGTTATACTGATGAGGTAATTAAGAATAAGGCGTACTCATATAGACTCTTAGGTGAAACCTATATCAATTTACCTGCAAAACTTGCGACTATAGGTTCGAATGGAGTTTATTCATCGATAAACGATTTAAGCATTTGGGCAAAGAACTATCAAAAAGTAACTTTAGGTAAGCGCAAGTTCTATGAAAAAATGGAATTGCCCACATTTTTGAATTCAGGTAAAAAAATAAACTATGGTTTAGGATTACAGTTTGCCAATTATAAAGGTGTAGACATTGTGTTTCACGGCGGAGGAACGGCAAGCTATCGTTCGTATATCTTACATGCTCCTGAACATCAATTATCTTTGGTTTTCTTGTCAAATAAAGGAGATTTTTCAGGATTGGATATTATGTATAAATCATTGGAAATTCTTTTGCCAGAATTTATAAAGGAGAAAAGTATAAATAAAACAAATTGGAACAAAAAGCAATTAAAAGCTTTTGAAGGAACCTACCAAGTGTTTCCCGGAACCTATTATACTTTTATATCAAAAGATGATGAATTATACTTTCAAGAATTTGGTTCATCGGAAAAAGCGGTACTTCCGAGGATCGACCAAAATATATTTCAATTTCCATTTATACCACATTCTAAGTTTGAATTTTATAAAGATGGCTTGGATTTTCATATCGCTGACTTTACCTATCCTGCAAAAAAGGTCACTATCAATTTACCAAAGACAGAGCGTTTGAATTTAGAGGAATTTATTGGAATATATAAGAATTCGGAATATAATACAACTTATGAACTGTTGCAGGTAGATGATAAGTTAACCGCAGTTCATGGCACGATTAATTATCCTATAACATTATACCCCATCGCAAAAAACAGCTTTTATTCAAAACAATCCTTCTTTGGAGAGATAGATTTCATAATCGATTCAAATAATAGTATTTCTGGATTCAAATTATCAGGGCAAAACCTTAAAAATATAGTTTTCAAGAAACTTTGATAATAGCGGCTTTTGAGTCATCTCAAAATAATTTTAACCAAATAAAAATTAATATTAAAATGAAATTTACCTACACACTCTTGTGTTTATTATCTATTCATCTCTGTTTTGGGCAACAGAATATTTTAGAATTAAATGGGATTGACAATGATATAAACCAATTAGTAAAACATTATAATGCAGTGGGTCTTGCCATTGCCGTAGTGAAAGAGAATAAAGTTATTTATTCGCATGGTTTTGGTTATCGGGATCTAGAAAATATGTTACCTGTAAATGCCAATACAGCCTTTCCTATAGGTTCAACAACAAAAGCCTTCACTGGAGCCCTTCTGGGTATTTTAGAATCCAAAGGTCAGCTTTCCCTTAAAAACAAACCCAATCTATATATTCCTCAATTTCAGTTTTATAATGAAAAAATGGATAACCTCATTACCATAGAAGATCTTTTAAGTCATAGAAGCGGAATAGGGAATCAAGGGACTTCAGAGGTGTTTTTTCCAGAAAAAGACAAGTTAAAAGTTGTGCAACGGCTTAGATATTTAAAACCTGAGGGCGAAATTAAGAATAGCTTTGAGTATAGCAATATGGGTTATACCCTTGCCGGAGCCATAGTTGAACAAATAACAAACAAGAGTTGGGATTCAAACATTAAAAAAAGAATATTCGAGCCTTTAGAAATGAAAAATTCATATACCAACCTTGAGGAACTGAAGGAGTCTAATAATTATTCTTTACCATATGGGATATATGAAGGAAAGATAGAAAAAGTAAAATTTGAAGAATTCAATTCCATTAGCCCAGCTGGGGCAATTAAAAGTACTGTTAATGATTTGTCTAATTGGATGTTAACTTGGTTAGATAACGGGATGTTCAATGAAAAACAGGTTATTCCACCAAATTATGTAAATGAAGCTACAAGGCTTCAAAATATTAAAGGAGGACGTTATGAGAAAGATGCTTTTCTTTTTGGAGATGGGTTTGGGTGGCGTTTAAGAAGTGCATACGGCCATTACAGAATAGACCACGGTGGCAACACATTTGGTTTTAGCTCAAATTTGGTAATGTTTCCTTTTGAAAAAATAGGTATTGTGGTATTAACAAATCAGGATAATTCTCAATTACCTTACATGATTACCGATAATATTATCAGGAGGTTATTCAAACTTAGTCCATATCCAGAAGAATATCCCATTGTAGTATCAGAAATCTTTAAGCCTAGCGCAGCTAACCAAGAGCTTAACAAAAATAAAATGCCCAGCCATCCTCTAGTTTCTTTCTGTGGGACCTATTTTGCAAAAGGGTTTGGAGAAATTAAAATAGTAAAAGAAAAAGATGCATTATTTGCTATTTTACCGACCTATAAATTTCAATTAGAACATTTAAATTACAATTCGTTCTTCTTTAAAGCTACTAAGGAGTTTAAAGATGTTTATAATCCTCAATATACCATCCAATTCGTACTTGATATAAATGGAAATATTTCTGGATTAGAAATGCACTCACAAAAAGATCCTGTGGAATTTCATAAAATAGACGGTACATATTAAACTAGGATAATGATGAAATAAAAGGTAGTAATAATTTTAAAAAACGAGATAAGGCCTTCTGTTCATTTTTCTTGGATATGTTTTATGGTATAATCCATTACCTTATCGACGTCATTTAAATAGTCTTCGATGTTTTGTACAACGAAATGGTCTGGCATTATACCTCTGTTATCTGGAAACTTATCTGCCGAAGAAATATTGGTATACCGCCCGACCCAGTAGAAAACATCTGTATTCGATAGTTTAAATGGTCTTTGTCCTCCGGTACAAAAGTGATTGCCTCCTAATTCCTCACCAATTATGGTGGCTAACTTTCTTTGTTTGACAAAAGATAAGATATGTCCCGTGGTTGACCCTCCTTCACCATCAATTAAGAAATATACTTCATTCTTAAAGCGGTTTTCGAAGGGTTTAAAGGACTGTCCCGCCATATTTGAACCTTCTGCTAATTTTTTATAGATAAATGGTTCCTTTACCAAGTAGCGCAAAAGGTAAACACCTGTGTTTCCTGGGCCACCACTATTTGAACGCATATCTATAATTAGGTTTTTTATGTTTTTAGTTTTGATCTCTATAAAACTATCATCAATAAAATCTTTAAAAATCGAAAATCGATTTCCGTAGTATGCCCCTGAGTTGATGATGGTCAATAGAGCAGTTTCATCACCTAGAAAATCCAAACACAAATCTTTACTTTCGCATAGGTTAGTGGGGAAGTAACGTGGTTTTGGATGGTAAGAGGATAATTGTTTGAGTTTTATTGGTGCTTTTCTTCCCTTAATTTTAATGGTATATTTCTTGGGAAAATTTAGTGCATACGGAATGTAGGAGGTAATGTAACTATTTAAAAATATTCTTTTAGTGGTTTCAATATGACCTTGTGACGAAATGTGCTTAAAGA
>CAZUIE010000023.1:0-20513 GCA_964620945.1 uncultured Maribacter sp.
AATTGTTTTCTGTAGCATACCGCATATCGTACGCAAACCCATCGCTGTAATCTGCCAAACGTATAAATAGGGTATCCGGTAAGCTACTAAATTCTGGCACGGCATTTTTGTGTTCCTCCTTGTTCTTTGTAGGCTCCGTATAGTTAATGATTACCGTATCTTGTTCAATTGTATCATTTTGAGTACGCGTGGCCGACTTATTTTTACAACACCAGCATAGCGTGCTCAAGGCTAATATGTATATCCAATTCTTCACCCGATAACTTTTTAATATTTTCTAAATTACAAGTAAAACAATTCTGTTCTAAAATATGAAGATAGGGGAATTTACTTTTTGATAAAATAATGGTGCCCAATTCCTACTCCATAAAAAACCCAAATGCTAATTTTATACTTATATTAGATGATAAAACTAATTTCAAATGAGATATTTATCGGCTGTCGTATTTCTTTTATTGTTTATAGCAACTTCTTGTAAAGAAGCAAAGGAAGTACCTGAAACTAGCCAAACTGTTCCGAATGAAAAATGGATGTTAGATTTCAAAAAAACAAAGGTAAATCCCATCATGACGGCGGATTCTAGCTATGTTTTCAATGACCCAGTAAGTAAAAAAGCCGTTAGATGGCAAAAGGCCGATGTATTTAATCCTGGAGCCGTTGTGCGTAACGACACCGTATTTGTGCTCTTTAGGGCCGAAGATAATCCTGAAGCTATTCTTGGTGGAAGAACTTCTAGAATAGGGTTAGCGTATAGCACCGATGGAATTAACTTTACAAAACATCCACAACCTGTACTATATCCGGATAATGACGATTTCTCCAAATGGGATCAACCCGGAGGAATTGAGGACCCAAGAATCGTTGAAACGCCAGATGGAGAATACATTATGCTTTACACCGCATGGAACACCGATGTCGCTCGCTTATCCAGCGCTACTTCCAAGGATTTACGCAATTGGACGAAACAAGGTCCAGTTTTTGAAGATGCCCATGATGGTAAGTTTTTAGATGTATGGAGCAAGTCCGGTTCCATAGTTACGGAATTGGTAGATGGAAGGTTGATTGCCAAAAAAGTAAATGGAAAATATTTGATGTATTGGGGCGAACTTTTCGTGAATCTAGCGGTTTCTTCCAACGGTATAGATTGGGAACCTACGCTTAAAGAAAACGGAGAATTACTATATTCCTTTACTCCTACCCTTAATGAATTTGATAGCCATTTAACCGAACCGGGACCTCCAGCACTTTACACAGAAAACGGTATACTTCTTTTATATAACGGTAAAAACCTTAGTGGAGAAGGTGCAACAAGTAAATATCCAGAAGGCACCTATTGCGGTGGTCAGGTATTGTTCGATAAAAACGAACCCACAAAAATGATTGAAAAATTGGACACTCCCTTTATCTGCCCAAGCCTACCTCATGAGATTAGTGGACAGTATAAAGCCGGCACCACATTTATCGAAGGGTTGGTCTATTTTAAGGGTAAATGGTTTTTATACTATGGAACGGCAGATTCTATGGTTGGTTTGGCCATTAAAGAATAATATTTAATCTGGCCTGACTATCATTTCTGAAATTGAAACTCTACATTTAAAACACCAAAAATCGAAAGTAATAACCCTACTAAACATTCTATACTTAAAACCTTTTAGTCTAACCCCTCCAAATACGAAAGACTCAGTGGTACCTGTTGCACGACCCTTGAACACTCATCCTCTATAAACATATATTTCACAACTCCCAGTTCCTTGGATTGTTTTACCACACCTGCGATATCTACTGCTCCAGCACCTAGAACAACATTGGTCTCCACATCGGCATGGCCAGTTTGGTTTATGGGTGTTCCTTTTTCCATATCCTTTAAATGCAACAAAACAAATTTCTTGGGATATCTATTCAACAAGGCCAAAGGATCCTCTCCCCCTTGGTGTACCCAATACACATCCATTTCAAAAGCAAAATGCTTTGCATTTTTAGCCATATAATCAAATAAAGTACCGTCTCTATAAGGCTTAAACTCATAGCCGTGGGCATGATAGGCAAGAGTTAATCCTGCCTCTTTCAAAACCTCCCCAGCCTTGTTGAAAACCATCGTTGCCTCCTTTGTTTTTTCAAGGTCGAACATATTGCTTTCATGACTGATCCATGCACACATGACATATTTAGCTCCAAAGGCCTTAGCATTGGAGATTATCTTCTCGTAGTTACCCTCCTTTAGGTCATCGTAACCGGCACCTACACTAACAACATTCATGTTCCTTGTACCTAATTCCTTTTTAAAATCGGTCATGGCCATACCGTAGGTACCTCCACCTTCTAATTTTGTAATGCCCCAAGTTTCTATAAGATCCAGTGTACCCTTTACGTCCTCTTTGAATTGATTTCTAAGGCTATATAATTGTAGCCCCACTTCTTGTGCCATAGCAGGTAAAGAGAAGCACACAACAAGAAGAGAAATTCCAACTTTATTTATCATTTCGAATATATACTTAAAACCCACCTTTACAGGTGGGTTTATTTGTTTTCTTCTACAGCAGGAAATGCTGTATTCATTAAATATGTAAGTAATCTAATAAAACCTCGAGACCTACGGTTACTAGGTCAACAAATTGCCCTTATCATCCCAAGTCGCCACTGTGTTCCTGGTACTTTGGTCAATACATTTGGCTATCCATTCCGGATCGTAAGCCACGCCATGTTTATCTAAAACTTCTTGTGGTACACCATCCCAGACATTGGGCTGGTTTCCTTTATACCCTAAGTCGGCAATGCCCACTTTAGAGGTATAATAACCAGTAACTACAAGATTACGCATTAGAGCAAAAAACTGTATTTCTAAAGGCTGGTCATCCAACGGTATTTCATCATCATGAAAACAAATTTCATCGCAAATCTGTTTTTGTTGTTCCAAGGTGGCCGACTTGAATTCGGTTCCAAACTCGGTATTGCTCTTATGATCCATCCACATTAAACCTCCAAGCAAGGTGTTTTTCATAACTGGCATATCTTTACCTATAAATTCGATGAATTCTGGCACATCCGCTTCTAATGGTCCGCCATGCGGTTCTTTTGGTGGAAGGATAACAGTGCTCAACACTGCTATCGTTTCCATCTCGTGTTCATTAAAAAGCTGTTCTGCATTCAATTTCTCGATTCGCTCCAACTCATCCGGTGTCCTACCAAAATACTTAGTGTCCTCTGGAATCGTTAATGCTTCATCCGCAGTTTTATCTTCAGTTTTACAACCGTGAAAAGCCAATGCCGATGCTCCCGCACCTAAAATCATGGTCTGTATACTTTTTCTTCTATCCATTGCCATACGTTAGATGTTTTGCTGTTTCAATTGTTCAATAATATAATCACTTGCTCTCCATGATAGTGCCATAATCGTCCAGGTACAGTTTTTATCCGCTTGGGATACAAAAGGCCCGGCATCTACTATGAACACATTATCTACATCATGTAACTGGTTGAATTTATTGGTTACCGATGTGGTTGGGTCATTGCCCATACGGGTAGTACCCACTTCATGTATAATTTCTCCTGGTGCATGAAGACCATAGTCTCGGTCTTTTCCTGGCTTATTCAAATAAATACCGCCCATGTTATGCGAAATCTCCTCAAAAGTATCTTGCATGTGTTTGGCTTGTCGCACCTCAATATCAGACCATTTATAGTTAAACTTAAGAACCGGAATGCCATAATCATCTACGGTAGTTGGGTCTATTTCACAATAATTATCTTTAACCGCCAAACCTTCACCTCTACCCCCAAAACCTACAATTGCACCATAATAAGACTTGACCTCATCGCGAAGTTTATCTCCATATCCACCAGAGGGAAGTCCTACCAACTTATTAAAGCTACCTTGGTCAAAACCAAAGCCATAATTGGGTTGCCCCATACCGCCCCAAACTTCAATGTGATACCCTCTTGGAAAATCTAATTTCTTATTATCTCCCCACCATGGGCTATAGACATGCATACCTCCTACTCCATCTTCGTTATAGGATACATCGCGATTCATAAGGTCTGGTATAAAAGCCATACCACTACTTCCGGTAGAATCATGAAGATATTTACCAATAAGGTTACTACTATTTCCTAAACCATTGGGATGCTGTTTACTTTTGCTATTTAATAGGATACGGGCAGAACTACAAGCCGAAGCTGCCAATACCACCACTTTAGCCTTTAATTTGTATTCTTTTCGATCGTCCTTACTAATATAGGATACGCCTGTGGCCTTACCTTCTTCATTGGTGGTCACTTCACGTACCATGGAGTTGACAAAAAGTTTTACCTGTCCCCCACTTTTCTGAGCTGGAAATATTAAGCAGCTACCTGCAGAAAAATCTGCATACACTGAACAGGAACGACTACATTGGCCACAGTAAAAACAGATACCTCGTTCGTTATTAATACGCTTTGTTAACATGGACAACCGTCCAGGAATTACAGGAACGCCACTTTTCCGTGCTCCCTTAATATAAAAGAGTTCATGTAATCTTGGTTTTGGTGGTGGAAGAAAAAAGCC
This sequence comes from uncultured Maribacter sp., assembly GCA_964620945.1. Classification (GTDB taxonomy): domain Bacteria; phylum Bacteroidota; class Bacteroidia; order Flavobacteriales; family Flavobacteriaceae; genus Maribacter. The sequence continues at coordinate 4,541 of CAZUIE010000023.1, forward strand.
ATCTGGATCATCTTCAAGCCCCTCGTTGGTACCAAATACCCCGATTAATTTATCAACCTTATCGTAATAGGGTTTCACGTCATCATAACCTATAGGCCAATCCTCACCGTAACCATCACGTGTTTTACCCTTAAAATCTTTAGGACCAAAACGAAGCGAAATACGACCCCAGTGGTTAGTTCTGCCACCTAACATTCTAGATCGCCACCATTTAAAAGTGGTTCCTTCTTCATGAGTGTAAGGTTCGCCTTTAACTTCCCAATCACCATAGGACATATCCCATTCTCCGAATGCACGGTCGGTTCCAGCACCTCTTCTAGGCGAGTCATAAGGCCATTTTAATTGTGTCATTGTTTTTGGATCGGCAGGATCAAAATAGGGTCCGGCCTCTACCACTGCTACTTTAAGACCAGCGTCTGCCAATTGTTTTGTAGCCATCCCACCTCCAGCACCTGATCCTACGATGATAACATCAAATACTTCTGTAGATTCTTTTATTTGCATGTATAGTAATTTTGGTAGTTAAGTTAAGGATTTTGATTCATACAATAAATGTTTTTTATACGAACGACCAAAAATGTAGTGTCCAGTTACACCAAAAGTACAGGGAATAACAAAATACCATAGGTACCATATCAACTTTTGGTAATATCCATTATATTTAATTTTATGGATGTATTACACTCAATTTTAATCAATGGCAACCGTCTCATGACTGACGATGTGGGCAAGTGCCCACTATTACGTATCTTAAACCTTTAATTTCTTTATTTTTCCAATTACAGGAACGCTACACTATCACAATTATGAATCGAAGACACTTTATTAAAGGCACCTCAGCATCTCTCCTACTTTCCTCGGTAAGCACTTATAGTTTTGAATATTTTAAAAATGAAATTCCAAAACGTATCGGGCTGATAGGTGCCGGGTGGTATGGGACCAGTGACCTTTTTAAATTAATACAGGTGGCCAACGTAGATGTGGTTTCCATTTGCGATGTAGACCAAAATCATTTAAACGAAGTAGCTAAGTTGGTATCGCAACGTCAAAAATCTGGCAAGAAACCGAAGCAATATGTCGATTACAGGGAAATGCTTGAACATAGTAAGCTGGATATCGTATTGATCGGTACTCCAGACCATTGGCATGCGCTTCAGTGTATTGATGCCTTAAAAGCAGGAGCCCATGTGTACGTTCAGAAACCTACCAGTGTAGATGTTATGGAGGGTGAAGCCATGGTCGCGGCCGGTAGAAAATACGATCGAGTGGTACAAGTGGGCACCCAACGAAAAAGTACACCGCATTTAATAGATGTAAAAAAAGAAATTGTGGATGCAGGACTCCTAGGCAACATCGCCCACGTAGAAATGTGCTGCTATTACCACATGCGCGCAGACGGCAATCCTCCCTTAAAACCTGTGCCGGATTTTTTGGATTACGATTTATGGACAGGTCCCGCACCATTGCGACCTTATGATGGAATTCCACATAAAAGATGGTGGCGCACCTTTAGGGAATACGGTAACGGCATTATGGGCGACATGTGCGTGCACATGTTGGATACCGTACGGTGGATGTTGGATTTGGGCTGGCCCTTAAAGATTAGTTCCCAAGGCGGTATCTATGTACAAAAAGGAGGGAAATCTAACATTCCCGATACCCAGTCGGCTGTTTTTGAGTATCCGGAACTTAACTGCGTATGGCAGCACCGATCTTGGGGAAATCCAGCAGACAAAGAATATCCGTGGGCATTTTTCATTTATGGCGACAAAGGGGTACTAAAAGGAAGCCCTATGCAAGCCGATTTTATCCCCCTCGGAGAGGGAAAGCCCATACATTTTGACGTATTGTACGAAAAGGAAAAATATCCTGAAGATTTAGTAGAGAAAGATAACGAACTCCATGCCGCACCTGCCACAAGAGGCCATATGATTAATTTTCTTGAAGCCATTGAAAACGGAACCCGACCCATTGCCAATATTGAAGAAGGGCATATTTCTTCAGCAAGTTGCATTTTAGCAAACTTGTCTATGGATTTGGGTAGGGCTTTGGTGTACGACCCTACAACCAGGACTGTAGTAAATGATGTTGAAGCTACCAAATTATTAACTCGGGAATACAGGGCACCATGGGTACATCCGCATCCGGATACCATTTAAATAATAGCTAAGATCAGCTTCCTGAATTTAGCCAACTTCGCATCCATAAAACTAAAAAACAGGTCCGAAAGTTGTGTAATAATTGCAACTAAAGGTATGATGTACATTTTGTGACTGCTGTACAAAACTTTTAAAAAATTAATAGGTTTGCTTCTAAATTAATTAAAAAACAAAAGGATTCAGTCTTGAAACTGAATCCTGCTGCCAACTACCTACAATAGGATTTTTATATAAACTGATTCACGATATTTTCGAACATCTCTTGCTTGCCACTTTGCAATGTTAACTCGCCATTTTCTGTCGCAATTTTATAAAGGTCGTTTAAATCCAGTTTCCCATCCTCAAAATTCTTTCCTTTTCCAGAATCAAAAGAACTATAACGTTTTTCCCTTAAGCTTGTATAGGCAGAAGAGGAAATAATCTTATCGGCAGTAATTAAAGCTCTGGCAAAATTATCGGCACCGCCAATGTGTGCATGGAAAACATCGTCCAAATCGGTTGAATTCCTTCTTATTTTCGCATCAAAGTTCACTCCCCCACCTTTTAACCCTCCAGCTTCCAAGAAAACCAACATGGCTTCCGTGGTTTCTAAAATGTTATTGGGGAACTGATCGGTATCCCATCCGTTTTGGTAATCGCCACGGTTGGCATCCAAGCTACCTAGCATTCCGGCTTTTGCAGCCACCGCTATTTCATGCTGAAACGTATGTTGTGCCAAAGTAGCATGGTTCACTTCTATATTTATTTTAAAATCGGTATCCAGACCGTATTCCTTTAAGAAACCGATTGCAGTAGCGGTATCAAAATCATACTGGTGCTTCATAGGCTCCATCGGTTTAGGCTCAATAAAGAAATTTCCTTGAAACCCTTGCCCCCTTGCATAATCACGGGCCATGACCAAAAACCGGCCCATATGATCCAATTCCCTACCCATATCAGTATTTAAAAGCGACATATAGCCCTCGCGTCCGCCCCAGAAGACATAGTTTTCTCCGTCCAGGGCAATGGTAGCATCCAATGCTAATTTAATCTGTCCACCAGCTCTTGCCACCACCTTAAAATCGGGATTGGTAGCGGCACCGTTCATATATCTGGGATTGGAAAAACAATTAGCCGTTCCCCATAGTAATTTAATACCGGAAGCTGCTTTTTTCTCTTTTATATAATCGGTAATTGTAGCCAAGCGCTTTTCGGATTCACCAAAAGTCGCCGCTTCCTGAATAAGGTCAAAATCGTGAAAACAGAAGTAATCAAAGCCCATTTTGCTAATAAACTCAAAGGCAGCATCTGCTTTGTCCTTTGCAGCTCTTATTGGGTCTGACGCCTTGTCCCACTCAAAACTTTGCGTTCCGGGTCCAAAAGGGTCAGAACCTTGACCACAGAAGGTATGCCAATAGGCAATGGCAAATTTAAAATGGTCGCGCATGGTCTTGCCCGCCACAATCTGCTCTGGATTATAGTATTTAAATGCCAAGGGGTTATCGGATTCCTTCCCTTCAAACTTAATTTCCCCAATACCCTTAAAGTATTCCTTATCTCCTAATATTGCCATCTTATGTCGTTTTTAATAAATTTTCTAATTCCTTTTTCCATAGGTCATATGCCTTTTTGTAGGTTTCCGTATCCTTGTAAGGTTTGTAGGTCATCACATAATCATTTTCTATGATTCGTTTTCCGAACACCTCAAAATCTCCTTTGTAAAGGTCCGCCGCCCTAGCCGCACCAATAGCTCCCGTAGTATTGTATATTTCTATGTCGTGCGAAATAAGCGTAGCCACCGTATTCGAAAATATTTCCGAGCGGAAAAGGTTATCATTACCGGCCCGCATCACGTTAACCTTACTACCGTCCGACTTTAAGATTTCCATGCCGTACACAAAGGAAAAGGCGATTCCCTCCAAAGCGGCTCTGCACAAATGTGCTTTTGTATGGTTGTTCAGATTGATGTTGAGCACTCGGGTGCCAATGTCCTTACTATTTAACATACGTTCCGCTCCGTTACCAAAGGGAATGATACAGACCCCATCTGATCCTACGGGAACCGAAGCTGCCAATTCGTTCATTTCTTCGTAAGAGTTTACGGCTAAATTGTTCAATAGCCAACGGTACATAATTCCAGCCCCATTGATGCAGAGCAATTTACCAATTCGAAGTTTCTTTCCCGATTCATAATTCACATGGGCAAAATTATTTATTCGTGCATATTCCTTTACCGAAAGGCTATCTGTTACCGCATAAATTACACCCGAAGTACCACCCGTTGCCGCTACCTCTCCCGGATTGAAGACATTGAGGGACAAAGCATTATTGGGTTGGTCGCCGGCCCTGTAAAGAACTGGGGTTCCGGCTTTTAATCCGCTTTCAGAAGCTCCTTTTTTGTTTACTGTGCTTTGTTCTGAAAACGTAGGCACAACTTCTGGCACTTTACTGCCATCAAAACCGAAATAGTCCATAAGAATATCCGCAAGGTCATCTTTCTTAAAATCCCAAAATATTCCTTCGGAAAGTCCAGATACCGTTGTATTCATAATTCCCGATAAACGGTACGCAATATAATCGCCAGGCAACATAAATTTATGAATTCGCTTGTAGATTTCAGGCTCCTTTTCCTTTACCCATTTTAGTTTGGAAGCTGTAAAATTAGATGGGGAATTGAGCAAGTGTGCCGCACATTTATCTTCTCCTATGGCCTCGAAAGCTTGTTGGCCAATTTCCACCGCTCGGCTATCACACCAAATAATGGAATTCCGTAAAACATTTCCTTCGACGTCCAACAAAACCAAACCGTGCATTTGGTAGGAAATACCGATACCCCCTATTTCGGAAGCTGCAATATTATTTTTAGTTGTAATCTTGGCAATTCCCTCGCATACATGTTTCCACCAATCTTCCGGATCTTGCTCCGCCCAGCCATTTTTTACGGCCATCATAGACATTTCGGTTTCCGGTTCTTGAACAACGCTCAAACTCTTACCAGTTTTAGCGTTCACCAAGGCTACCTTAACCGAAGAACTTCCTATATCGAGACCTAAATAGTACATCTGCTTCATTTATAAAATCACGAAAACATTTCGATTCTCTAAAATAGGCACAAAAATGCGCAGATGAAACTATGGCTCCGATATTTCTAGTATCCAGTTTAGACCATAATCTTCTGGATTATCATAAAATATTGATTTACAACGAAATACTACATTTAAAAATTCTTGCGACAAAACCGAAAGGCTTTTGTATTGCGCAACTGGATTTATAATCTCCTTTCATCAAAACATCTATTTTACATACGTTCCAACTTGGTCAAGGCTTCTGATTTTGAATTTACATCCAGTTTCAAGTAAATATTCTGGATATGAAAATTGACGGTACTTGTCGTAACAAACAGTTTGTCTGCAATCATTTTGTAGGTAGCACCCTTGAACAAGTAATCCACAATTTGATTCTCTCTTTCCGAAAAGAAGTTAAAAGACTTTTTATGGAAGTTTGCCACTACTTTCTTGATAATATCATTGCTCAAAGCAGCTCCTTCGCGTTGCACACTAACCAATGCGTAATGTAGTTTTTCCGAACTCATAGGTTTTGTAAGATAGCCGTTGGCGCCTTCTTTGAAGGCTTTTTTTATAAGATCAAAATCATTATTACCACTTATCATAATGATTGGAACATTCTTATCCTTCTTTCTAAACAAGCTAATGGCGTCTATACCATTACCGTTTTCCAAAGCTACTTCACAGATAATAATATCCGGTTTTGTTACTTTGAATTCCTTTAACGCCTTGGTTAAATTGGTATACGTGTTAGCTAAAACATACTCGTTCAAAGGTTCAAAATAAGATTTATATGCAGCACTTGACAGTTCATCTTTTTCTATGACAATAATTCTTGAGTTTTGAGTTTTCATAATAAAGGGTTAGCATGATAACCTGCTCATAAATAGCAGAGTAACATAATTTAATAAGGTCTTTAGTTAGGTGTATCTAAGTCTGTTTTACAATAAACCAGCAACAGGAAGAACACCCCCTAAGCCTCGGTGGTTTAGGGAAAAAAGGCATACGAATATCACTCTTATTAACTAACTGATAATAAGGCATATAATACCTAACTCAGGTATTATTTATTGATATAAGAGTAAGTTCCTAAAATAAAATAAATGATGGTCCTATCTTAGTAGGTATTTACAACTTGAGCGTATACTCGTAGCCATAAAAATTGAAAAAAGTAGTCTGTTTATCTAAGAACTTTAAAAGTGTTGTTCTCATCAGGAAAATTCCTGAACCTTTTTTCAAGCGGAATAGTAGGTAAAAATTATCCATATTCTTGGGGGGATTTGGGGTTAAACAACTTGCTATATAGCTTTACTCGATTTGAAATATATATAATATCAAAATATGTTAGTTGAATTTGTGGCTATTTTCGTTCAAATACCACTATTAACTACCGTTCGTCGATATAAATAGCATAAAAGCTGCTTTTTTTACCTATCGAAAGTGTAAAACTATTAAACGAAAAAGGAGGGTTTGGCCATCCCCCCGGATACCTTCCCTCCCTTTATCGACAATCCACTAAAACATATATATTAAACAATCAAATACAATCTTTTTTGTATGTTGTTACTCTTCCCGACTATAGAAGGCCTCATCATCTTCATATATATTAGAAGCAGTCGCTGTAGAACGGTCTACCTGCATAATCCATTTTTCGGCTCTATACTTACCTCCCAAATCGGATACTGAAGCCACCTCCGCCTCCTGCTTAGCATCATAATCAGCCAAATAAACATAATGTAGACCATTCTCCTTGTTGTAAAATTGCTTTGGCTGTAGCCCCTTTTTCTCTAAACTTTCTACAAAAGCATTCAAATATTTTTTATTCTTGTATACATTGGCAATTACATAGTAACCCGATTTAATCCCAATGGCATCTGCATCTCCCAACACTTTAACTGGTAATTCAGCATATTCCTTTCTATCAAAATCATTGTATTTGCTCTCCTTCTCAGTATTAGTAGTAGTACTGGCCAAATACGTTTCCTCTTCTTTGCTGTATCCCTGTAAGCTTGATTTTATATTGTCTTTGATATCGTTACGTAAAAGTCTAACGATAGTCTCAAATCGATTCTCAAAAGCGGCAATACGGGATGCCTCGATAGAATCTTGACGTATCATAAGTTCATCTAAAATAAGCTTGTTTTGATAGGCCAAGGTGTTTTCATCCAGAGCTCCATTGGCTATTTGCTCATTGAACTTGGCTTCCTTTTCCTTTTTATCCTTTTCGGCCAACAAATCAGAAATCTGCGCCTCGTAATTACGTACGATTCTATCTATCTTACTATCGTTTGAATTGTCTACATAACTATTGGCCATACTATTTTCGTTTTTGAATGTATAAGCCAAGGATAACTCATGGTTCCATCCTAAATTGGCTTCCTGCCGTGATAGGTCTTTCTCCATTAAATACCCAAGAGACATGGTTTTGCTCAAATTAAAACCTACCCCTGCAGACATGCCATACTCTTGATCTATCGTGGTCTGTAACCAACCATAATTTGGCATATCCAATACCAATGAGCCTAAGTAATAAAGGCTACCGTCCAAGTTCTGGCCTATTTGTGCCAAAGGCATCAACCGAGCGTTTTGAAAAAGTCCTCTGGTCGCCTGAAACTCATGGGTATATTGAACAGATGCCTTTACACTATTCAAGGATAAGTTCATTACAAACTCTTCCGTAGTCTGATTGTACCGAAATAAGTCTTCTGCGTAAACTCCAAAATCAAAATTACCTAAGGATAGATTCATTCCGGGTTGTATGGCAATCTTACTTTCTTTCCTGGCATCGGAAATAGTTGGGTCTTGTTCCGATATGACCACCCTATTCTTATCCACACCCTTATTTATATAAGTGATATTGGTACCAAAAGCCAGCTTACTGTTCGCACCTAAGTTTACAGCTGTGGCGTAATTAGCATTAAATCCAAATTCTTGTAGTACACCAGTTGATTGACTATAGACTCCTATACCTACTGCTGTTCGGTCGTTCAACTTATTACTAAAGCCCAAAAAATAGTTTTGACTATTATCATCGAACGTTGCATATTGGTTTCGGTGCAGTATGTTTAAATAAGATTTATTTTCCCGAACCAAAGAAAAGGTAGGGTTAATTAAAAATCGATTAAAAAAAAGTTGATTGTGGTATGCTCCCGAAGTAGCAATCTCAGTTTTCGCCTCTTGACTAAGTATCGGTAAGTTTCCACCTAGAGTAGTAAAAAGTAAAAAAAGAACTAATCTTACAGCCATTTTATGTGTGAAGTCCATTTGAATATGTTTTATGTTTTAGGTAAAATAATGTCCTACAACAGTCGCTAAACCAATTAATTAGAATTAGAAACTGATGTTAAAAGGTCAATTAAAAGCGCATTTAAAAGGTTGGGTATTCCTTGCGCAAAACGTGGTTTTAAAAACTATTCGTCTTCAAAAACCGATGAAGAATACTTCTCTTGTCCGCTTGTGTTCAATGCTTCCAACAATCGAAAATCACCTTCGGGAGCAACCTCTTTCCCTACATAGGTATAGGCAATCTTGTGGGCTGTCTTGTTTTGACCTCCTCGATTGGAGACCACGTAGGCCATTCCCTTTTGCGGAGCCAGTTGCAAAGCAAAATCGTCTTCTGAACTGTTGACCGATCCTCCCATATTAATCGCGAGACCAACACTTCTTTGCGATACTTGTACAGTATACATATCCAAACCTCCGTAACCCTTATGGCCTTCGGAGGCAAAGACCAATGTATTACCTTCCATAACTTTTGGATACATGTCGTTACGTTCTGTATTTACTTTTTCTCCTAGGTTTTTAGCGGTTCCTATTCCGCCATTACTGTGAATAGATGCAACATAAATATCAAATTCACCGAAGGTACCGGGCATATTCGATGCAAAGAAAAGGCGTTTCCCATCAGGGGATATGGCAGGATGCAACGCAGAAAACTCCTTGGGACATAAAGCAAGTTCCCTTATGGTTTTCCACTTTCCCTGTACCTTATCCGCTCTATACACCTTATGAACTGGTTCTTTCTTTGAGAAGATTCCAGTTGTTGGCTTTACGAAAACCGTTTTGCTATAATACGCTGTTTGCCCGTCTCTGGTCAATGAAACAGGAGTTTCATAGTCCAACTTTTTTTTACTGGCTGTGACCTCTTTAAGAAGGCTAGGATCTATTATCTTATCCCTTACTACCAATTCTTCTTTGTCCAGTCCTAAATTCAGGGGCTTGAACCTATCCCTAAACGAAAGGCTACCTTTTTTTGGAGAAGCTTGGGTCATTTGGTAATCGGCACGCACCAACTCCGTCCAGTTCTCATCTGCTTCGTCCTCCGCGCTCATCATACTACCAAGCTTGGAAACGGCATGATCGTATCGTTTCTGGTAAGAGCTTTCCAATAGCCCATCATCGCTTAAATCCATTAAACGATCATACCAAAAAAGTGCCTGCTCATAATTTTCAGATAGAAAGTTTGCATTACCTAGGTCTTGATACACTTCTTTTTCCGAGTAGCCCATAGATTTCAACTCCTTGAAATTCTCCATTCGCTTCATAGTAGCATCCATTTTGTGTTTTTCTATAGATGCAAATGCCGTTCTTTGCCCATTCAACGCCATACAGCATAACACTGCAAAGCATCCAACCGAGACTTTTTGATGTAAAAGATTTCTCATGATATTAAGATTTTGGGTTAATACCTCAAAGTTGCAAAAAGGTTTTTGCCCAATACTTAACAAAAATTCATAGGTTTTTGATGTTTTTACCGATTATCGATAAAAACTCAGGTTTTTCAGAAGAAATATTATGGAGAAAATGAAATTATGGAGAAAATAGCATAAGGGTACGTAGGCTACTATCGCAGTTGCAATGAACGCAAACATGCTATATTAATTGTCCTTTATTGGACAAATGGTAGTTATTTTGGGACAAACAGTAAAGCCCTAGCAAGTTAAACCAAACTAAAATCACTACACTTAGAGATAGCGATTCACCTTCTACCCAACAGGTTCATACAAAGCTAATGAACATACTGCACCATTAATTAAGGCAAGGACGTAGGTAATATAAGCCTCGTAAGCGCTACGGGATTCTCCAAACGCCACAACTACCGTTATTTGTTTACGCCTAATTTCATAAGAATAGTTTCTAACAAACACCATTTTGTAAATGCCGATTGTATTAAATTAACTCCTATAAATACGGTAAACCATAACCAGTTTATACTTACGTATGCAGATAGTACAACGCTTATCAATACCATTGTCCCTACGATTACTCTAAAATATGTATTTAACATGTTGCTATTTATTTAAAATTAAATTGATTTTTCAATGGGTAATACCACGGCTTTTATAGGATTATCTGTTTCCAGACTACTATTGAAATCTTTTATGAGCTTAAAAATGACATCAATAGTATCATCTTTTGTAAAGGAAAAAAACAAGCTAGACTCCACTCCACTTTTCTGGCTCGGGAACCAACTTGAGGTCCTTACCATAGAAGTAGGGTTTTTATAGCCATCAATGTCGGAGCCACTAAAGCTCTCAATCTTTGCCTCCTTAAAAAGTCCTAGGATATCTTTTTCGAACTCTTCAACGACTGTTACAATTAGTAGTTTCATTTATAAAATTTTAATTTTCTTCCTGAGAAGTCAGGAACCCTTTTTTTACTTTCTTGTCTTTGCGAGGCAGGTGGCAATCTATTGAACCTTGCTAGCTAATTCGAAAATTTGCCGCCTCGCATGCACTCTAGTCCTTATAACTTCAACTTTTTAGTTCCTACTTGCTAGTTCCCTCTTTGTGATGTAGGGAGCTTTTATCCTTTTCTATCATGTAGTACACCAATGGCACCACTAACAATGTCAAGAAAGTGGAAACAATGGTCCCTCCCATTAATGAAATGGCCAAGCCTTGAAAAATAGGGTCAAAAAGAATTACAAAAGCACCAATAACCACGGTACCTGCAGTCAACAGAATTGGAGTTGTTCGTACAGCACCCGCTTCAATGGCAGCCTGCTTTAGCGGTATACCATCTTCCAAACGCAAATTGATAAAGTCGATAAGTAATACGGAGTTTCGCACCATAATACCGGCCAGTGCAATCATTCCTATAAAAGAGGTAGCGGTAAAAAATGCACCCATAATCCAATGCCCTAAAACAATGCCGATTAGGGAAAGTGGTATCGCTACCATCATTACGATTGGAGCCTTAAAGTTTTGAAACCATCCTACAATTAGAATATAAATCAAGATAATAGCTCCCAAAAACGCAATTCCTAGATCACGGAATACCTCTAAGGTTATTTGCCACTCACCGTCCCATTTAACCGTAAAATTATCTTCAAAATCGGGCTGACCTAAATATAGCTCCTGAATTTCATAGCCCTTAGGTAAAGAAATCTCTTTTAGCTTCTCCTCCATCCCTAAAATAGCGTATGCCGGACTCTCCAATTCACCCGCCATATCTGCCAAGACATACACCACCCGTTTTTGGTTCTTTCTGTAAATACTTTTTGCACTTGCGGTTTCCTGTATATCTACCAAATCGGCAATAGGAACCATTGTACCCATCTTAGAAGCAATTTTTAACTGGCTGATATCGTTTATGGTAGATTTTTCCTTTTCATCCAATGCCAAGATTAAACCTATTTGCTGGGTGGCATCCTCATCATATAAGGTAGTGACAGGACGGTTGCTCAAGGCCATGTTCATGGTATGGGCAACCTGCATGGGTGCTACGCCGTACAGCATAGCCTTTTCCTTATCAATGGTGAATTGATACTCTTTTTGGTCAGCTTCTACCATCCAATCGATATCCACCACATCTTCGGTATTTTTTAGGATACCTTGAATTTCATCTGCAATCCGCATCTGCTCTTGATAATCCGGCCCATAAACCTCGGCTACAATGGTAGACAAAACTGGCGGTCCTGGGGGCACTTCCACTAATTTTACATTAGCATTGTACTTCGAAGCAATACGCTGTATTTCTGGACGCAATAGTTTTGCTATATCATGACTTTGGGCACTACGTTCTCCCTTATCTACCAAATTCACTTGAATGTCGGCCATGTTACTACCACCGCGTAAATCATAATGCCGTACCAGACCATTAAAAGTAATGGGTGCAGAAGTGCCAACATAGTTTTGATAGTTGATCACTTCGGGTCGGGTAGCTAGATATTGAGCAATTTCCTTGGCAACAACTCCCGTGCGTTCCAATGTAGTACCTTCGGGCATATCAATTACCACTTGAAATTCGTTCTTATTATCAAAAGGCAACATTTTCACCGCAACCGATTTTGTAAAGAACAGCACCATGGACCCGATCAATAAAAGAAAAGTACCTCCCAAGAACAACCAGCGTTTTTTAGAATTCTCTATCAACGGTCGTTCAAATTTATCGTATAACCTATAAATAAGGGTATCCTCCAACGGCTTTTCTACCTTTTCCGGCTGTCCCTTTTTTTCCTTTTCCCTCAAGAAAATATAACCTAAATATGGCGTAATCGTTAAGGCCACAAATAAGGATAAAATCATGGCTATCGAAGCTCCAATAGGCATTGGCGCCATATACGGCCCCATTAAACCGGAAACAAAAGCCATAGGCAATACCGAAGCTATCACCGTAAAGGTGGCTAAAATAGTAGGGTTGCCCACTTCGTTAATGGCATAAAGCGCCGCTTGCTTAAAGGGCAGTCGCTTCATTCGAAAATGCCGGTGCATGTTCTCGGCTATGATTATGGAGTCGTCTACCACAATACCGGTAACAAATACCAAAGCAAAAAGGGTTATTCTGTTTAAAGTATAATCTAGCATGTAATAGCTCAATAAGGTCAGTGCAAACGTAATGGGCACCGATAAAAATACTACGAGACCGCCACGCCAACCCATGGCCAACATCACCACAAAGGTTACTGCAATGATAGACCCAATAAGGTGCAACAATAGTTCCGATACCTTGTGTGAAGCAGTTTCCCCATAATTTCGCGTCACCTCCACATGTACATCGTCCGGAATCAGCGTTGTCCGCAGGTGGTCTACCTTATCAATAATTACTTCTGCGATATTCATGGCATCCGCACCCTTTCGTTTAGCTACAGAAAGCGTCACCGCTGGATATTCCGACCGGTACGCTTCGGCCTTATCGCTAGCCTGGCCAAAACCAAGGCTTACGTAATTCTGAGGTACTTCTGGACCATCTATAATTTGTGCCACTTGTTTCAAGTAAATAGGACGGTTCTGTTGTACGCCCACAACAAGGTTCTCCACATCGCTTACCGTTGCTAGAAAATTCCCTGTAGTTACCAGAAATTCGGTATCGTTCTTATCAAAACTGCCCGAACTTAATTGCGCATTATTCGCCTCTATCATTTCGGCCACCGTTAAAAAATCCAGTCCACTGGCTGCTAGCTTTTCCTTGTCCAGCACCACGCGCAATTGGCGGTCCTGCCCTCCTATTTTATGGGTTACGGCCACATCGTTTACCTTCTTGATCTCGCTCTCCAGCTCCTGTGCCATCTGGCCCAACTGGTAACTATCGTAGTTTTCGCTCCAAAGTGTTAAACCCAACATGGGTACATCATCAATGGCACGGGTCTTTACCAAAGGAAAAGTTACCCCTTTCGGCATTTGGTCCATGTGCTTATTGATCTCATTGTACAGCTTTACAAAGGAGCGCTCAATATCTTCGCCAACATAAAACTGTACAATGACCATCCCCTGCTCCTTCATGGATGTCGAATACACATATTCCACCCCTTTAATATTGCTGATCAATTGCTCTAATGGCTTTATGACGCGGGACTCCACCTCGGTCGGACTCGCACCGGGATAGCCAACAAAAATATCTGCCATGGGCACATCTATCTGTGGTTCCTCCTCACGAGGTATCAGAAATGAACTGTACACCCCAATGACCATGAAAACAATCATTAAAAGCACCGTTAATTTACTGCTTATGAACATCTTGGCAATCTTGCCTGCTATTCCTTCCTTCATTCTTTTTATATTATTAGTTGGGCCTTCGGGCGGGCTTTACACTCTTACTCCTCAGCAACTATCGTTCTCTGTGGGGTAACCGTTGCAATCCCTAACGCAAGCTTTTTATTGAATTGAAATGTTTGCGCCGTTATAGAGTTTACCCTCGGATTTAATGATATACTGCTCATCAGCAGATAGGCCTGAGAGCACCTCTACCTCATCACCGATGGTTCTTCCCAAACGTAACCAGCGTAACAAAGCGGTATTGCTTTGGCTTACGGTATATACTCCGCTAAGTTGCCCATTTTCAACTACGGCTTCTAATGGTATCATTATAGCACTTGAGGCTTCTTTTCCTTTTATTGGTAACTGCACAGTAGCATACATCCCCGATAGTATATTCGCATCGGTTTCTTCTAAGACTACCTTAACCATGTACTGTCCGCCCGTATTCTTTGCAGAGGTACTAATTTCTGTTACCGTACCCGTAACAACTTTGTTCAACGCTTTGATGAGTACATCTACCTTGGTATTATTTGTAATACCCACTATTTCAGATTCTGGAACCATAGCCATGACCTGAAATTTTCCAGGAGCTTCTACCTCCAATAAAGGCATTCCCGGGTTTGCCATATCTCCAGCTTTTATAAATTTATTCGTTACCACGCCACTAAAAGGGGCGCGAATATTGGCATAGGACAATTGGGCGTTTACCTCGTTTTTCATTTCTTTGGCAGCGTTCAAACGTGCTTTGGACATTTCGTAATTGGCCGTGATATCATCCAGCTCCTTTTGCGAGGCACTATTTTCATTAAAAAGTGCAGTAAACCGTTCAAAGTCTTTTTTGGCATTGTTGAAAGCTGCTTGCGCTTCGGTGATACCTGCATTCACTTGTGCCAATTTTGCTGTAACATCTGTATTATTTATGCTTAGTAGTAGTTGTCCGTTGGTAACCCTGTCGCCCATATCCACGTAAATTTTATCTACGTAACCCATCATACGGGTACTTATATTAGCGCTGTTAATAGCTTCGATTTTTCCGCTGACCGATAAAAAATTGGTGTCCGTGTTTTGCGAAGTGGCCCTAACTTCAACAGAAACTGCTGGGCTTGTGTTGGCCGTCGCTTTCGATTCTTTATCGCCACAACTTGTAGCAAAAATGGCTATCCCTAAGCTCAGTGCGATTATATGTTTTCTATTCTTCATTATATTGTTGGTATTAAGCTTCTTGTGCAATGTATGTAGTGATTGTTTTTTGTTCATAACTAGAGGTGTTCTCTTATTGGAGGTTAGGGCGACGTCAAAAACTGAACATAGGCCAGCGCATAATTATGCTGAAAAATGGTGGCATAATATTCCAATTGTTTTTGGGCATATTGTGTTTCTGCCATTAAGAGATCCGTTGTTTTTTCCAAACCCTGTTCAAAACGATTTGTCCGTATCCGTAACGATTCCGAAGATTGCTCTAAGGAAAGAGCAGTGAGCTCCAAATTATTTTGGGCATCTTGTAGCATGCGCATGGCTCTGTTCAGCTCTACCTGACTTTTTGTTTTATACTGTTCTAGTTCTAATTTTGACTTTTCAAACTCCGCTTTACTTTTCTGCGCCTTCCCAAAACGCTTAGAGCCTTCCAGAATGTTCCATTTTAATTCCGCCCCAAAAAGATATCCATCCGAAGCGCCCTGAAAAATTTCGTCATCGTGCAGTTCATACGTTCCAAAAGCGTTTAAACGAGGTAAGAATGTCATCTTATCAGCTTTGTGCATTTGCTCGTAAGCTTGGCTGGCAGCCTCCATAG
>CAZUIE010000023.1:20613-22401 GCA_964620945.1 uncultured Maribacter sp.
GTCATCTTATCAGCTTTGTGCATTTGCTCGTAAGCTTGGCTGGCAGCCTCCATAGCTTGGATATCACTTCTATTGTCGGTAACGGTTTCCAAAGCTTGCACCTCGGTTTCCACGGGCCAGATCATTAACGTGTCCGATGGTTTCAACAGTGCATACGTACTATCGTTCATCAACACAGATAACTGGTTACTTGCATTTAGCACGCCGCTTTCCGCATACTGCAATTGGTTTTCAATTTCGGCAACCCTAACGTTTACGGCCAAAATATCAGACTTTTGAAGATACCCCTGTTCAAAGCTATTATTGGCTATACGCTGATTTTCTAGCGCTGTTTCTTTTACCTTCTGCAATACTTCCAGCGTTTTATAGGCCAATTGTAATTGCATGTACGCTTTGTCCACCTCTAACGTAATATATTGCTCTTTACGGACAGATTGTAACTCCGTTGCCCTTAACTTGGCTTTGGCAGCTTTACGCTGATATATTCCATCAAAATTCAACAAGGGTTGTTCTATAGTAATTCGCGTGGCATAATCTTCTATTTGTCTAGGGTCGTTAAGCAAAGTAGGATTAAAGTCATTGGCGGTTAAAATGGACTGGTTTAATTTAGAGCCAAACGCCATTAACGGATTTGTTGTGGCAATACCCGTATGGCTAATCCCTATATTTGGCAAAATGACCGCGTTGGTCTGCCTATAGTCTCCTTGTGCAACCATAATATCACTTTCGGCCATTTTAAGGGCAGTATTGCTTTCCTTCATTTTAACCAATACCTCCTCTTTTGTAATCCATTGGGGTTCTTGTGCCCGCAGTATTGTAAAAGTGACTAGAAAGACTATTAGTGAAAGGTAATGTTTCATTGTTATTCTTTATTTAATGACAAAATTAGTGTGTCCTTTTGGCCTGTACAGTAACTTTTGTTACCTACATCCTCATTCCTTTTCTTTTCATTGTATTACATTATGGAAATCATGACTATTGTGAAATTATGCTTCGCTTATGACTTTAATAATGACATAGGTCAGCCATGCCAATAAAAAGAGTGGTGCCAATAAAAAACTCTCCCATTACTATAACGGGAGAGCCTTAACAACAAAACCAAAAAATCAGGGGGAACTCAATTGTTTCTTTAAACTATTTTAAAATACTTCATCTACCACATTGTTCATTTGTGGCGTTTTTGATAAGTTCATATGCATCGCTTGTCAAAAACTGCGGAGTATATATACTTCCGACATTTTCCAATGCCAAAACAAAACTTCTTAGGTGATTACGTGAGCCGCACTGCAGTCTTTCATAAACCGAAATTATAGTGGCATTTGAAGTGACATTTATATAGTGTTCAAGGTCTACAATATCCAAATCTTCAATTGTTGCACCTACTTTTAGCGCTTCCGTAAGATTTAGAGTACCATCTTCGATAAACGTATCATATAAATCTTGAATTTCTTGGTTCATAAATTCGCCTTCAGGTAAAATAGTATGTTCAACAGCAAACCCATCTAACAATTTGGCAACTGCATCTAAATGTGATTGTTCACTCTTTTGAATATTTGCAAATTGGGGTACGCCCCACAATTGATCTAAATAGATATAGGTATCTCTGGCCAATTTTTCCTCCTCCAACATAAAAAGTAATGCTTCTTGGTCTTCCAAGGGTATTGCCGTGCCTTGTTGATTGTTCATAGGAGTTTCTGTCCCATTATTCTCACAGCCCATGAACAGGCTCGTAATAATGATAAATGTAATAGCAGATGGTAAAATTCTTGTTTTAGCTATACTTTTCAT
>CAZUIE010000023.1:22501-30400 GCA_964620945.1 uncultured Maribacter sp.
ATAACCAAAATTTTTAAGCTCAACCAAATAAACTTAAAAAATTGAACTATGGGATTCATCATAAAAAATCGTTTGGATTTTGATATTCTTCTCATTTTTAAACTATTAGCATGTTTAATTCCTCAATAAATTCCGATATTTAATGTATTATTTCTAGCTTCCTAGTAGCATCGACCCACTTAATAATGGGTTGCTATTCCGGTATCAACCACCAAAAAGGTTTCATCTTTGCCTTATACATAAACGCATAGTGTAGGGCTAGTTTAAGCCAATGTCCTGCCAATCCTATTTCACCAAAAGTTTTTCCTAGTTGGCGGCCATGTGTATCGGGATATTTCTTAAAATCAGGTACTATAGGAAATGTTGTAATACTTATACCGCTTCCTTTTGTCATCCCATACCCGGCAGATGCAATACAGGCAGCACCCATATTCCCCATAGAACCTTTATGGTGCAGTTCTTTTTTTCCGTTGATGGTATCAATGATATTATCGGCCACTAGTTTTGCCGTAATACCCGATGGCATACCCGTACGCGGTGGTGCAGGAGAAATAACGGTGCCGTTTTTACTCACTCTTGGCTTGGAAATAGCGTGTGGTGGCGCAAACGCGATACCAGGTGCGAAAATATTATTATACGACGGATTTTGATATGTTTCCGGCCAATCCTGAACACTCCATTCTTCATAAGGTTTAGGCGTATAATCTGCATCCACGATCATAAAACCTTTGAATAATTTTTCCGTGATATCTTCATTATTTTTATCAAATGCCATAAAACCATGACCCGAAAAAGCCGGGATTAACATTGCAAAATCATAGGTCTCTGAGTGATATTCGCCGTCCAAAGTCTCATAGTGTGCGATTCCGTCCTCTATTTTGTTTACACCGGCACCAATAATCCATTTGATACCCCGGTCTTCAAAGACCATTTCTACCATTTCACTAGATTTCATAATGTTGCTTCCATAGCTCATTAGCATACCGTCCATACCAAAATCGCCCAATTGGGGTTCGTTGGCGATCCAGGTAAGTTCGGCCATATCCCTTACTTTATGTCGCCTTAGTTCCTGTTCCACATTCAAAATATACTCAAATGCCGCACCTTGACAGGTAGATTTTCCATGACCCGTACCAATAAGAATTTTTGCCTTTTTACCCTGCTTCATTTGCTGTATCAGCTCATTTAAAGCACCCCATGCGTGTTCTGCATGACCATAGGTACATACCGAATATGCTTTGTTGGTACCGGGATCTAATCCCTCTGTCATATCAAAAGCCAGCTTGGGACCTGTTGCATTAATCAAATAATCATAGGTAACTTTCTCAGTGCTGCCCTTTTGTTCACCCTTCACATATTCTACATTCACAAAAGGTTTTCCAACTTCCGCATTACCTTCGGGATGAAACGTGGTGACTTTGGCCTGCTTATACCCAATGCCTTTTTTCTTATATAAAGGTTCTAAAGGAAACAAAATCTGTTTTGAGGTCATTCTACCGATGCCTACCCAAATATTGGAAGGTATCCATTGGTAATTACTGTTGGGCGAAACCACCACTACCTTGTGTTCTTTTGAAAGCTTTCTGCGAAGGTGAGCAGCGGCCACATGACCCGAAATACCAGCACCAAGGATAACTATTTTTGACATGTTATAAATATTTGATAGAAAGTTAGACTATGATTTGAAAATTTGGAATGATATAAATCATTCGCATTGTCATACACACTTACATGGTTTTGTCAACCAAATTGTTCCATTGTTTTTCTGACAATGTTGTTTTGACAAGGTTTCTGCAATTTGTTTTTTTCTCAACAATCTGGGTTCTAATTGTGTTGATTTGCTTGAATTTTTGCAATATGATTTCCTTAGAAGTGTCTTTTAGCGATTCTTTATAAATATCCTTTTCTAAGGAGATTATTTTATTTGCCATTTCCATCATTTTCGGATGGTTTTCCAAACTCCAAGCATCCAGAATCTCTTTTTCATCAGCAGAAATTTCCAATTCGGAAATGTTGGCATTTATCACACTCATATAATTGGGCAATGGGTTCACGTGTTGTATAATGTCCATCATTTTAGTGCGTTCCACAAAAGGATAATTAAGCTGGTAATCCGTAACCAAGGTTTGCCACTGCTTTGCGTTTAGATTATTCTTAAGTAGCTTTCGACAATTTAGTTTGGTACTCGCAACTTCTTGTCTAAGGGTGTTGGTTAGTTCTACTTTTTTCAACAATTCGTCCTTTTCAGCACCTTCCTGGGAAAGGGTTTTTAGCTCTTTTTCCAAGGTTGAAATTTGTTTTATTTTACCAGCCACCTTTGATTGGTGCTCTGTTCGCCATTGCCTAAATAAGAGTACTTGCTCTTCTGAAAGCGACAAACCATTTTGTTCCTTAAAAATAATTTTCATGAAGTTGGCTCCAGGAAAATAGTCTTCCATATCGGGCGTATTTTCAGTCTTTCCAGCAATAGTAACTTCTGCTGAAATTTTATCTATCGTCGCCTGCTTAGATTTATTTTCTTTACAAGAAAGCAAAGTGGCGCCTACTAAAAGTCCTATGGCTACCTTTTTATAAATTATTTGATTTGTCATTCTTGAGATATTTTTTGATACTGTATAAAGTTGCTGATTTAAAACTGACCCTACAGCAACTTTTGTTACAAAGCAAAAAAAAGCATCCCCGATTAAAGGAATGCTTTTCATAGACAAACAACCATCTATTTGCCCATACCTATTTTTTTGCCTACTGCTCTGCGCCATAAGCTTTAAGCTAAACCAGTTTAAAGCTTATTTTCAATACCTTAAAATTAATAACTGGTATCGTCCAAGACCACTTTTCCATTAAATGTTTTGTACAAAAATGCCAAGTATCCCAATAAAATTGGTGCCCCAATGACGACCATAGTTAGCATAATACCTAAAGATTTTTGCGATGACGCGGCATTATAAATGGTTACGCTATACGCTGAATCGATTGTTGACGGCAATAGGACCGGATATAACTGAAAAGCCACCAGCATTAATAAAAACCCCATAGTCAAAGAAGAAAAAATAAGCGCCTGGCCGTACTTTTTCTTGGATACCAAACGTGGTACATTGGCAACTGCCAAAAACGCCAACACCGGCAAAACAAAAAATATAGGGTATTCTTTAAACTTATCTATAACACCGGGTAAAAATAGTAAAGTGTATACTGATGTTACGGCAAAGCTGGCAATAAAGAACAGCATGCCCCTTTTCAGCAAAAAGGTTAACCTGGCATGCAAACGACCTTCGGTTTTTAACAACAGAAAAATTGCACCTTGGGTCATGAATAAGGAAAGGGTAGTAAATCCGACCATAATGGCATACGGACTTAAAAACGTTAGGAATACACCTCCTTTATAACTGTAATTTTCACCCAATTCAAAGCCTTGTAATACGTTTGCCAAAACAACCCCTAATAAAAAGGCTATTAATACATTGGAACCAAAATAGATAATATCCCAAGTTTTCCGCCACCAAGGCATTTCCTCCGAACTCCTGAATTTAATTGCCGAAGAACGTAGGACCAAAAGCATCAAAAACAGCATAAATGGAATATACATGGCGGAAAGCATAGTGGCATACATTACGGGGAAACCTGCAAATAATGCACCACCACCAATAATAAGCCATACCTGATTGGCATCCCATAACGGGCCAATAGCATTGATGGCAATCCTGCGGCTCAAATCCTTTTTGAAAAACAGATGCCATGATCCTGCGCCATAATCAAACCCCTCTAGCACAGCATAGCCGGAAAATAGTAAGCCTACTACCAAATACCAAAGTGTTGGATAATCTATACCTAAAAAAGTTTCCATACTATTGCGCTTAAACGTATTTTAAAAATTCATTTGGATTTTTGGCTTCATCATAAGGGCCGTGCTTTATTTTTTTGTTCATTGAATATAAAAACAAAAGGAACAACAGCGCATAGACGACCAAAAATAACACCAAGGAAAATACAATTTGATTGGCCGATACTTCCTGTGAAAACCCTTCACTCGTTCTTAAATGTCCATAGACAATCCAGGGCTGCCTGCCCATTTCCGCAGCAAACCATCCTACCTGATTGGCAATTTGTGGCAGAATGACCGAGAATGCAAAAATCCGCAACAACCATTTCTTGTCAAACAGTGTACCTCGCCACCATAAATAGCTGGCGTATACCGTTAGACCAATTAAAAACATCCCGATAGCTACCATGATATGATAAAACTGAAAAACAGCGTTTACTTGCCCTGGACGGTCTTCTTCTGGAAAAGCATTTAAACCTGTAATCGGCTCATCAAAGTCCTGATACACCAAAAAGGAAAGTCCGCCGGGCAAACCTATACCTGTCACTTCTTGACTTTCGTTATCTACCCATCCGAATAAATACAAATCGGCAGGAGCGGATTTTTCATAATGTCCCTCCATTGCAGCAAGTTTAGCAGGTTGATTCACAGCAACGCCGTCTGCCGAACTATGACCAGATAGTAATTGTGTCAACGAAAAAATCGTTGCTACAGCGAGTGCAATTTTAAATGCTTTTTTCGAAATTTCTACATACCGTCCTCGTAACAAATAATAGGCATGAACACTCAACACCAAAAAAGTTCCTGCTAAAAAAGCACCTTGCCAAACATGGACAATCCGATCTACACTTGAAGGATTAAAGACCATGGCCCAAAAATCGGTCACCTCTGCCCTTGCGTTTACACCTTCTCCCACAATATGGTAACCTGCAGGTGTCTGTTGCCAGCTATTGGCCACAACGATCCAAACAGCGGAAAACATAGAACCAAAAAATACACCCAACGTGGAAATAAAATGGACCTTGGGCGATACACGATTCCATCCAAAAAGTAGAATACCCAAAAAGGTGCTTTCTAGACCAAAAGCAAACAAGCCTTCTGCAGCTAAAGCGCTGCCAAAAATATCACCTACGTACCTAGAATATACGGCCCAATTGGTACCAAATTCAAATTCCATTATAATTCCTGTGGCAACACCAATACCAAAAGTAATGGCAAAAATCTTCAACCAAAAACGGGTCAATACCTCATACTGTTTATTACCTGTTTTTAAATACAGACCTTCCATAATTACCATGATTAAGCCAATACCAATACTCAATGGCGGGTAGATGTAATGAAAGGCAATAGTAAAGGCAAACTGGATACGGGCAAGAATTTCAACATCCATAACACTAATCTTTTATGTAAAGATAGAAACCTTCAACCTTGGAGAACGTAACAACGGTTACAAAGGGCTAGATGATAATAAAGTTTTTTGATTTTTTTTGATTTTAACCATAACAGGCCTACAAGTTGTAGAGCGGATGTATAGAACGAGTTTTGAAATTATGTCCGGTATCGATTTTTAGCATCGTTTAACATCCCTTAGAAATTGCTGATGTATATACCAAGAACAGAAACCTCAGCTATTCCTTGGCATTGTTACCGCCATAGCAAATATGGTTTATAATCGGTATGGAACCGACGCCTATCGACAAGTAAAGAGGAAATTTATTTGCCTTTCTGCGTTATGTATTTTAAAGATAAAAAAGAGGGCTTGAAGCCCCCTTTTTATTTTATAATCTTCCTTTTAACACTTCTAGCAGTATTTAAAAAGAAGTTGCCCCTATTTTAGGTAGATTAGAATGTGTTCTAAACAACTCTTATAAGAAAAACCTCACTAGTCTACTCTTTATAGGCAGATAGCATCCATACTAATTTTTCTTGCTCCACAATATAATCGCTCATTTGGGACACGGTACCCTCATCCTTAGCTTCTGCGGCAACGCTCAGGATTGCCCGTTCTTTTTGTAACAGTATGGATAGGTTGTTAAGAATAGCATCGACCGCCGTATCTCCGTCAACTATGTTTTCAGTAGCTTTGATTTCTGAATGTTCCAGATATTTTGAAAAAGTATGCAAAGGACTGCCGCTCAAAGTTAAGACGCGCTCGGCAATCTCATCGACCTTAATAAGGGCGTCATTATAAAGCTCCTCAAATTTTAGATGTAGCTCAAAAAATTTCTTTCCTTTTATATTCCAATGAAATCCTCTTAGGTTCATATAGAACAATTGATAATTGGACAGCAGATCATTTAAATGATTTGCTATTTCCATAGTACGTTCCTTATTTAATCCAATATTGGATAGCTTCGTATTGTTCATTTTTTCTTATTTAAAATTAGTTACGTTATCGCTGAGGTCAAATACCTTAACTTCCTTAATTTCTTTTGAAATAATACTGGCCCCGGCAGCACTTCTATAGCCACCCGCACAATGTACGACAATGGGTTTATCCGTAGGAATATCGCCAATGCACTGCCGCAGCTCGTTCAAGGGTATATTCATGGCCTTTTCAAAATATTTCCCTTCTTGCACTTCACTTTTATTTCTGATGTCCACTATGGTGTAGGCATCTGGATTGCTTTTGAAATTTTTAAGATCAAGTTCAGCTGCATCTTCCAAAGGAATATCCGCCATAGTTACAACGGCCTCTATCTGTGTCTCATATCCTATTTTAGCAATGCGCTCGAGAATTTCTTGTCTTCTCGTAATACTCTCCACAACAAGATAATAGGGTTCCTTAGGAGCAATAATAGATCCCAACCAAGTTTCTATTTTATCATCTTCGTTTCGCGCCATAATGTTTACGGCATTGGGCAAATGATTTCTTTTAAAATCTACTTGATCTCTCGTATCTACCACTGCTTTATGTTTTTCCAGCGAATACACCTTAAATATGAAAGGTATAGCGGCTATACTGTTTTCAAAATCGCTTGCTCCGTTTTTGTTTACATCCACATTAAATCCAAAATAGGAAGGTATAAAAGGTTGGTCTGCCGTGATATGGCTTACAAATTTATCTTCGGTCTGTTCTTTAAAGGCCCAATTATACTTGCGTTCATTTCCTAAGGTGCTAGAAGAATCGGTGCTCATATTTTTGCCACAAAGCGATCCGGCACCGTGGGCCGGGTACACAATGGTTTCGTCCGGTAGATGATTGAACTTGTTCTGAATTGTATGGAACATGGCTTTGGCCAGTTCCTCTCGTTTTGCTTGCATATTCCCTGCCTTCTCACGTAAATCGGGCCTGCCCACATCACCAATGAACAAGGTGTCCCCACTGAACATGGCGGAGTTTGAATTTTTATCGTTGGCAATTATTGTAATCCCGTCCGGTGAGTGGCCAGGCGTATGCAATGCCGTAAACGTCACCTCGGCCATGGACACTGTATCGCCATCATCAAAAGTTTCGTGAGGATATTCTGCTCCAACCAACTTGCTAATATATATTACAGCACCGGTTTCTTTGTGCAGCTGTAAATGACCGCTTACAAAATCTGCGTGGGGATGAGTCTCAAAAACCGCAACAATCTGCGCGTTGTTTTCCTCTGCAAACTTATAATAGGGCTTTGGGTCCCTTGATGGGTCTACCAGTGCCATTTTAGAGCCGCTAACTATAGCGTAAGAATAGTGGGCAAGAGGTTTGTCCTGAAATTGTTTGATTTTCATCTATTACATTTTAAAAATTATACAATTTAATGAGCTGTTCCCATACGCTAACACGGGAACGGCTCACTGTAAAATAAGCAATATTTCTAAATTGATTTTTTAGCCAGATACCAGTCTACCTTCTCCAAAGTATCATCTGCCAATCTTTCATTTAGCTGATCTAATGTTTTTGGTGGGCCTACGATTACTTTTTCTCCCCTTTTCCAGTCTAAGGGCATGGCTACTTTATACTTATCGGATGTCTGTAAAGCATCTAGTGCTCTAAGGATTTCGTCCATATTTCTACCCACATTTAGCGGATAGTACATAACCAAACGTATTTTTTTGCTTGGGTCAATAAAAAATACTGCCCGTACGGCCGCTGT
>CAZUIE010000024.1:0-25181 GCA_964620945.1 uncultured Maribacter sp.
AAAGGTAGGTTCTGCCGCTTTCGGCGTAAAATAAGCTGACGTCATATCCTAAGCGGAGTAATAATGTAATTGCATCCTTGCCTACTTCTACATCCAAATATCTTGTGAATTCATCAATGTATAAAATTATATTTTTTTTAGATATAGTAAGCTGTTTTTTAGTATTTTGTAGTTGCTTATCGAAATTATAACTATAAACTTTTGGAAGACTTCTTTCCGCTGCAACGCCATTGGCTTTTTTGAGTATCCCGCTCAATAACTGAGAATCGTAAACCGCATTGGTTAATCCTGCTAATTTACTTCCCAAACGATTTAGTTTGGTGTTATGCGCAAACAGTTTTCCTCGCAAGGGGTACCCGTTCTGCTCTTGATACTGATACAAAAACTCCGATTTAAGTGTTGCGATATCTACATTGCTTGGACATTCGCTTGTACAAGCCTTGCAACTAAGGCACAGGTCAAACACTTCTTTTAGTTCCTCGCTGTCAAAACCATTGGTCGATTTTTTAGGATTGGTCAAAAATTCCCGCAGTGCGTTGGCCCTGCCCCTTGTGGTATCCTTTTCGTTTTTGGTCGCGTGGTAACTGGGACACATCGCTCCGGACATATGATGTGTTTTTCTGCAGTCCCCACTACCATTACATTTCTCCGCCGCTTTTAGAATCCCCTCACTATCAGAAAAATCCATCAAAGTCCTGATGTCAGGCTCTTTTCTGTTAATTTCATATCTAAAAGACTCGTCCATGGGATAGGCATCGACTATTTTTCCCGGGTTGAGAATATTGTTGGGGTCAAAATAGGATTTGATTCTCCTTAATAGTTCATAGTTTTTATTGCCTATCATTAACGGAATGAACTCAGCACGCACGATGCCATCGCCATGCTCACCGCTAAAGGAACCTTTATATTTCTTTGTTAATTTGGCTACGTCCGTGGTTATATTCCTAAAAAGGGCAACATCTTCTTGTTTTTTTAAATTTAGAATAGGCCTTAGATGCAACTCTCCTGCACCTGCATGGGCGTAATAGACCGCTTTCTGATTATAGCCCTTCATTATTTGTGTAAACTCACCGATAAATTCCTTTAGGTCTGCTAAGGCAACCGCGGTATCCTCAATACAGGCAACGGCTTTCATATCGCCTACAATATTTCCCAATAGCCCTAAGCCAGCTTTTCTTAGCTCTATTGCTTTGCTGATATTATCACCAAAAAGCACAGGCTGTGCGTAACTAAGTCCAGATTTTTCAATCGTTTCCATAACCTTAGCTATAGCTTCCTCCAATTCACGTTCTGTATGTGCACTAACCTGCAGCATTAAAAGCGCTTCGGGGTCTCCGTCAACAAAAAAGCGATTCGCCATTTGTGCTCGGTTGTTTTTGGTACAATCCAAGATAACTTTGTCCATCATCTCGCATAATTGCAACGGATGGGCCATAACCGGTGCTACATCTAGCAGACAATCTTCCAAGCTTTTGTAGTGCGTAACGATCATAGCCGAAAGCGATGGTGGTAAATCATCCAATTGTAAAGTGATTTCGGTAGTAAACGCCAAGGTGCCTTCGCTTCCACATAGCAGTTTTGCTAAGTTAACTTGTTCTTCATTACCTCCAAAATAAGCCGATTTCAATAATTCGTCTACGGCATAGCCAGTATTTCTCCTATGGATTTCAGATTTAGGAAATTCTGCGACTATTTCACTCGCTATCTCATTATTAGATAGTTCTTTATGAATGTTTTTATAAATTACTGATTCAATACCTTTCCCCTTCATTTTATCCGCATATGACGAGCTGGAAAGCGCTTCAAAAGTGGCTATACTACCGTCTGACAGAATTGTATTCAGCGAAACCACTTTGTCTCTAGTGACCCCATATTGTATGGATGTGGTACCTGATGAATTATTGCCTACCATACCACCAATCATACACCTATTGGAAGTGGATGTATTGGGGCCAAAAAATAGTCCAAAAGGTTTTAGATATTGGTTCAGCTCATCCCTAATTACACCGGGCTGAACGGTTATTTGTTTTTTGTCCTCATCTAAATGAAGGATTTTTGTAAAATGTTTGGAAACATCTACCACGATACCTTCTCCAACACACTGCCCCGCTAAGGAAGTACCTGCCGTTCTAGGAATCAAGCCTATTTTATGGATATTTGCAAAACTAGTCAGCTTTTGAATATCGGCAACTGTTTTTGGAAAGGCCACGGCCATGGGTATTTTGCGATAAACAGATGCATCTGTTGCGTATAAGGTTTTTGATAGGGTATCTATTCGTAAATCCCCTTCAAGCTCCTTTGATAATGAGGAAAGTATACTTTTATTCAAACTGGCACAATTTTGGTTACTAAATTAAGTTTTATTGTTTGAGCTATCAACGAGAACGGCTCATTTTTTATTCATTAATTAAAACGAATCTTATGAACTTGTTTAAATCATTTACGGTTATTCTTTTTTTGTCCGGAGCTGCACTAAGCGCTCAAAGTATTTCAGATCATGCCTTGGGGTTGCGTTTGGGTGATAGCGACGGATTTGGAGCTGAAATCTCATATCAAAAATCACTAAGCACGACCAACCGAGTTGAAGTTGATTTGGGCTGGCGGGACAGTAGAAATTTTAGCGCCTTTAAGTTGGCTGGTCTATACCAATGGGTACGCCCCATAGAGGGAGACTTTAATTGGTATTATGGTGTTGGTGGCGGATTGGGCAGTGCCGATTTCCCAAATCTTCCCAATAGGGATGATGTTGGCGGTCTTTTTATTTTTGGAGCAGGAAATATTGGAGTTGAATATGATTTTGACATCCCTTTATTAATCTCATTAGATTTTAGACCAGAATTAGGTCTTATCGGATATGACGGATTTACCGACAGTTTTGATTTTGATATAGGCCTTGGTATTCGCTATCAGTTTTAAACATATTAAAGTATTGTATTGAAAGCTATCTCGATAACTCGTGGTAGCTTTTTTTTATGCTTTTATATACCTACTTTTGGCGCTTAAATTAATAATTTTATGAAAAAGAGTGTACTATTTTTGATGGTGCTAGTAATAGCTTTTAGCTGTAACCAAAGTCCAGATGGTTTTGTAATTGATGGGGAACTAAGAGGTGATTTTGAGGAAGGCACCCAAGTGTTTTTAAAGAAAACAGGAGATAACGGACAGCCAGTGGAGTTGGATACCACACTGCTTGTAAACGGAAAGTTTCAGTTTACAGGCACAAGCACAGAACCAGACATTCATTTTATTTTTGTAGATAAATTGCAGGGATATACAGCTTTTGTGTTAGAGAATGGGACTATTGAGTACAACGCACAAAAAGACAGCCTTAATTTTGCCGAAGTTGAGGGTACGTTACAGAACGAGATTTTCTTTAGTTATTTGGATAAATCAAAGGCGCTTTCACGGCAGGCAAAATCCATTCAGGAAGATATGCAAAACGCTAATGGTACTCCAAACGGCGAGGCTACCGTTGCCGCTTTGAACGACGAGATGAAGGAACTACAAGAGGAATACAAATCCTTTGAAATCGATTTTATTAAAAATAATCCTAATGGTTTAATATCCGCATTGTTATTAGATAGGGCATTGTCTTTGAATGCGGTTGAAGTAGGAGAAATACAATCAATGTACGATGCGCTTTCACCAGAAATCAAGAATACAAAATCTGGCAAAAAAGTGGTTGAGTCAATCACTAAAAAGAAAGAATTGGAAGAGGCCAGTAAAAGTACGGCCATTGGCGCAAAAGCGCCTGAATTCTCAGGACCAAACCCTGAAGGAGAAACGATTGCCCTGAGCGATGTCATGGGCAAGGTTACCTTAATAGATTTTTGGGCCGGTTGGTGCAGACCGTGCAGGGCAGAAAATCCAAATATCGTTGCTGTTTATGAAAAGTACCACGATAAAGGTTTAAACGTAATAGGTGTATCTTTGGATAGGACAGCGGAGCTTTGGAGAAAAGCCATAGCGGATGACGGACTTACTTGGAACCACGTATCCAACATTGCCTACTTTGACGATGAAATTGCAAAAATGTACAATGTACAGGCAATCCCGGCAGCGTTTCTATTGGATGAAAATGGGATTATTATTGCTAAAAACCTTAGAGGTTCACAACTAGAAGAGAAAGTGTCCGAACTTCTAGACTAAGAATCGGCCAAATAAAAAAGTTCCTAGCGGCTTTATGCTACTAGGAACTTTTTTATACTCGTTTTTTATTAATTTAGAACTTACTCTTGATGTCCCTGTACGAACCTTCAACAGCGGTGTTCCCATTTCTATTTACAGAACCAAAAATATTTACCACTGAATTTTCTCCAACAAATTCAATAGTAGCTCCATCATTAAGATTAAGGTCACCATAAATGGTTAAGTTACCTTCTACCCGCATGGTAGCTCCTTCATTGATATTTACATTTTTTCGTTTGTTATTTCTTCCGATAACGAGCGTACCGTTCATTTCAAAAAGGGAAGCGGTATTTAAATTAACATCGTTTTTTACGGTCCAAGAACCACATAATAACAAAGAACCTGATACATTAAAGTTGTTAAACCTTTTAGCGCCTCTATACGCTAGGTCTTGGTTTGTATTGACATTTATATTAGAACTTCCTCTATATGCCGACAGCTCAGCACATCTACTTACCAAACTTTCATCGGGCCTGTTGAGTTTAATTATCTGTAATCCTTCTTTACCGGAAGCTGCAAAAATATAATCGTCCTTAGAGGCAACGTAGTTGATGGAACCTTCCAATTGGATAATACCAACAAGGTCGGTACTGTTTTGCTGTTCTTCAGATAAACAAAGACCTGCACCTCCATTTGCCATTAAAAGTACTTCTTTATTTGTTGCGACTGCGTTTGTAACAACATCTGCGTCATCCACATTTTCAGGATTTAACAAAATAGGAATGTATTCCACAAATGAACCTGTAGCGTAATTGTATACTCCTGCACCTTTAGAACCTTCGGCAACCACAATATGTTCCCCGGAAAAGTCTAAAGTTCTTTTAGTATTGGTGCCAAAATCTGAATCTATGGCAATATCCCGTATGCTATTTAAGTTGGCATCCAAAATACTGACTCCTTGACTAGCATCCAATATCGCAATTTGATTGTCTTTTACGGCCACGGATCTTAAATCCATAAATGGTGCTTCTTTGATAGGGGTTAAGTCTGATTTGTTATAAATGGATACAAAGCCCTCACGACCACTGGTAACCAGTACTTCGTTTGATCTTACTGCAATATCCGTAGCATTATAGCCCTCTTGGAAACCATATATAATACCCGCATCAACATTTATTCTTCCGTTAGAACTTTGTAATCGTGCAACAAAAGAGTTAGCCGTAGCCGTCACCGACTTTTCGGAATCTACACCACCTGCTATGTAAATGTATCCATTATCATATTTGATTGAATTAATATCCGCATTCACGTAGTACAACCTTGCCGTAACGATTGGGTTATTTGGGTCACTAACATTGATGACATCTATACCCCCTACATAACCAGCATCTGCAGTATTATACGAAACATAGGCGTACGAGCCTGAAACATCCACATGTGACGCCGTCAAATTAGCACCTCCGTCAAAAGAAGGAACATCTATCTGTGCTACCAAAGTTAACGGGTAATCACCTGCTAAATCATTTTTACCACTCAAATAGGATTTACCGGCGATATTTTCTTCATCGTAAATATCCAACACCCCGGCATTATCAAAAAGAACACTGTTCTCAAGAAGGGTTTCGTTGGTCTCCATTCTAATATCGTTCTTTTCGGGATCTTCAAAAACGGTAGTTTCATCGCTACATGACATAAATACAGTCGCAAATGCAACTATTAACAGGGGCAAATTTTTCATAATATTATTAAGATTGGTATTAAGTCCCATAAGAACGAACTACAACCGCTCAACATATATTACAAATGTATTTTTCGATGAATTACCTTAATTCGTTATAATAGAGTATTAAAATTACAGATTTTTCCTACAATATTATATTTTTCCAGCTTTTGACAAAATAAATAGAAGTATGATTGGTACGGCTAAAATGGTAACCATAAAGGTATCTGTAACTAACAGTGATGGCATAAAAATGAGGGTGCTTACATAGCCACCAACAGCACCACCAAAATGTGCCGTGTGTCCAATATTGCCAAGTCTACTTTTCATACCATAGATAGAGTATAAAAGGTAACCAATACCTAAAACATAGGCCGGTAACGGAATAGGTATGAACATAATGCCCAATTGCATATTTGGCTGCAACAAAATGGCAGCATAGAGAATACCCGTAACGGCACCGCTAGCCCCAACAGCGCTGTAATACGGTTCATTTTTATGAAAGAAAAGTGCCAATAGACTGCCGGCCACAAGGCTGATGAAATAAATAATCAAAAATTTACCAGAACCAAAACCATTAATAACCACCTCTGCAAAAAAGTAGAGCGTAAACATATTAAAGAACAAATGGGAAATATCTACATGTAGAAAACCAGAGGTGAGCATACGTTCTTTCTGACCCGCTTTTATTGCTCCAATGCCAAACTTGTAGCGATCAAAAAAATAAGTGTCGTTGAATCCTTTTAAAGAAACAATAATATTGGCAGCAATAATAGCCATCGTAGCTATACTTAAGTTGTTCATGTGTAAACCTTATGTTTGGCCTCAAATATAGCTATATTTGTTCATTATAATTTAGCATATGCAGCTACTTGCCTTCATCTTTTTATATCCTTTTTTATGGTTGATTTCCATATTGCCCCATAGCCTATTTTACGGATTTTCCGATGTAGTTTTTTTCTTTGTATATCATGTTTTTGGCTATCGTAAACGGGTGGTAAGGGAGAATTTAGTATTAGTCTTTCCTGACAAAAGTAGTGAAGAGATTAATCGAATAGAAAAAGCGTTTTTTAAGCATATGTGCGATATGTTCCTTGAAATGATCAAAACAATGGCACTTTCTAAAAATCAAGTGCGGAAAAAGTACAAGGTTTTAAATATAGAAGTACTGCAAGAACTAGAAAAAGAAAGAAGTATACTTATTCTATGCTCCCATTATGCAAACTGGGAATGGAACGTTAGCATAAATAATTATGTGAATTCCAAAGGGTATGCAGTTTATCAAAAAATAACGAACAGGTATTTTGATTCGTTTATTCGTAAAGTACGAGCAAGATGGAATACCACACTAATTACCCAACAGGAGACGGTAAAAACTGTTGTTCGTGATAAACGGGATGGCATCATCGGAATTTTTGGAATGGTGAGCGATCAGTCGCCACAAAGGCACCGGGCCCAATATTGGTCAGATTTTATGGGCATAAAAGTCCCTGTTTTCAACGGTGCGGAAACCATGGCCAGAAAATTAGATCTTGCCGTGGTATTCCTTAAAGTAAGTAAAGTAAAACGAGGCTATTACCAAGCAGAATTTATTCCTATTGCGGAGCGAGGCAAAGAAACCGATGAAAACTATATTACAGAGACATTTTTAAGACTCACAGAACAACAGATAAGAGCGCAACCAGAGCATTATTTTTGGACCCATAAACGCTGGAAACACAGGGGCAAACAACCTGCACATTTTGCAAAAACCTTGTAATAGCATACACTACCATAATTGTATAATCTGAATTGATTGATGTAAGGTAATTATTTATATTTACCCATAATTGGGTATTTATTACCTTAACGATCAAAGAGATGGAAATCTTAGAAACAATCTACAACGAAATAATTGGCTTTTTAGGCATATCGCAAGCCTGGGAGATTATTAAAGAGGGCGATTACACGGTTTTTAGAACCTATGACGGCATTGTATCCCTCATTTATCCTATCATCCCGTTGTTAGTGTTACTGGAACTAACACTCGGTTTAATCTACAAAAAGCCACAGACAAAGGTCTACAAAGTAAATTTTCTTATTTACATCTTCAATAGGTTTGTAGGAAGATTTATTGCTATTGCTATGGTCACATGGATTATTGGTTTGTTGCAGCCGGTAGCACTTTTCCAAACAAGTTTAACATGGTACTGGTTCATTTATGCCTATATCGTTTGGGAGTTTGGGCACTTCTTATATCACTATTGGGGCCACAAGGTTCGCCTGTTTTGGTGTTTGCATTCTACGCACCATGCACCTGAGGATATGAATCTCTCGGTTACCTATGCACATTTCTTTTTGGAGGGACCGTATGCAGATACCATAAGGACTACGGTCTGTATCCTTCTTGGGGTACAACCAGAACTTTTGTTCCTAATCATGTTCATAGATGGTACTTGGGGCGCCTTTATTCATGTGGGCGAAAACATAATCAAAGATGCACGGTTTGGTATTATAGGAAAGTATATTTTAACACCTTCTCACCATAGGGTACACCACGCAAGAAATCCGTTGTATATGGATACTAATTTCTGTAACCTCCTAAATATTTGGGATAGGGTGTTTGGAACTTACCAAGAGGAAAAAAAACAAGTTAAAATAGAGTATGGTATTACTAGAAAAATGGATTCTGGAAATTTCTTGGATGTATACTTTGGGGAGATTATTGCCCTGGCCAAGGATGTTGCAAAAGCACCAGGAATCGTAAACAAGATTAAATATATTTTTATGCCACCGGGCTGGCATCATCTTGGGCAGCATGAAACCGCCAAAATCGTAAGAGAAGCCTATCTAAATCAAGAGCAGGTAAAAGTTGTTAAAGCGAAGGCCTAATAGCTTAACTTTGATTGCCGGTGTAACTTAAAAAATCCCAACACTTCAGTCCGTGTTGGGATTTTTTATTGCATAGTTTTGAAAAAAATACGCTTTACGCCCCAGCAATGTGCTCCAACTCTGCAATCATACGGTCTGCCAGGTCATCGGCTTCTGCCTGACTCTTAGCTTCAGTATAAATACGGATGATGGGTTCTGTATTCGATTTACGTAGGTGCACCCAATTTTCAGCGAAATCTATCTTTACGCCATCAATAGTAGTAATGTCTTCATTTTTGTAGTTTTCGGATATGGTCTTCAAAATAGCATCTACATCCAGTTCCGGGGTTAATTGAATCTTCTTTTTGCTCATAAAATAGCTGGGGTAACCTGCTCTAAGCTCGGCAACAGTACCGCCTTTCTCTGCCATTAACATTAAAAACAAGGCTGTTCCTACCAAGGAATCCCTACCGTAATGACTTTCTGGGTAAATTATACCTCCGTTTCCTTCGCCTCCAATAATCGCTCTATTCGCCTTCATTTTTGTTACCACGTTTACTTCGCCTACCGCTGAAGCCTCATACGTGCCACCATGTTTCTCTGTGATATCACGCAAAGCTCTTGATGAGGACAAATTGGAAACCGTATTCCCTTTGGTTTTTCCTAATACATAATCTGCGCAGGCCACCAAGGTGTATTCCTCACCAAACATTTCGCCATCATTGCTTATAAACGCCAAACGGTCTACATCTGGATCTACAACAATACCAAAATCAGCATTTTCTTTAACCACAAGCTCGCAAATATCATTAAGGTGTTCTTTTAAGGGTTCTGGATTATGTGGAAAATGTCCCGTAGGATCACAGTACAACTCAACGACTTCTACACCTAATTCTTTCAATAAAGCGGGAATAGCAATCCCACCGGTGGAATTTACTCCGTCTACGACCACTTTAAATTTTGCTTTTCGGATTACCTCTGCATCTACCAAGGAAAGATTTAGAACTTCATCAATATGGATATCAATGTAGCTATCATTTTTTATGATTTCACCCAAATTGTCAACTTCAGAAAAATCAAAATCTTCTTCTTCCGCAATTTCAAGAATTTTTGCTCCTTGCTCGGCATTTAAAAACTCTCCTTTTTCGTTTAATAATTTTAGCGCATTCCACTGCTTAGGATTATGGCTTGCTGTTAATATGATACCACCATCAGCATCCTCTAAAGGAACAGCAATCTCTACAGTTGGAGTGGTTGATAAATCCAGATCTATAACATCTATACCAAGTCCTACCAAGGTAGATACCACCAAATTCTGTATCATCTCTCCAGAGATACGGGCATCACGGCCAATAACTACTTTCAATTTATCTTTCTTGGCATAGTCTTTAAGCCATATACCATAAGCCGCAGCAAATTTTACGGCATCAATAGGTGTAAGATTATCGCCAGGCTTGCCCCCTATGGTTCCTCGTATTCCAGAAATCGATTTGATCAGTGTCATAAATTCAGTATAAGTTTTTGCAAATATACACCGTCTGTTGGCAATTGGGAGTGTAGCAATTCGTAAATTCGACCTGCACAAAATTTTATCGGTCAATGAACTTTCTTGCCCATATTTACCTTTCTTTTGGCGATTCCGATATCACACTAGGAAACTTTATTGCAGATAGTATTCGCGGAAACAAATACAAGCACCTACCACCCAGAGTCATAAAAGGCATAAAGTTACACCGGCAGATAGACACCTTTACCGATGCGCATAGTTTACACAAGAAAAGTAGTAAAAGACTACATGCGAACTACAGTCACTACAGTAGGGTCATCGTAGATATTTATTATGACCACTTTTTAGCCAAGAACTGGGAACGATATTCCAACATTCCTTTAGATATATTTGTTGATGATTTTTATGATTTATTAGCGGATAATTATTCCTTGCTTCCTGATCCAGTAAAGCGGATGATGCCTTACATGATTGCTGATAATTGGATAGTGAACTATGCAAATAAGGAAGGAATAGCGAAGGTTTTGAGTGGAATGAACCGTAGAACAAAGAATAAGTCAAAAATGAATTTGGCTATTACGGACCTCGAAGCATATTATGAAGAATTTGAAACCGAGTTTACCTTGTTTTTTGAAGAATTGATTATCTTTTCGAAAGAAAAATTTAAGGCGCTCTAAAATGATTTATACACCATCTAACTCCCCATGCAATATGATTAAAAAAAGCATTCTCCTTCTCGTTTTACCCATGCTGTTTATACAATGTAGGAAAGCACCGATTATCCCAACAGGACTGGTTGCCGAAAAAGCGATGGTAGTATCCGCTCGGGAGGAGGCCTCAAAAATTGGTGTAGATATTATGAAAAAAGGCGGTAATGCATTTGATGCCATGGTAGCAACAGAGATGGCGTTGGTTGTTGCCTATCCGTTTGCGGGTAATCTGGGTGGTGGAGGTTTCATGGTCTACCGAAAGGCGGACGGTGATGTAGGCGGACTAGATTACCGAGAAAAAGCTCCGTTAGCTGCCCATAGGGATATGTACATAGATTCCCTTGGCAACGTAATCCCGGGTAAAAGCACCCTTGGCGCAACAGCTGTTGGTGTTCCAGGCACTGTGGCCGGAATTATAGAAGTACATACAAAATTCGGTTCCCTACCTCTGGAAGAAATTATGGCACCTGTTATTGCCTTGGCGGAAAAAGGCGTTGTCGTTACCGCGAACCAAGAAAAAAGATTGGCGAGCCAGCGAGATAAAATTATAGCGGTAAGCGGGGACAGCACTAAGTTTGCGACCGCTTTTAAAGAAGGGGATATGATCAGCTATCCAAATCTTGCTTCTACCATGAAGCGCATAGCACAAAATGGGAGAGACGGGTTTTACAAAGGTGAAACAGCGCAAAAGTTGGCAGCATTTATTCAAGAAAAAGGAGGTTATGTCACAGAAGAGGATTTAGAGAAATATGAAGCGGTATGGCGACAACCCGTTGTGTTCGATTATAAGGATATTAGGGTAATTTCTATGAGTCCGCCCAGCAGTGGCGGTGTTACCATGAACCAAATATTTAGGATGATGGAGCCTTACGATATTTCAGGCTTTGGTCATAACTCCGCAAAAGCAATTCAATTGTTTACCGAAGCTTCTAGAAGGGCTTATGCCGATCGCAACTATTATTTGGGCGACCCTGACTTTGTGGATATACCTTTGGATGTAATATTAAGTAAAAGCTACCTGACAGGGCGTATGGAAGGATTTAGTTTTGAAAAAGCCACGCCATCATCGGATGTTTCGCATGGCGAAATAGAAATTGTGGAAAGTTTGGAAACGACCCACTACTCTATTGTAGATGCAGAAGGAAATGCGGTGTCGGTTACCACCACGTTAAATGGAGCCTATGGCTCAAAACTATACTCGGATGAACTCGGTTTTTTTCTGAATAATGAAATGGATGATTTTAGCGCAAAAGCCGGTGTGCCCAATATGTTTGGACTCATTGGTGCCGAAGCCAATAGCATTGCCCCGGAGAAACGAATGTTAAGTAGTATGACCCCTACTATTGTGGAGCGCGATGGAAAACTATGGATGGTGGTAGGTACGCCTGGTGGATCTACAATTATTACGGCAGTAGCACAAACGATATTGAATTCTTACGAATTTAATATGAGTATGCAACAAGCGGTAAACGCCCCTCGTTTTCATCACCAATGGTTGCCGGATATGGTCATCTTTGAACCTGAGGGTTTTTCCGGGGAGCTAAAAGAGCAAATGAAGTCGAAAGGATACATCATTAACGAAGACCGTACGCCAATAATCGGTAAGGTAGATGCTATAAAAGTGTTACCCGATGGAAAATTGGAAGGTGGTGCGGACAAGCGAGGAGACGATGCTGCGGCAGGGTACTAGAAGACACGCTGGCCTCTTAATTGTTAATATGATTGCACCTTTGTTTTCTTATATATGCTTAAGGACAATCTGATGTAGCATGAACGCTGCTAGTTGTGTTTAGATTTATATAAATTATTGTCATCCGGTTTATAATTGAAAAGAATACAAAGCGTAGATTATACGAACCTGCAATACAACAGTGAGTTTTATTTTTAAATTTCAAATTGAACTAGTATGATACGAAAAATAGGCAAAGTTTTGGGGATTATCATAGCGATACTTATTATATCCTTTATTACCGTGTATGCTATTTACAACGAAAAATTACCGGATGGCCGGCCAGGTGCCGATGCCGATGCCTTGGCAGAAAAAATGCTCGCTACGCTCAACGATGATAAATTTAAGGAAACCCGTTATTTGGAGTGGTCGTTTAATGGCGGTGACCATCAATACAAATGGGACAAAGAAAAACGCAAAGTTGATGTTTCTTGGGATGATTATTTGGTTAACCTAGACTTGATTTCAAAGGGTTCTAGTATAGTATTCAAAAACGGGGAACGTCTTATGGATCTAGAAAGTGAAGCAATTATAGAAAAGGCAGTTGACAAATTTAATAACGACTCGTTTTGGCTCGTTGCACCCTATAAGGTTTTTGATGCTGGAGTAAAACGAAGCATCGTTGCCCTACCCGATGGTACGAACGGACTATTGGTTACCTATACGAGCGGCGGAAGCACACCAGGTGATTCCTATCTATGGATGTTGCAACCCAATGGTTTTCCAAAAAGCTTTAAAATGTGGGTGAAAATTATCCCTATTGGTGGTATAGAAGCCACTTGGGACGATTGGGCCGTGATGGAAAGCGGTGCATTTTTACCTAAATCCCACGAAATGGGTCCTATTAAGTTGATGATGGGTAATATTAGAGGGTATAATGAAGAGTAGCAGACGCTTGATTTGAATAGAACACAAGTGCGAAATAAAAAACCAATTTTAGGCGTAAATAAAGGTTAATAGCATCTAGAGCTCTGCCAAGCCAAATTCGTTCAATACAACCTCCCATTCATTCGTGTCTTTTATCTCTAAAATACGTTGTGAAATCTGTTGCTCTAAGGTTATGTGCGTTTTTGGAAGTCCAAAGGCGTAAAATTGCACATCAAATTTTAAAGGAAGTAATTCCAAACTTGAAAGACTAGAATCATTTTGAATACGATACTTTAAAATAGGTTCGTCATAAATAAAAGCTTCCACCTCCCCTTTTTTAAGTGCACCAAGACCTTCTATTGCTCCAGAATAGGTTTTGACATCTCTAAAAAAATGTTCTGCTAAAAACGTACGAGTTCCAGAATTAAGAACTGTTCCCACCTTTCGCTCCTTAAATTCATTAAAACCATCTGGGTTAC
Source organism: uncultured Maribacter sp. (assembly GCA_964620945.1). Lineage (GTDB taxonomy): Bacteria > Bacteroidota > Bacteroidia > Flavobacteriales > Flavobacteriaceae > Maribacter. The sequence continues at coordinate 13,991 of CAZUIE010000024.1, forward strand.
TTGTAAGTTGATCTACCGTTAAACTGGAGGCTATACTAGCAGTAAGCCCAGAAATAAAAAGTAAGCCACCAAACATTAGAACTAACGCAGAAATCTTTCCTGATTTTGTTTTAGGAGCCTTATCTCCATACCCAACCGTGGTCAAGGTAACCGCAGACCACCATATACCATCCCATATGCCTCTTGACCCAAACCTAAAGGTTTCTGGATTTTCTTTTCGTTCAAACCACCAACCTAAAAGTCCGAAAATTAAAATAATTAATAAGAGTACCAGTAAGCCTCTTAAAAAATTAAGGTTAAAAAAGCTTTTCAAAAAAATCAATAATTTGTTAAAAGAACTTACTCTACTTACTGCTACCGTTGCATTTGAGGCAAAAAAGGAATGTGTAAATTCCATTTTTTTACTACGTTCGCTGGTTATGGTTAATGGATTTATACTTAAATCTATACCGCCGGTCGCCAAAGAGTCTAACATTGCCGAAAAACCCATGGGTACCATTTTATATTGCAAATCTAAATCGGCGGCCACCTGTTTCCATAACCAAATATTTAAACCCTGCAGATTTTTTCCCTCTTTAACTATAAATGGAGCAGCTGGTGTATACCCGACGAGTAGCGTGTCGCGTACAACTTGACTTTGAACAACAAAACTTATAAGGCCCACTACCCACGTAATATTTTTAAACATGTAACTTATTTCATAGTTATAGCTAAATATAAGCCAAAAGCCATTCGAAAGCTAGGTCTAGAAAATAGAAAAACTATATTTTTATATAAATTTTGTGGAATGGAAATTAAACTAGTAAAGAAAACGGATGTCACAGAACAGTTGCAAAATCAATTATCCGAGCTTTACCTTCAACTCAATTCAGAACTAAAACAACTTTCCCTTCAAACTATCTTAAAAGAACCTGAAAATTTGGATGTAGCCATTTGTTTTGAAGGTAATTTACCCATCGGTATCGCCATGATGGCAAAGTACAAAGTTATTTCCGGACATAAAGGGATGATAGAGGATGTGGTAGTTTCCGAAGACCACAGGGGAAAGGGAATTGGCAGAAAGCTTATGGAACTACTATTGGATCGCGCAGAGGAAAGTAAGCTAAATGATGTACTACTGTTTAGTGGTCATCATAGAACTCCTGCAATTTCACTTTATAAAAGTCTTGGTTTTACCTTAAAGAATAGTGGCCTATACGTTAAAAAGTTGAAGGTGTAAATTATACTTTCTTCACATGCTGTAACTGATTTTTAAGTTCATCCATGGACTCTTGGAGCTGACGCAACAATCCTGTATCCGTTGTAGCATCCACATTAAAGGTAATTTTACTACTTACCTCCCAAATTTCCTGTATTTGAAACGGTTTAATACCATAAGGTGGATAGGTTTCATTTAAGGATACTAAGGTTATATTATTAGAATTTGGACGTTTTTCTATTTTTTTGACCATAACGGAATCCTGTAATACCACTACATACATTTTATTGGCACTAACATGATCTATATGTTCTATCGCCCTTGCTAAAACCCATTCCCCAGGATGTAAATTGGGTAACATACTATCCCCTTCTACCTGAAATCCTCTATAAGTAGCATTCCTGAATTCAGGAATAGGTAAATCAAATGCAGGGAGCTGCTGGTACCAGCTGGTATCGGCAATATTTTGTGGATATCCTGCAGCTGCTTTTGCATTTACGAGTACCATATTGTCATTCTGCTCAGCATCCACGGTAACCACTTTCGGAATTACGCTTGTATTGGAAGTTTCCAAATATTGTTGATCACTCTCACCGAATAACCAAAGCGGATTAATTTTAAACTGCTTTAAAAGTTCGGAAACGACCTTCCCCGATAGTTTTGTACGACCACGTTCTATATCTGCAGTGGTATTTGATACACCAATTAGTGCTGCGAATTCTGCTTGGGTGTAGCCTAAATCTCTTCGGATATCCGTAAAACGTTTTAAAGTCAATTCATTTTCCATACTCAAAGATACTAATTATGGAATATATCCAAAATAATATTTGGATTATTTCCATAATTAGGAATATATCCATATTTTTGGATTATATACAAATCACAATGAATTTTGAACGCTTACAGGAAAAGTTGAATATTTTAGCAGATGCTGCAAAGTATGACGTTTCCTGCTCTAGTAGTGGTAGCACCCGAAAAAACAAGAATAAAGGTATTGGGAATAGCAGCGGTATGGGTATTTGCCATAGCTATACCGAAGATGGAAGATGTGTTTCATTATTAAAGATTTTATTGACGAATCACTGCATTTTTGATTGTGCCTATTGTGTTACCAGAAAGAGCAACGATGTTAAACGAGCAGCGTTTAAAATTCAAGAGGTTGTTGACTTAACCATAAATTTTTATCGTAGAAATTATATCGAAGGTCTGTTTTTAAGTTCAGGTATTTTCAACAGTCCAGACTATACGATGGAGCGTCTCATAACCGTAGCTAAAAAGCTTAGAGAGGAAGAAAATTTTAATGGCTACATTCATTTAAAGTCTATTCCCGGAGCAAGCGATGAATTGATGTACGAGGCTGGATTGTATGCAGACCGTTTATCCGTAAATATAGAAATCCCTACTATTTCCGGTCTTAAATTATTGGCGCCTGACAAAAAACACGAAGATTTTTTAAAACCGATGTTAAAGGTCAAAAAAGAGATTATTCGCTATAAGTCGGAAAAAAAATTGATCAGAAGTACGCCCAAATATGCCCCAGCTGGTCAAAGCACCCAGATGATCGTAGGTGCTACGGGAGAATCAGATAAGGATATTATGTATTCGGCTACACATTTCTATAAAAATTATAATATGAAACGAGTGTACTACTCGGGTTATGTTCCTGTTGCAAACGATACAAGGTTGCCCGCTATTGGAACCCAAGTACCTATGTTGCGGGAAAACAGATTGTATCAAACAGATTGGTTGTTGCGTTTTTATGGATTTTCTGTTCAAGAATTATTAAATGAATCACATCCGAACTTAGATATAGAAGTAGATCCCAAATTAAGTTGGGCACTACGAAACTTGAATCACTTTCCCGTAGATATCAATTCGGCCGACAAACATATTCTAGCTCGGATTCCAGGTGTTGGTATGCGTAGCGTTCACAAAATTATAAATGCAAGGTCCTTTAGAAAATTAAACTGGGAACATCTTAAAAAAATGGGTGTAGCGCTGAACCGTGCTAGATATTTTATCCTATGTGATTCCAAATACTGGGAGCGTAGAGATTTGGATGCCCATCGAATAAAAGGGATGATTTTACAAGACTCTTCCGGAAAGTTTCGAAATCAACATAGCGGTCAATTATCATTGTTTAATTAATTAAGGGTAGCAAATGGAAACAATACAAACATCAGCTCGTCAAGACTTGCTCAATAAAAGTAGACAGACCGTTCTAAACGCTGGATATCGCATTGTGGTATTAAAAAGTAAGCTTAGAAAGAGCCTCGTTAGCGTTAAGAAAAAAGTCAATCTATTTTATTTTTAAAAAGAACACCATGGAAACCAAAGCACAAACAATTCCAAGAATCGACAATGCATCGAAAACATTTATTTATGACGGGAGTTTCAATGGATTTCTGACCGCCGTGTTCACTGGCTTTCAACAAAGAATAATCCATGCTGATATTCAGAAGCGAGACACCTCACAAAACGGATTGTTTAACGAGAATGAAACTATTTTTACAAATATCACTCAGGCAAAACGTGTTTGGAACGGTATAAGAAATAGAAGCAATACAGCTATAAAGAACATTTATTTTGCCTTTTTAAGCGAGCATAAAGGTATTGAACCCCTACTTTATTGCTATATTAGAAAACTTATGGGATGCCAAGCGGACCGCAGCTCAGATTTTTCGGATGACTGTATTTTAAAAATTAACCAGCTAGCACATAAGGTTGGTAGGGAAAAACATAGAATGGAAGCTTTTGTTCGATTTCAATTAACAAAAGATGATATCTACTTTTCGATCATAGAACCAGATTATAATGTATTGCCTCTACTCTCTAAGCACTTTAGGTCTAGATATGCAGACCAACAATGGATGATTTATGACGCTAAACGAAAGTATGGATTATACTACAATTTAGAGGGAGTGGAACTCATTAGTTTAGATTTGGAAGAGAACGTAACGAATAGCATAAGACGTAGTTCAGTAATGAATCCTGAAGAATACAATTATCAAGAGTTATGGAACTCCTATTTCCAAAGCACGAATATTAAATCTCGTATTAATAAAAAACTACACGTTCAACATGTACCTAAGCGGTATTGGAAATATTTGTCAGAAAAAAAAGTAAGTTAAATTCAGGTTTTCAGAATACTGATAAGGTTAATTTAATGATAACTGTTTTACCGTACAGCTTAGCACAAAAGATGCGTTATGCTAAAGTTGTAATTCTTAAAAGAAGAACAAACAACGGTTTAAAAAAATCAATACAGTATTGAAGAAGGAATTATGCTAGCAATGAACGTTTCAGGGGTGGAAAGTAAAAAATCGTGTAAAAAAGATAACGAGTTGGGATAAGAGTAGGTTCCTTCTCGTTCTTTAATGGTCTTCTACCCTTTTTTTAGCTACCGCTGCGTTCCCCCACAAAATGATCGTTTTTACTTTTAAACAGTACGTTGAAAGAGGTTAAGCTCCCATAGATACGCGTTATGTATTGTTGTAAATCAATTTTCTCTTGGTCATCTAGATTCTTGCTGCTATTTATTTTTTGCTCCATCACACGGATACGATCCCGAACCATGACTATTTTATGAAAAAAGGTGTCGATAGGCATTTCTTTGTTTATAGAAGCGTCCCCAGGATTTAAAATCAGTTTTCCACCGCGCCACTTATCCGCAAGTGCAACTTTTTCGTGGGTATCACTCCACTTTTCTAAGATTTTGGTCAAAGAACGCTCTATATCAAAAAAACTTACAGTGTCGACATCGGCTTCTAAACGTTCGATCACTTCGAAATCAGAATTTAGTGCTATAGTTTCCAATCCCTTTTCCATAAACGTGACCCAATAGTGTTTCGTTGAAACATTTGTAACTACTCCTTTTCCGTGCTCTTTGTGATTTATCCGAGAACCGATTCCCAATATTTCCATGTTGTAATTTTTTAGTTGAACCCTACGAAGTTAAAAGCAGTATCCTAAATCTGCAACAAGGAAGTATCCTTTTCTCATTAATTCTTAATGAATTTGATTGGTTACCATGGGAAACTTACTTTATTTGTAAAGGTATCATCGTTTACGAGATAATCGATATTTAGTGATTCTAAGATTCATTTGGAATTTTTAAGTTTGTTTTTCCATCAATCCCTCCTATCCTTTTCTTGAGGATGATGATTAACCAATTCTAATGAAATGAATATAAAAAGAAACGTGGTTCTGTTGCTCGTATGTGTTATAGTTTTTTCCTGTGGGGAAACCAAAAAGCAAAAGGAAACAGCAGCGCAACAAGAATCTAAAGCTCCAAAAAAGCTAAAGGCTTTGATTATAGACGGCCAGAACAATCACTACGTATGGCCTAAAACCACCATGATGATGAAGGATTATTTGGAGAATACCAACATGTTTGATGTCCATATCCAACGTATGGATTCGGTATGGTTGGGTATAAAGTATAAGGAATCAAGACCGGAATCGTATTCGATGTTCATAGAGAAATATCCAGTTGGTGATGCTTCGTATGCCATTTCCAACCAACCTATCAAAACATCTGACTTTGCCATAGATTTTACGGGGTACGATGTCATAGTTTCCAATTTGGGATTTGACGTTGCTTTATGGCCAGAAACAACGCAAAGAGACTTTGAGAATTATATGAAGAAAGGTGGCGGACTTGTAGTAGTACATGCCGCCAACAATGCTTTTGGTAATTGGGAGGAGTATAATAGAATGATCGGTCTTGGTGCATGGGGCGGACGGGACGAAAGTTCAGGACCTTACGTCTATTAAAACGATGCAGGGAACGTCGTTCGCGATAGTAGCGCCGGAGTTACTGGTTCCCATGGGCCTGAATATGAATTTGAAATTATTACAAGAGCCGCAGAACACCCCATTATGAAAGGAATACCGGCGACATGGTTACATACACAGGATGAATTGTATGAACAGATGCGCGGCCCGTTTGAAAATGCCACCATCTTAGCCACAGCATTCGCCGATGTAGAAAAAAACGCTCCCCCTTGGGACCTTTCGGTAAAGGGTTTGGGACAACATGTTCCTATGCTAATGACTATCAACTATGGACGCGGCCGTATTTTCCATACCGCTTTGGGGCATTTTGACTATTCCATGGAATGCGTTGGTTTTATGACCACTTTACAACGTGGGGCTGAATGGGTAGCTACGGGTAATGTAACCCAAGAAATACCTGATGATTTTCCTACGAAAGAGAATACATCTACCAGAAAGTGGGCCAATTAAATAGCTTTTCGTTTTATTGGGGATGTCCTAAATTATTTCACACCTTCAGAAGTTCTACTATCCACCAAATAGATGATTTTCCAAAAACCCTCTTGTTGGAAGAGCTGTATGGAGTTTGCACCCGCGTGATGTAAGGTATGATCTAGGTAAAACTCATAAGGTGTCCAAACATGTGCCAAAGGGCCATCAATTTGTATGGTATAGCTCAAGAGTTTTTCTTCAAAAACAGTAGCATCGGGCATGGATACAATTCCGCTAATCAAATCTTCGAAATCTTGGTCTCTTAATGCTTGTATGCCATTTTCATTTGGAGCGGTACGCCTAAGTAATGCATCTTTATGAATCCATTTTCGCATTCCCGCTGCATCACGTGCATGAAAGGCTGTAAAAAAAGAGTTGACTGTATTTTTAACTGCTTCCTCTGGAGTTTGCGCAAAGGACAGCATGATGGAGAACAAAAAAACAGTAGTAATAAAAGTTTTCATGATGTGATTTTTATAGATTGACCCGTCTAAAAGTAAACATAATAAACCAACCGGATAAAAGGAAAAAAGGCATTGTTATATTTGGACGTCATTCTCATCAAAACTGCTTATTTTTATCGCAAACAAATTCACAACAAGATGTCCACAGCAAAAAAAGAATACAAAAGAGTAACCGTAAAGTCCTTGGTGGACATGAAGAAAAATGGCGAAAAAATTTCCATGTTAACGGCGTATGATTATTCCATGGCTAAAATTGTAGATGATGCCAATGTAGATGTTATTTTGGTTGGAGACTCTGCGAGCAATGTTATGGCCGGCCATGAGACTACATTACCCATTACTTTAGATCAAATGATTTATCATGCATCTTCTGTTATTAGGGCAATACACCGAGCACTTGTGGTGGTTGATTTGCCTTTTGGGAGCTACCAAAGTGATCCCAAAGAGGCGCTACGTTCTGCAATTCGTATAATGAAAGAGAGTGGTGCACATGCCGTTAAGGTAGAGGGAGGCGCGGAGATAAAAGATTCCGTAAAACGTATTCTTGCCGCCGGAATACCCGTCATGGGACACCTTGGCCTAACACCACAATCCATTTATAAATTTGGCACTTATACCGTTCGAGCCAAAGAAGATCAAGAAGCGGAAAAACTAAAGCAGGATGCCCTTCTGTTAGAAAAACTAGGTTGTTTCGGTATCGTATTGGAAAAAATTCCAGCAAATCTTACTAAAGAAGTATCGGAAAGTCTTACGATACCTACCATTGGAATTGGTGGAGGAAAGCATGCCGATGGTCAGGTGTTGGTCATCCATGATCTTTTAGGTATGACGCATGAATTCAATCCAAGATTCCTAAGGCGTTATATGAATCTTTATGAGGAAATGGGCAACGCCATATCCAGTTATGTGAAGGATGTTAAAAGCATGGATTTCCCGAGCGATGATGAACAGTATTAAGTGCTAAACCGTTGAAAAAAAAGCTAGTGGCATATCGATTTTACGTTGTTATCTTGGTTTTGTTGAATGTTGGTTGCGATCAGATTACAAAAGGAGTAGTTCGCGAAAGTATGATGTGCCGGGGCTAGATGGAATTGTTAAATGATAATCTGATTCTTACCAAGGTTGAAAATACCAGAGCTATGCTCGGTTTTGGAGCTAGCTTCCCTCCTTTTGTTAAAATCATCCTGTTACAGTTACTCACAGTATTGGTACTCCTAGAGCGCTTGTATCATGTTTTGAGGAAGAAAACAAAACATACATAGCTTGTTAGCGCTTTTACATTTGTAATTGGTGGAGGGATCGGGAATTTAATAGACCGCATAGCATATGGGTCGGGAACCGATTTTTTTAAATACGGCTCGGTATCTTTAAATCTGGAATTTTTAATATGGCAAATGTTGCAGTAAGTACGGGAGTGTTGCTCATGGTATTCTTAAATTTGTTTGGTGAAAAGATGTATAGATTAGGTGGGTACTGACATTTATGCCTATAATAGAATGGAAACTGTCTATTTTACTATAGTTTTGATTGTCTTAATCATATTTATTGCAGCCATAGTATGATATTGTTATAATTGAAAACACAAAATCTTTAGTGCCAAAAAATCAACATTCTAATGCTAAAAATCTTCAAGTGCTTTTTGAGGATAATCATATTATCGTGGTTAATAAGCGACCAGGAGACCTTGTACAGGGAGATAAAACTGGCGATTTACCTTTGAGCGAAGTAGTTAAGGAATACATTAAAATAAAGTATGATAAGCCCGGAAACGTATATTTGGGCGTCGTGCACAGGCTAGACAGACCAACTTCCGGTATTGTTCTTTTTTCAAAAACTTCGAAAGCTCTTCCTAGGCTCAATAAGTTATTTGCAGAAAAAGAAGCGAAAAAGACTTACTGGGCCGTTGTAAAGAATAGTCCCGCCAATACTTCGGATACTTTAACACATTGGCTCAAACGAAATCCAAAACAGAACAAGTCCTATGCCCACAAAAAGGAAGTTCCAGATAGTAAAAAGGCAATTTTAACCTACACTTTAATTAAAAAATTAGACAGGTACGCCCTGTTGGAGGTTGATTTAAAAACAGGGAGACATCATCAAATACGATCACAACTATCAAGTATCGGCAGCGCAATAAAAGGTGATTTAAAGTATGGTTTTGATAGAAGCAATCCTGATGGCAGTATTCACCTACATGCAAGAAAAATAGAATTTGTGCATCCAGTAAGGAAAGAGTTAATTACAATACTGGCGCCACCACCAAAGGAAACCATTTGGGATGCATGCCTCTAACTTTGTAACATTTAAGCACTAAACCATTCCATTTATGAGATGTTCACTTTTAACAATTATGCTTTTAGTATTGCTTTCAGGTTGTGGAGGCTACAACTCCATTGATACATTTTACAACACCCATAAAAACGACGACCAAGTTACTGCGGTGCGAGTACCTCGATTTATGTTGGGAATGGTAAGTGAAATTTCACCTGAAATGAAAACCCTAATCGGAAATACGAAAGATTTACGATATATGCAGTTTCCTAGCGCGACCCCTTCAAGAACCCAGTTCCTGAATCAACAGATGATCGGTATGACAGGGAATTCGTTCATAGAAGTATTTCGAAAAAATGACAACTTAAAACGTAAGGTAGTCTCTATTAGGGAAAAGCGTGAAGCTGTGAAGGAAATATTAATCTATAATAACAATGGTCAGACTGGGTCTTTCCTTTATTTCAACGGAAATTTTGATCCTTCGAAAGTAAGACAACTAGCCAAAGAAGATGGTTTTAAGGTATTGGGAGATGGTATTCTAAATCAATTCTCAGGCAACGGAACTCCTTAACTCATCTGTTTGTTTTTTGATGATCTAAAACTTTCAATGACTACTGAACCTAAAATTAAGAGTCCCCCAAATAGGGTTGTTGGCTTCGGTATTTCATTTAAGAAGAGAACGCCTATAAGAATCCCGTATACCGGCTGAACACTACTAAGAATACTAACCGTGGTAACGCTAAAATGTTTAAAAGTCATTAAAAATAGCGTGTGACCAATAGCTGTAGTAATTACCGCTAAAGCCACAAGGCCTTCCCACTGGTTTATAACGCTATCGAAATCAGTAAAAAAAAACGAAGGAAGGAGCATACAACCTATAATCCCTGTTTGATACACCATTAAGGCAGAACCATGATAATCCGTAACCTTTGATTTTATCGTTAGATTTCTAAGAGCATAACATAGTGCGGAAAACAGACCAATCAAAATAGCGAGTGTGTTTGAGTCATCTAAATCCAAAGCGGGGCTTAAAAAATAGATACCAATGAGCACCATTGCACCTAAAACCAAATGAATTTTTTGAAACGCTGTTTTTAGCAATAAGGGCTCCAAAAAGGCGGTTAGCACTGGATATGTAAATAGAGAAAGCATGCCAATGGCAACACTGGACCATTGCAGCGCATAAAAGTAGGTTACCCAATGTAAGCCCATAAGCAAACCACTAATGAGAACAGCACCTCTGTGGGCAGATTTAATATGTAAAGAGATACCCTTATACTTACAAAACAGCACCAGTAATAGAAAGGCCAGTATTGCTCGTGATGCTATCGTTACGGGAACAGGTAGGTCCACATATCTTCCTAGCGCGCCAGAAGTTCCAATAAAGATCATAGCTAGGTTGATCTCTAGCAAATGTGAAAAGTGCGAGCGTTTCATTTAAGCAATAAACCTTAACGTGTTTGCAGTAATGCTTTTTCCCTAATAATTTTGGAGACAGGTTTATTTTCTAAATGACTTTCCAACCAAGAAATAATGTCTAAATACAGAAAAGCCCGTTTTTCATAAGGATGGTCTTCATACTTTTTAAGCTCGGTATGTAATTTTTGAAACTCGGCCCTAAGTTCGTTGGGATAAATTCCGCCAAGATTTCTTAAAAACTTGATCATTTCTTTCTGAACTGCATGCATATCGTTCATTTTTAATAAAAACTTGTAAGTGCTTTTTAATTGAACTTCCAAATGGTAATCCATCCCGGCCTCATAATGTGCCACAAGACTCAAAACGCGTGCGAAGCACATTAGGTCTTCGCGCATTTTCAAGTTTTTATTGTCGATAATCTTTTTTAGATAAACAATGCAGGTTTTATTGTCGCCTATCCCAAAATACAAGGAAGCTATTTTATAGTACAGCACCATGACATGATGAGCGTCTATACGATCTTTATGTTTGTTAATACCATACTCAACAATTTTAACAAGATACAATCCTT
>CAZUIE010000024.1:25281-30183 GCA_964620945.1 uncultured Maribacter sp.
CGATCTTTATGTTTGTTAATACCATACTCAACAATTTTAACAAGATACAATCCTTTTTCAAAGGTACCCTCCAAGAAATGAAGGTTTAGTTTATTGGCATTTAAATAAAGAAAGGCCAATGATGCAATGTTATCATTTTTCGGAAAATTCTTATCCTTGAGAACTGTTTCTAATTCATCAAGTGTTTGTTTAAATTGAGAGCTATACTTTACATAAAATAAAGATTCTAACAAATAATGATTCCCTTTAAGATAAAAAACGGGATTCAAATATATCATTTCCTTGTTTTCATTAAAAAGGTCTACCCATTTGCTCGAATATTTATAACACGAAAGAAAATCCTGAATTAAAAAACTATACCATAAATACGCCTTATACAACCAAAGTTTTTCTCTAAAACCAAGGGTTTCCAAATCATATTTTGGCAGATGTTTTGTAAAGTATTCCTTTACCCTTTTTAAGTCATCATCACTGCGAACATATCCTACCTTCAACATCATTCCGTATAACTGCAACGAAAGATTGGACAATTTGCTTGTCATCACATTTTGGCCCGATAGTTCCTTTGCCTGCAATGCAAGTTCATCTGCTCGGTCTGGAATACTACGGGTAATATATTGTGTTTCAATTATTTTCTCTAGCTCTACAATTTCATAAGCGATATTTTTTTCCTCATTGTCAATGGCCACAGATTTGGCCTTATCCAATATTTTTAGGCTTTGTTTATATAATCCCTTTTGATACAAAATAGTCGCGAAATCTAGTTGTTCACGAATCTGAACGCGAATATTCTGGTTTACTGGGTTTAAACGTAAGCTGACCAAAATTTGTCGGTACAGATGTGCCTTCAAATTTGATAGTTGCGCTTTTTTAACGTTAACACTGCTCAATATCACCTTTTCGTCGTACTTCTTTATTTTATCCAATAAATTGAACAAGGCGAGGAATTTGGCATCTGTATTCACCCCAAGGCGACCAACGTAAAGCTTAAATTGTCGCTTTTCTGATTTTGACAAGGCTTTCACCAAAATGAACAACGCGTCTTTGTGGACATTTGTCATCGTAAAAAATATGATTTAAGTAATTGAATATCAATTTATTGATTATTCAAAAAAGTGTCTCAACGTTGTAAATTCCATAACAAAATCTACATCTTTTGTGTATATGGTCATATATTCGTTAGACTGGTTAAAATTACGTAAATATAATGAGCAAAGATATAGTACAAATTTTTGATACTACACTTAGAGACGGAGAGCAGGTTCCCGGGTGTAAACTGGACATGGAGCAAAAATTAGTTATTGCCGAACGCCTAGACCAGCTTGGTGTAAATATCATTGAAGCAGGATTTCCAATATCGAGCCCAGGGGATTTTAAATCTGTTGAAGCTATTGGGAAGCTAGTTAAAAACGCAACGGTTTGTGGACTCACCAGAGCAGTGAAAAAAGATATAGAGGTTGCTGCAGAGGCATTAAAGTACGCTATTAAGCCTAGAATACACACAGGTATAGGTACTTCCGATTCCCATATTAAATTTAAGTTTAATTCTAACCGCGATGCTATTATCGAAAGAGCAAAAGAAGCGGTTAGTTATGCAAAATCCTTCGTAGAAGATGTTGAATTTTATGCTGAAGATGCCGGAAGAACAGATAACGAGTTTTTAGCACGAGTTTGCGAGGCAGCTATTAAGGCGGGGGCTACGGTACTCAATATACCGGATACCACGGGCTACTGTCTACCAGAAGAATACGGTGCAAAAATGAGGTACTTAAGGGAAAATGTAAAGGGAATTCATAAAGCCATCCTTTCTTGCCATTGTCATAACGATTTAGGTCTTGCTACCGCTAACTCCATTGCAGGTGTCATTAATGGAGCGCGACAAATAGAATGTACAATTAATGGTATTGGAGAGCGTGCGGGAAATACGTCCTTAGAAGAGGTTGTTATGATCTTAAGGCAGCATCCAGACCTTAACTTGGATACAACCATAAACAGTAAATTATTGTATGACACTAGTTTAATGGTATCCAATAAAATGGGTATGCTTGTACAACCCAACAAAGCTATTGTGGGGGCCAATGCTTTTGCCCATAGTTCGGGAATCCATCAAGACGGTGTGATAAAGAATCGAGAAACATATGAAATCATGGATCCTGCCGACGTTGGTGTCACCGAATCCTCCATTGTACTTACCGCAAGAAGCGGAAGGGCCGCATTGGCATATCGTGCAAAAAATGTAGGCTATGAACTAACCAAGCTTCAATTGGACGAGGTGTATCGTGAATTCTTAAAGTTGGCCGATAAGAAGAAAGAAATTCTAGACGGTGATATTCATGAAATTATACAGCTAAGCAATATAAACCTAGTTAGAGCAAGTTAAGGATGCATTTAAATATAGCTGTTTTAGGAGGTGATGGGATAGGGCCGGAAGTAGTAGCACAATCTATGAAGTGCCTAAGGTCTGTTGAGGAAACATTTGGACATAGCTTCACTTTTAGAAAAGAATTGGTAGGGGCCGCCGCCATTAAGAAAACTGGCGATCCATTACCAGATAAGACCCTCAAAACATGTAAGGATTCCGACGCCATACTTTTTGGCGCTATAGGTTCCCCGGAATATGATGGTAATCCTAAATCAAAAGTTTGGCCTGAGCAAGGTCTTTTAAGGCTCAGAAAAGAATTGGGCCTATTTGCAAACATTAGGCCAGTAAAAGTTTTTCCAACTTTGGTAAAACAGTCGCCACTTTCAAAAAAAGTGGTGCAACATACAGATTTGGTCATTTACAGAGAGTTGTCGGGAGGCATCTATTATGGAGAAAAGACAGTGAATGAAGTAACCAACTCAGCCACGGACACTTGTACGTATACAGAAGCCGAAATTAGCCGAATAGCCCATTTAGCTTTTAAAGCGGCAAAAGCTAGAAGAAAAAAGCTCACTTTAGTAGATAAGGCCAACGTTTTAGAAACTTCACGGTTATGGCGGAGAACGGTTTATACTATTGCAGAAAGTTATCCAGAAGTGACCTTGGAAGCACTTTTTATAGATAATGCTACTGTTCAAATGATTCTGAACCCGAGTAAATTCGATGTGATTTTAACGGACAATATGTTTGGTGATATTCTATCTGATCAAGGTAGTGTAATCGCTGGTTCTATTGGTCTTTTGCCATCTGCATCAGTTGGTACGGATTATGCCATGTTCGAACCTATCCATGGTTCCTATCCAAATGCAAAGGATGAAAATATTGCTAATCCTGTCGCATCTATATTAAGTACGGCAATGCTTCTGCAACATTTTAAACTGGATGAAGAATCGGATGCGGTTGTTGCCGCTGTTCTCAAGTCCTTTTCCAAAAAAATAGTTACTCCGGACATTATGGGCAGCAGCAAATACGGGACAAGTTATGTAGGGGACTTTATTGCCGATAATATCATGGAGCTAGACGATAGTTTTAAAATGAACGATGAGAACATTGGATTAGGAAAATCTACAATTATTTAAACATAGTTACTCTTCAAGTAATTCTGTAACAAAGGCATTAAAATCATCTTTGAACGTTACAAACGTGTCACCGGTGGCAGGACCGTTAAATCCTGTATGTATTCTTCTCACCTGTCCTTGCTTATCAATAAAAATGGTGGTTGGGTAAGATAAAACATGATTTAACATTGGTAATTTCTCTTGGGCCTTTTCTTTATTAGAGCTACCATACTGTGCCAGTAAAACTGGATACGTAACTCCTACCCTATCTTTTAGTCTTTCTATACTACTCATTGCAGCTTTTTCCGTTTTAGCATATTCAAAAGCCAAGGCGACAACCTTTAGGTTTGCGTTATCATTTTTCTTTTGATAATCGACCAAAAATTTTGTTTCGTCCAGGCAATTAGGACACCATGTTCCCATCAACTGAACAATAGTTACTTTATCTCGGAATTCTTCATCCGATAAGGATACCAAGCGATTTTGGCTATCAGGAAAAGAAAAATTGAATCTGTCGTATCCCTTTTTTACAAACGTTAATGAATCTGGGTCAGGAAGCTCAAAACCTTCATTTCTTTTAGCTTTGAAGGCTGTTTTAAAATGTCGGCCAGAATAGAACATTCCATTTAAAGTACTGTCGGTAACCTTAGCAAGGAATAAAAAAGCATGGGCACCGTCAAAAGCAGATAGCTTTAAGGAATCTTTATCCATTACACCTTCTAAGAACCTATAATCTCCGGTCGTGGTTCTAAATGTTCCTATAACCTTTCCATTATTTTGGGTAAAAGTTCCTTTTCCTAAATAACTTTCCGCAGTATCTGGACCAAATTCAGTTTCCCATGTGCCAGAAACATTTACCTCAGAAGGTTGGCTATCACTAAACCTTTCCAAGACGTTAAAAACGGCCCTAAACGGAAGGCTTCTGTCCATACTTTCGATATTGAACCTTCCCTCTATTCTATTGGGCGTTATAATGCCAGCTATATAACCATCAAAAACAGGTGCATTTATCCTAATGGAATCCTTATCAACTACAATTTCATTTACAACAATTGTTTCTTGGGCATTTAAAATATCCAATTGATAGCTACCCTCAGCAGTTTTGTAAAGTTCAAAATTAAATGGGAGCACCTTACCGTCGGTAAGGCTTAGCTCTGCTTGCCATGTTCCTAAATTAAGTTCATTGTCATTAGTCTGCTGTTTACAGCTTAACAAGACTAAAATCAACCCATAATAATATAAATATTTTCTCATAACAATCTCTTTATAAATTGGCAGAACCTTAATAATATGGCGAAGATAAATTTTAAAACAAATCAACATCATCTATATTGAATGTCTTATCGCATTGTTTTATCTTTACACGCTAGAAAATCAACGGATGAAAATTTCTTACAACTGGTTAAAGCAGTTTATACATAT
>CAZUIE010000025.1:0-30110 GCA_964620945.1 uncultured Maribacter sp.
AGCGCACTCGGCTGGGGGTCGAGTGGTCGCAGGTTCAAATCCTGTCATCCCGACTAATACAATTTAAGACCCTGTAAATACTTGATTTACAGGGTCTTATTTTTTTAAAAATGCTTTCAAAACGTACCAAAACGGTACAAATTTTATATCGAACGTGTCCTATTACGTGTCCTATTTTTATCAAACATCTTCTTAAGTTCTGTGTATAAAGGGTTTTAATATTTGAGTTCTCGGGGCACTAGGATTTGAACCTTAATATTTTATTTTCAGTTAGAAGATTTTTCGAAGAGTTTTTGATGGTAATGTAGTATTCCCTCCCAGTTTGGCTGGAAGAGTTAAGGGAATGAAAGCCCAAAAAAAGTGGTATGTCCAAGACATTTTGGTACTCCAGGTTCTTTTGTTGCCGTTTCATCTAGCCTAAATTTTTTAAGATTCCTACGCTTGAAAAATTGTAGCGTTTTCTGAAAAGGTAATGGCACCTATAAAAGAGATACAAGAATATCCTTAAAAAACAAGAAACAAGCAATCTATAAACAGGTCTGAACTGACCGATTATAGGAGCGAAGTGTTGCTATGTTTCGATTGGATTGTTGTGTAACTATTTTTGAAGGGAATTAATTTCAATAATTATTTTTTAACTTTATTTAGGTAAAATAACAATTTGATCAACCAAAAGTCTATCGCTGTATTACCGTTTGTCAATATGAGTAATGATATTGATAACGACTATTTCTGTGATGGTATTACCGAAGAAATCATTAATGCTTTAACCACGGTAAAGGGATTAAAAGTTATAGCGAGAACCTCTTCTTTTGCATTTAAACATAAAAATATAGATGTTAGGCATATTGGTAATCAGTTGGGAGTCTCAACGGTTCTGGAAGGTAGTATTCGAGTATTCAATACAAGGATTCGTATAAATGTTCAATTGATACGGACAAATGATGGTTTTCAGGTTTGGTCACAGAATTTTGACCGGAAATTAGAAGATGTTTTTGAGCTTCAAGACGAAATAAGCTTAATAATTGCCGAACAAATAAGGGAGAATTTTGGACATCTAGATATTTCCAAACACATTTCGATTATTGGCACCAAAAATATCAATGCATATAAACTTTATTTAAAAGGAAGGACTTACCAACTTAACTGGGATTTAGAAGATTATTTCAAAGCCATTGATTGCTACAAACAAAGTATAAAAATTGATGCCAATTTTTATGATGCTTATTTTGCCTTAAGTAGGTCGTACGGTATTTTAGCGAGTTGGGGAGTTTTAGAAAAAAATGAAGGGGTAGCGAACGCCAATAGTTACTTGAACCAGGGCTTGCAGATTAAATCCACATCTTATCTGGCTTATTTTTCAAAGTCGTCCCTAAGGTTTTGGAATGAGTGGAATTATACCAAGGGAATAGCGTCTTTAAACAAAACATTGCATCAAAATCCAAGTTATGCAATAGCCTATGAGGGAATTGCCGAAATTTACATGGCTACCAATCAACTGGATAAAGCCTTATTAAATATTGATAAAGCCATTGAAATAAGTCCATTATCTCCCAACCACTATTTTACAAAAGGTAATATTTATTTTCTTAAAAGGGAGTATCATAAAGCCATTGATAATTTAGATGAATGTCTAAGAATAGACCCCAATTTTACCTTGGCTATTGAGACCAAATTGGCCTGTTTCATATTTTTGAACGACGCAACTAAATTCAACGATTATATAGCTTCGATGCCACAATTGATTAGTCCTAAAATTTGTGAAGTTCTTTTTAGATTAATTAATAAAAAACAAGTTGACAAACCGATTGATTCGGTAACTATTAATATTGAAGAAAGTTTTAAAAGCATTTATCCTTGGCATTTTTACTTCCTTATACATTCTGGCCAAATAGATAGAGCACTTCAGGTATTCGAAGAAAAAATAAAACTAAAAATTGGGCAATTGATGAATTTTCAGTTGGATCCCTTTTTAGACCCTTTAAGAAAACACAAACGTTTTGTTTTAATTGAAAAGGAAATTATTTTGTCCGGATCTCTTCCAATAAAAAAAGAAAAGACCATTACCGTACAAAAAGAAACCTCACATCCTTTAAATGAAGCTGAGATCAAAAAATACAAATTGGTTTTAGACAGTTTTGTAAAAGATAATGAGCCCTTTTTAAATGTCAATCTTTCCCTAAAGGAATTGGGCAATAATATAAAATTGCATCCTAATAAGTTGTCTTGGTTATTAAATGCGGAATATGACAAAAACTTCAACGATTATATTAACCAATATCGTTTAGATTACTTTAAAAGGATTGCTTTGGACAAAAGATTCAAAAACATTACCCTATTAGGATTAGCCTATGATAGTGGCTTTAATTCCAAAAGTGTTTTTAATACGTATTTCAAGAAAATAGAAGGTTTAACACCAAGTCAATGGGTTAGGACCAATAGTAACTAAGGTTATTCCCGTATTTTATTTTCTTTTATTTAAGTCGTTCTGAATTATATATTAGAACGACTGACACTTCTATTGTATCTAAGTTTGAAAAAGTTTTTACAAAAATGCGTGATTTTTTCACCCCTAAAACGATTAATGAAGTATAAGCAGTGTTACAATGAAAACGCCTTCAAACAAAATTGACATATCAATAATCATTGAGGAGAATAGAAACTTGATTTACAAAATCGTTAATAGTTACTGTTCAGATAGTAACGAGCAAGAAGATTTAATTCAGGAAATCATCTTTCAACTACTAAAAAGCTATGACAGTTTTGACCATAAAGTGAAAGTGACCACTTGGATGTATCGGGTAGCTTTTAATGTAGCAATATCTCATAATCGAAAATTAAGAACAAGAGAAAAGCACATTTTAGCCATGCCATCTAAGTTAGTCATTGTTGCAGAAGAGGAAACTAACGAATATGATGAAAAAATTAAACAATTAAGAGCGTTAATACAGGAGTTTGATCCATTGAACAAAGCTATTGTAATTATGTATTTAGATGGTAATAGTCATAAAGAAATTTCAGAAGCGATGGGCATTTCGGTCAGCAATGTAGGAACGAAAATTAACAGGATTAAAAAACAATTGAAGAAAAAATTTAAACAAAAGTAAAATGGAAAATATAAACATTCAAGACCTCTGGAAACAGAACGAACAATTATTGGAAAATACTAGAAAACTAAACGGTGCATTACTACGGGAAGTGAAATTGGACAAGGCCAAATCATCTATAAAAGGTTTGCGTTTTTTACCCGTCAGCACCTTATTATTTTATAGTATTCTGGCTTCTTACGCACTCTATTTTATGGTCTCACATTGGGGCACATGGTACTTTATGTTGGCCGGGGGAGCTATTGCCTTTTTTTCGATATGGTTGATTATAACGTCCATCAAACAATTAAAGCGAATCCTTTCTTTGGATTATGATGCCCCTATCATGAAGCTTCAAAAAAAGTTGGCTGAATTGAAAACGGCTATTGCGCAAAATTTAAGGATTGCGGCTTATCTACTGCCTTTTGGGCCATTTGTAGGCCTCTTCTTTTTCAAGGTCGTTTTCGATATCGATTTGATGGATGTATTAAACTATAACATGATCGTGTCCTTTGGGATTGTCACTATCCTATTGGAAGTCCTATCATTGGGAATACTTAGGGCACTTCGTTCAAAGAACATGAATAAAAAATGGCTCAACTGGTTGTTACTAGGGAGTGGTAATCAAGTGAACGAAGCATTACAGTACCTCGAAGAAATTGAAGAATTTCAAGTAGAAGCATAAGAATAGATTTATCTAAAATCATCTTTTCTTAACCCTTAAAGCCAGCTTTCAATTTATGGCCTAGGGATAACGCACCCTATTTTCAAATAAAACATTAGACCATAATTCCGAACGTTCGAAATTATAATCTCGGACGATTGAAGACTTCTATTGACTCAAATTTGCATTGTCAAATTAATACAAATCAATAAAAAACGAACACAAATGAAATTTTCAAATGAACATCGCACAACTTTAAAAAGGAAAACCAGGAGTAGAAACGTAAATCAATTGATATTGTTTCTATTACTCTGTATGACAGCTGTAGTTATATCCTGTACTAAGGACGATGATAGCATTCAAAACCCAACCCCAAATGGTATTGCCACACCGGAGCAGCTATCGGCTTACTTAGAGAATATTGCAAATACTAACGAGATTCCCGGGTTTTCGGTAAATGTTAGTATAGGTAATACCAAAGCTTTTCATCAATCTTTTGGGTATGCCAACATTGCAAATCAAACACCATATACAAATCAAACGGTAAACAACATGGCTTCTGTAAGTAAAACGTTTGTAGGAGCCGCGGTATCCAAAGCGATAGAACAAGGTCTTTTTACACTAGAAACCAATATCAATGACCTGTTACCAATAGCTATCGATAACCCTAAACAGCCAACTGGAAATATTAAAATAAAGCACCTTGTTACCCATACATCTGGAATTGTAGATGTGCCGGAAACCTACATCGCAAGTAACTATTTCATCTTGCCAGGCGAAGATATAACTACAGGTATAGGAAGCATTTTGGTTAATGAGCTAGGAATGCAACAAATGGAGCAAGTAGATTTAGATGTGTATTTATCGGAAATCTTCGATGAAGACGGAGAGCTCTACAGCCCAGACAATTATTTAAATACCTTGTCTGGCACTACGTGGTCATACTCAAATGATGCAACCACTTTACTGGGGTATATTATTGAATATGCATCCGGGGATTCTTTTGATGATTATGTAGCAAACTACATATTCAGCCCTTTACAAATGACAAACTCCACCTATGATATTAGCGCAATTGACTTTCAGAACATGGCAACGCAATATTATGACAGTAGTTCACCATTTCCAAGATACGGAAATCATGGTTACGTAGAAGGCGGCCTACATAGCAATAGCGATGATATGAGCAACTATTTATTGGATATGATGAAAGGAGCCAGGGGAGAAGGATCTGCCTTATTTTCTCAGGACTATTATGATTTGCTATTTCAAGAACAGTTAGAACCTGGAATTGTGCCTTCTGATTTTGCGGAAAACCATGGTTTGTTTTGGTATATGAAAAATGGAAATCTTGTGCACGGTGGCAACAGTTTAGGCGTCTCTACACATATTCAATTAAAACAGGACGGCTCATCTGGATTCTATATAATATCTAATATGGATGGCACCTTTACCGGTAACGAATTAAAGTGGGAAGATACCAAATCCATTATCACGCAAGCAGTAGAAGAATTTATCAGTAATAATTGAAATACAACAATTAAAATACTTTCAATCATAATCAATCAAAAAACTTCAAAATGAAAAAATTACTATTAATCAGTTTCACACTTTTGGCAATAAACGGTTATGCCCAAAGCGATACCATCCAATTAAAAACGGATACTAACGATAATAAATACAGGTTTAGCTTTCCTGCAATAATACTAGGCAATATTGGCAAAGGCGGAGAAAGAACAAATACACAACACATTGAATTTCATGTAAAAAAAGAATTGGACGCTAAAAATATTGTTGGGATAAAATTTGCAACATGGAGATTATTTCAACCGATGGGGATACAATGGTGGGATGGACTTTTGGACAAAATAGACACAGAAAGTGAATTCTATCCGGGCCATGTAAGAGAAACGGGTTTAGGGATTTCCTACCAGCGAATGCTATGGAAAGGGTTGTTTGCTTCGGTAGAAGTTTTACCGCAGTTCAAAACCTATTTAGATGAAGACAATACTAAAATAGCAAACGGTTTTAAGCTTTATACGTCTTACCATGTGGGCTATCACATCGCTTTTGGAAAAAAGAAACGATTCTTCGTAGAACCACAATTTCATTTTCAAAATTGGATGTTCGATACCAATACACCTGAAGCATTTAAAGTATTGGATGATAAGTGGAAAAACTATTTCCTATTTGAACCCAATCTTTATGTGGGGTATAAATTTTAGGTGAATTTCTATAATCAGTAAGATTTCTACATATAAATCAATCCGATTCACCTTGGCGTGTATCGCAGTTTTACAGCATCAAATCAGAAAACAATAAAAGAACGAACAGTTATGAAAACAATCAAAAAACAAGTTTTAGTAAAAATGGCATGTATTATTTGCACATTAAGCTCTACTATGGCGTATGCACAGAATAATGCAATGTCAGGAAAACTATCCGAACGTAGCGGATTTATCTTCGAATTCGGTCTTGGAGGAGGCATAATCGGTGTAGAAGATAGTAGAGGTGCTCAGACCTTCGATAATTCACAAGGAGCTCTTAGTTTCCCAGAATTAAAAGTTGGTTATATGTTAAATGATAATTTGGCAATTACCGCTTCAATGCCAGGTATGATCTACGAATTTGAAGACAACGACAGACATTTTAGTGGATTTATTCCCTCCCTACAGTATTGGATTAAAGACCGTTGGTGGGTTCATGGTGGTGTTGGTCTCGCTATTGATTCACCGGCACTTTATGATATTGAAGATACGGTTAATGACGACTGGAATTTTGGATGTGCCGTTATGGCCAGTACGGGGTATGAAATTTATAAAAAGAAAAATTTCGCACTTAATATACAATCCAAAGTAGTACTTGGTCGCGCTTTTTTAGAGGGCGATGTGCATAGGGATGCAGTCACCTTTAATGTAGGATTAGGGTTTAGCTGGTTATAAAAAATTAAGTAGATTAAAAATGAAGAAGACTAATTCACAAACCGTTTTACTTGCAGGAGCTACGGGATACTTGGGCGGTTATATCGCAAGAGCCCTATCACAAAACCAAATGGCCGCTAAACTGATAGCAAGATCACCCCAAAAGCTAAAACTACTGGAAAGTAAAACGGTTAAAATAATTAAGGCCGAAGTTATAAAACCAGAAACATTAGAGGGCATTTGTGAAGGTGTAACCACCGTAATTTCAACTATTGGCATTACAAGACAAAAAGATGGCTTAACCTATATGGATGTAGATTATCAGGCGAACCTTAACCTGTTGAACGAAGCCAAAAGAGCAGGCGTTAAAAAGTTTATCTATGTATCAGCAATCAATGGAAATACCTACAGGCATCTTAAAATTTTTGAAGCCAAAGAAATGTTTGTAGATGCATTAAAAAGTTCTGGATTGGACTTTACGGTAATTCGCCCGAATGGATTCTTTTCAGATATGAAAGATTTCTTGGATATGGCCAGGAAAGGAAAAGTCTACCTTTTTGGACATGGTGAACAAAAATTAAATCCCATTCATGGCGAAGATTTGGCTATTGTTTGTTTACAGGCAATCAACACGAACAATAAAGAAATTATAGTTGGCGGGCCAGATGTATTAACATTAAATGAAATCGGGGAGATGGCTTTGGATGCATTGCGAAAACCAAAAAAGATAATTCATTTACCAGATTGGATAAGAAGGTTTGTTATTTGGGTTTTTCGCACGTTTACTTCATCTAAAACCTATGGCCCCGTCGAGTTTTTTTTAACCCTAATGGCAGAAGATAATATTGCTCCACGTTTTGGGGAAAAACGATTGTATGATTTTTTTAGGGAAAACAGTAAATAAAAAATACGTCATGTTTAAAAAATATCGAATTATAAAATGGGTACTGGCATCGTTAGCTATTGTTAGTATGATATTAATTTTCATAGGAGTATATATTGCCAGTCTCTTGCCGGCAGAAGACATTACATTAAGTAATAGCCAAGCTAGCGAGATAGTATACTTAAATAAAAATGTGCCCTTTAATAGAGGGAAAATTCTTGCGGTTGTTACCAGCACTGATGTTATGGGTGCTAGCGGCAAGGGAACGGGTTATGAGTTAACCGAATTAGCGCGAGCATATTATGTTTTTACGGCTAACGGTTTTGACGTAGATATCGCTAGTCCACTAGGTGGAAATCCTCCAGTGGTATTAGATAAGGACGATATGGGGATTTTTGATTATGCGTTTTTAAATGATGTAAGCGCACAGTCCAAAGTACGTAATACCTTACCATTAAAAGATGTTATTGGAGAGGATTACAAAGCTATTTATTTAGTTGGAGGCAAAGGCGCCATGTTGGATTTTCCAGACAATAAATATATTCAAACCTTGGTACAAGACTTCTACACTAAAAATAAAGTCATAGGTGCAGTTTGTCATGGTCCTGCTGCATTAATAAATGTTACCTTGGATGATGGACAATCATTTTTACAAGATAGGCAGGTGAGTGGTTTTACGAATAAAGAAGAGCTACTGTTAATCCCAAAAGCAGCATCGATATTCCCATTTTTGTTGCAGGACCAATTGATTGCAGAAGGTGCCATATTTAATGAGGGCTTAATGTTCCTTGAAAAAGTCAGTCATGATAATAACCTGATAACAGGTCAAAATCCCTGGTCAGTTTGGTTATTGGCGGAAACCATGATAAGGCAACTGGGTTATATGCCAAAACAGCGAACACTAACAGGAGAGGAAAACGCCGTTGCCGTGTTGCATACCTATGAAACAATAGGAGCCAAAGCTTCTGAAGTACTGATTAAACAAATAATACAAGACAAGAAACAAACTGTTTCTAGAGCGTTACTTATAGATCACGGTGCTATTGCGATACTAAAGGCCGATTTAAAAAAGTTTTATGATTTGCTTGGATTAGCATCTTATGCAAAAGATATTGAGAACAAATAAAATACATTTATAAAGAACGCTCAGCAGAACTAATTTAGAATTTATATTATAACAAACATTTTAAACCATTAGCCATGAAAAATTACATCGTATTGATCTGTCTTATACTTTATACGTTCACTACTACTGCACAATCAAAAATAGAAAAAGACGTGAGCGCATTATTTAATTCCGAATTGAAGAAGCAGCTGGTATATAACGGGGTTCTAAACGTATATTCAATTTCAAAATCAATACATATTCAATTAGCAGAAGGTACTTTTAAAAATGGGGAAGCTGTAACGAATAATCATCCCTTTTATACTGCAAGTATTGGAAAAACGTTTACGGCGGCTGCCATTGCACTATTAAAAGAAGAAAGTAAATTAGCATTCAATGATGCTATTATTCAATATTTACCTGAAGGGATTACAAATGGACTTCATATTTTAAACGATGTGGATAGCTCCGCTAAGATTACCATAGCACAGCTGTTACAACATACCTCAGGATTACCAGACTACTTTGAAGATAGCACCATCGATGAGAGTCCAAATATCATTTCTCAATTATTTATGGATACCGATAAAACGTGGACACCTTTAGATTGTATTCAATTTACGAAGGAAAAAATGAAACCCTTATTTCTTCCTGGCGAAGGCTACCATTATTCAGATACCGAATATGTACTCCTTGGGCTTATAGTTGAAAACCTTAGTGGTTTAACATTACATGATTTTTTCAAGCAACATATTTTTCAACCCTTGAATATGAATCATACGTACATGAATTTAAAATCAAAACCTATAGATTCAACTCCTCAAATGGCTGAAGTATTCGTAGGTGACCAAGATTTATCTGGATTTAATAGCTTAAGTGCTGATTGGGCCGGTGGAGGTATTGTAGCAACTGCGGCGGATTTGATAGCGTTTCAACAAGCACTATTCAATACTACATTATTAACTGCTGAAACCTTAGATATGATGCAACAATGGACACCCGAAACCCAAGGCATGTATTACGGTTTTGGATTGCGAAAAATAGTATTTAACGAACTTCATCCCAGTTTACCAAATATTGAAGTAATCGGACACTCTGGGAGTACAGGTTCATTTTTATACTATTGTCCTGCTTTGGACACCTATATTTCTGGAACCCTAAATCAAGCAGAGGAGGTAAGAGATTCAATAGTGTTAATTGCTAACCTCCTGAAGGTAGTTAAAAGTGGTAATTAAATTGTGAAGTGCTATTCAATCATAAGCTAATCAAAAAAGAGAATTTAACTTTACAAGTAATGAACAATAAAAAAGAAATTTTTTAAATTTAATATTTCAACTGTCATTTTTGATATTACTGTTTATGCTGTAATTTGATTTACTTATAATTATTTAGACAATATTTGTGTGTAAATTGTATCGCAATCAATTAAATTACAGTCTGATTAGTAAGTTACTTCCTGTATCGGCAAATAGGTTGAAATAATTGCTTCGTATTTTTACCATTTTACTTGAAATATCTGCAAATAGGAGAGGAGTACTTAAACTGTTATTACTTATAAACCATGTTAGGCAAAGCTATTTTTTTCTGATGTCATTAATTATCCATTCCATCATATTATCTATTCCTTTAGAATAACTTTGCCAATCATATTCAATTAATACATCCGGTTGTACGCCTTGCGTTACTTTATCTTGAAACCTAAATAGCCTTTTTGAATAAGTAACTACCATTCCTGAATTTGGAAGTGTAAATTGTCCCATATCCTGATACCCTGTCGGATTCGAACCCGTCGGTTCTCCAACAATTTTCGCATTTAGGATTTGTCTAAATTGCGAAGCATTGCTAGTAGCTGCGGAAAAAGTTACTTTATCCGTTAAAACATAAACTCCAGACTTCCAATCAATACTATCTGCTAAGTTTAGATAATAGGCTAAAAATGTTCCTACAAAAAAATCTCCACCACCATTATTTCTTAAATCAATGACAATTTGTTTGATGTTATTCTTATTGATATGGTTTAAAACTGATGCTCCAAACGTCTCCATTTCTTCAAAAGAAGGATAACTTTCGAATTTTATATAAATCGCTTGAGTAGTTTTTATAGGGCTAAACCAAAGATAATCGTGTTTTACGTTTGATGGTTTTTCTATTTCAGGAATTACAGTTTCAAGACTTTTAAATTCAACATTTTCATAATAGTCATTACTGTTTATAGATTGTAAGGTTACTTCTGTTTTCCTTTTGTTTTTATCTAGAAATGTAAAAATTGCGTCAAATTCCTTTTGAGTTAAATGTAAGCCATAAAGTAATTCTGATATCATTGAATATTGAGCTACTCTATTAATCTTGGATTGTTCATTTTCAACATATTGTGCTATCCTACTAACTTCATCTTCGACTTGTTCCATTGGTTTTCCATCAATTGCAATCAATTCTTTACCTAAGATATCCTTATGCTTTTCAGTTGTTTTTATAACTCTCCACTGTCCGTTTACTTTATATATCTCAATTGGGAATAAGTGTGTTTCGACACCTCTTAATGAAAATGCTGTGTGTCCATCTCCAATTTTTCGAGTTAATCGCATTAGGTCAATGATTACATCTGTATCAGTTTTTTTATTCAAGTTTGATTTCAACTTTTGCAATTCTTGTTCAAATTCGACCTTACTGATAATGTTGTACAAATCAATATGTTTTTTTTCAAGATTGGTTTTATAAAAGTCGATGTCTTCTGTCCAACTCGCTACATCTATAGATTGAGAACAAGCGTTTGAAATAATCATCAGACAGATAGTAGTTGTTAAAAATCTAATCATAATTTATTTTTTGAACTTCCTGTTTATTTGTACGCTTCCCCTTTTTTCCTCCGTATGTTGGATGAACATATGTAAAGCTATCTCTAAAAAAGATAGAAGATATTATCTATGTGTTTTATAGTAGAACCAGATTGAAAAACTTTAAGATTTAGGGTGTAATACTTACCTAGTAATATGTTTAAAGATTCTTAATGTTATTTTTTTATTTTTACTGCATTTGAGAGTATTCTAGATTTTTTTTCAGAGAGTTTTGCTTTTTCAAGTTTATTAACGCTTCTATAAGCTTCTGAGAGTTTTTTGTATATAATTGAAGAGTTAGGATAATACCTAACAGCTAACTCTAAAAGCGCTACCAATTCAGTATATTGTTTACTGCTTTTTAACCGACGAGCTACACCTAATATATTTCCAACAAAGTAAAAAGAATCTTCGTTAGGAATGATATCAAATTCATATTGCTTGGATAACGTATCAAAAAAATGCATTATCTCTTTAGCTGGATTTTTTGCATTTATAAATGATTTATAAGGAATATCCCATACTTTTTTTGGGTAGATAGTCTCTAATCCATGCTGGATTCCTGGAACAGACATTCCATAATGATCTTCCTCATCTAAAATTTCTATTTTATAATTGAAATTTTGAGGATTCAATTTTTCTAATGCTTTATTTAAATTAGAATATGCTTGGGTTTCCCCTATAGGTCTATTTAATAAATCTCTAGAAGCTTTCCCTATGTATAAAGAATTTCCTTGATGTTTACCAGATTGTATGGATGTAAAAATTTGGTCTTCGATTGTTTTTCCATTATCTGTAAACTGCGTCAATTCAGATGCCAGAACAATATACCCTTTAAATAACTTTGGGTCGTACCAAAACGCTTCCAAAACTGGTCCAAAAGTTGGCGACATCCCAATAATAGTACGATGTGAGTTGGCACGATAGTTTTTTTCAATAAAAGGAATAACTTCATCTTTTAAAAATGCTACATACTCTTTAGACTTACCTCCATAACCACCAAAAAATGCACGCCCTTCTTTATTTTTCAAAACAAGGGCCATATCATTTCTTTTACTTGTATTATTAGTAATTCCAACAATAATACTTCTTGGCATATAATTTCTTTCTGCTCTTATTTTTAAAATGGATTGAGTTACATCAAATAAAAATTCGGCATCCATCACATAAATCACTGGATAATCGTGAATATTTCTATCGTAATTTTTTGGAAGAGAAATAAGCACTTTTCTATCTTCATTTAGTATTTCTGACTTTATAAAAAGTTGCTTTCCTATTGTATAATCTATTTCTGATATTTGAGCAATAGCGTTACTTATAACTAAGTAATTAATTAAAAGTAAGCATATTTTTATATGCTTCATTTATTTAGAGTTTAATGTTTTTTAATAGCTTCAATCAAGTTCCTAAATTTTCTTCTATACTTTAATTAAACTGTTTTTGCATTTTTTGTTTCCACTGTCTAGAAAGCGCAATGATGATAATTAGTACTATTATTAAAACACTTCCTTTTATCACACTCTGAATCATTTTGTTCTGTTGCATTACAAAGAGGAGTGCGTCTACTTTTCCAGTTTGTATAAAGACCCAGTCACTGGCAATTCTTGTTGCAATATCCTCGCTTCCCGTAGTCAGAATAATAATTCCACTCTTGCTTATTGGGTTATATCTGAATGCTGTGTTGATGGGTGGGTTGTTTTTTCCATCATGACCAATAATGTATTCACCATTTTCTATTTCTGTGAATAAAAGGGTCCCTAATCCATAGATGGGTGCACCAAAGCTCTCGGCTTCTACTTGCCACATCACCTTTAGAAATTTCGTAGATAATGGATTTTGATGGCTACGGTCTTCGCTCAAAAAGTAAAATAGTTTTTCTAAATCTGCCAAAGTGGTATAAAGCCCACTTGCAGCTTGTGCAGTGTAGTAATGGTGCCCTGCGATAGTACCATCTGTTTGATAAAAGGCACTTAATCTATTGCTAAACGTTTCGTCCCATAGATAAAATGAAGATGTCATTTGCAAGGGTTCAAAAACTTCGGTTTTCATATACACATCAAACGTTTGTTCGCTTACTTCTTCAACAATAAGTTGGAGTAATGTAAAACCCCCGCCAGAATAGCGCCACTCGCTTCCAGGTTGGATGCTAACTTTTAAAATTCCATCACTTCCAGGGTCTGCATCTTTGGCGTTGGTTAGTGACGCTTCTAAAGACTGCACGCTATCAGGATTTTCAAAACCTGCATAGCCTAGACCATCTGTTAAACCTGCTGTATGACTTAGAAGTCTCCTCACCGTAACTTTATCATTGTCAAATGAACTAGGTGGTAATTTCCAACGTTTAAGATAATTAGATACAGGAGCATCCAAATCTAATTTTCCCTCTTGAACTAATCGCATCACGCCAATAGCCGAAACAAATTTTGAAAGAGAAGCTACTTGAAATACGGTATTCCGGTCAACTGAAGTATTCTTTGAATGGAAAGATTCCATTACTGGGGTACCATCTTTAAATATCACCATCGCCATACTACCTACAAACTCTTTTTTAAGTTCTTGATTCACTGCTGCAACAAAACTTTTTGTTTCTTTCTTCTCAGTAAATGGTGTATGCCACCAACCTTTATCCGCACCTAAAAAAATCACAATTCCCCATATAACAATAAGGAAAACGGATAAACAGGTATATTTTAAAAACCGCTTCATGGCTATTTTTTTATAATGGACCCAAAAACCAAACCTACACCTGCTCCTAGTACTAATCCAATTGCTATATGATTGGTTAAGATACCCACACAAAGTCCGATCCCTGCTCCAAATAGTAATCCTAATTTCAATTTATTTTTCATATCACTTTTTCTTAATTGTTTAACATTTGATTAAAAAAAATTACTTTACCTGATTTGAAATCCAATCAGAAATAATCTCTAGTGCATGTGGTGAAAACGTCTGGTCAATTGTACTGTATTCATCCATTTCGCCAGTTTCCGCTTCTTGAAAAAGATGATTTAGACCTTCTAGTTCAATTATTTTAAAGTTTTTATTTTTCGCCTTTTCTAATGCTTTTCTAATGCCTTCTTGATGGATTTTTGCCGGCACTTGTGTGTCTTTTGTTCCATTTAATGATAATACAGGTATTTTAATTTTAGCATATTCATCGGCAGGATTATAGTTATAGAAATAGCGTATCCAAGGTGTTGTTCTTGCCTCTACCAATCCATTTAGAACTTGTTCTGTCTTCTCGTCTGAACCTAACATAGGCTTTAAAATTGGTGCGACTTCAATACTGTAAAGTTGTTTTAATTCTGACTTAACTTCAGGCAATTTTTTAGAAGAACTTGCAATATCAATTGCCTTTCTCATTGTCTTATTAAAGGCTTCTTCGTCAGGGACAGGAAATGCCCTCATACTGATTACTTGATTATACACTAAATCACTTCCTATGATTCCTGTTCCTGCCAATGATATAATAAAAGCAATGTCGTCTTTGGTTTTATTAGCTGCCAATGGCGCTATAATACCACCTTCGCTATGACCAATCAGTCCAATATTTTTAGTATCAATATCATTACGTGTTTTTAAATAATTTACTGCAGCAACAACGTCATTAGCAAAATCTTCTGTGGTCGCTGTACTAAAGATTCCGGTTGATTCGCTGGTGCCTCTATCATCATATCTTAATACGGCGATTCCTTGTTTAGTTAAGTAATCTGCTAAGACTAAAAAAGTCTTATGTCCTACAAATGTTTGATCTCTATCTTGCGGTCCGCTACCGGTAATTAGTATAACAACGGGGTGTTTTTTATTGGTTTTCGGACTTGTAAATGTTCCCGCTAATGTTACATCCGCACTATTGTTTATAAAACGAACTTCTTCCTCATGATAAGGATATGGTTTTGTTGGCTCTTGAGATCTTTTAGCAATTACTTTAGGCTTATCTTTTGATTTCTCCAAAATCAATGGAAATGTATTTCCGCCTTCTGAAAAATTTCCTTTGATTTTTTGAGTCTCTGCATCAAAAATGCCTTCATACTTGATACCTAAGTTAGTCCCATCCACTAAAAGCGTATTATTGTCAAAAGTTGTAGCCTTTGGTTTTAGGTCAGTGACTCTATTTGTAGGGATATCAATAATTGTGATATAATTTTCACCATCTTTTGTAATTTGAAAGTTAAACTCTAAGGTTTTTTCAGCACTAATTTGCACTTCTCCTGACCAGGCACCTAAAATACTTTGTGCGTTAGTAGTTGCAAACAATAAGATTGCAAATACTGAGGTTATAAGTTTTTTCATTTTAAAAGTTTCTATATTTTACTAGTGTTTTTTCCAAGTTCTACTTTTAAAAGCATCATCAACTGGTGTTTTAAAAATGTGATTAAAATAATTACTCATTGTTTTAATACCTACAGCAGCAATTACACCCAGAATATGGTTTTCAGTATATCCTGCATTCATGAAGTCATTAATATCTGTTTCAGATGTTAGACCTCTTTTTAAGGTTACAGCTCTCGAAAATAGACTGAGGGCTTTAAACTTTTCGTGAGGTACTTCTACATTATCCCTTATGGCGTTAGTCACTTCAACAGGAACTTTGGTCATATTGTCACCAACAAAACTATGAGCAGCCATACAATAGTCACATCCATTTTCGAATGCTATGGATAAGAATATCACTTCTTGTTCTTGCGGACTAAAACCAGAATTAGTTCTGAAAGAATTATATGCCGATACATAACCGTCAAGTAAAGCAGTGTTATTTGCCATGCCTAAATACATATTGGGAATCAACCCTAATTTCTTTTGTGTTGTTTGTAAAATTTGACTTGAAATTGCATCTACATTTTCAATCGTCTTTGGCTCTAAATCCATTGTTTTAGTTGTGTTCATAAGTGTTGTTTTTTGTCATTATCAACAGGACCAATAACTGAAGTAAAGGTCCTGTTGTGTGATTGTTTTTCTTATTTATTTTAGATTGTTTCGGTGACACTTTGATTCCAAATACCATTGGCAGCAGTTTGCTTTGCAAACGTTTCAAAATCAATGGCTGGTCTACCCAAAACTTTAGCTACATCATCAGACACTTCTTGGTTTTCAGGATTCCCTAACACTTCTTGGAATAAATAACCAAAGAGCCATATATAAGAATCTGGTAATCCTGCTTGTTTCATACCTTCTTTAAATTCGTCAATAGAAATAGGCACAAACTGAATATGTTTATCAATAGCTTCCGCCATAATTTCAACCACCTCCTTAAAAGTTCTTTTTTGTGGACCTGTTACGGTAATGGTTTGGCCGTTATAAGTGTCATCTACAAGGACCTTAGAAACTACATCTGCGATATCATTGACATCAACAAAAGGAATTCTTGCGTCCGGCATGGGCAATGCAACCGTACCATTGAGTACAAATTCTAAAAACGCACCTTCACTAAAGTTTTGATTGAACCACGACGCTCTGACTAATGTGTAGTTTAGCCCCGAGTTTGCCACGATTTCCTCACAAGCTTCTGCTTCTGTTTCACCTTTACCAGAGAGCAATACCACTTTCTCTAAACCAGCTTCTAAAGCTTTTTCTGTTAACGTACTAATAGCGTCCCGTGAACCAGGTACTGCCAAATCTGGATAGTAAACGATGTAGGCTCTATCCATGCCTTTTAAAGCGGCTTCATACGTATCTGTGTTTTCCCAATCAAACATTGGGTTTGTTTTTCTACCTACCACTCTTACATCGTGACCTAATTGTGTTAAGTTTTCCGCAACGCGGCTACCTGTTTTTCCGTTTCCTCCGATAACTAAAATGTTTTCTGTTTTCATTTTTACTCGTTTTAGATTGATATTAATTTGTTTCAATTCGTTGAAACTTTTGATGTTACTTTTATAAATAATTGACTGTATTTCTTTTGCTTCTTACTTTGGTGTGCCAATATATGGTTGTCGTTATCACGAACTCTAAACCAATGAACCAAAAGCCGAAATTGACAAAGAAATCATAATACGTACCTCCGTAGGGTAGAATTGTAAAGGGCACTGTGATTATAGCATCTAATATTGCAGATATACCAAAGAACATAAGCCCTACCCATATTCCGTGGACAGTAACTTCTTTTTTGAAATACAACTTAGAACAATACCAAACCACTGGTATTATGATTATCGATAGCCATATATTAGCTTGTTTTTCTGTATCTTCTAGAATAGGTACATAATAGGATAGCGCATATAAATTAACTCCGATTATCCAAATAAGTAGGCCAAAGCCAATAGTTCTTGTTAGTCTCATGATTGTTCGTTTTTTGATTGCTTTAACTTATGCTTCAAATGCCTGAAGCTTTTTCATTTTGCTCTTTTTTATGAAGCCTTTGATTAGTCCAATAAACCAAGGCACGCTATAGCCTTTTTTATGTAAATGTGCTGCGCCAAACTGATAAATAGCGGGACTACCTTTGACCCCATGACCATCTAACAAGCGATTGTAAAAATTGAATAGACACCCTATGAGGATTACATCTTGTAAATCCTTTTCAGACCACCCTGCTTCAAATACTGCGTCAGCATCCTCTTGGATAAGCTTACTAGGTGATTGCGTTAATTTTTTAAGATACTTGTAAATCGGTTTTTCGTTTTCATTTATTGGAGCAGTATCTAGGTCTTCAATAAGTGTTTCAATAATAGTGGTGTGCACCCCAAAGTTATTAGCAACTGCTGCATGTGATCCATAACAGAATGAGCAAGCATTTAAACCTGATACATAGGCGGCAAAGACTTCTTTTTGAGCACTTGTAAAGTTCGAGGCTCCGCGCATGATTTGTTGCGAAGCTTGGTCCAATGGACCCAATCGTTTTCGGTCGTTCCAGGTGATATCGGTGATATCCGAAAATTTGTTGAGGTGTGTGAAAAATGACATAACTGTTCGTTTTTTGATTTAATATTTGTTTATGTATGTTGATGACTTGTCTTATTTTGTGTAAAGCATGCCTATGATTAAGAGCACAAAAGCGCTAAATGATGCGAGTGTTCTTATGGTATGCAAGCGATTCCAAGGTTCCTCAAATTTGTTTCGGAGTTGTTGCAATTCGATTTTTGAGAGGGATTCTAAATTAGATGTATCTAATAGCTCGTTTAAGGGGACGTTTCCAAAAATGGTTACTAAACCGATTCCAACAAAAAAGAGTATGGCGGCAGCAAGAAATAACCAGAAACTGATGCTGCTATTCCTGAATAAATAGGTATTCAAAAAGAGTAGGATGACAGGACCGAAAAACACTAGCATAAAACCGCCGTTGATAATAGCTCTGTTCATAGCTTGAAAAGCTTTTAAGAAGCTTATGTTCTCTAGGCGACCAATACCAGGAGTTACCGCATTTGCCCAGGTAAAACATAAACCAGCTGTAAGTCCCGTTAGCAATATACCTAGCATTAAAATGATAAATTTTAGTTTAAATTCCATGGGTTGACGTTTTGGTGGATGATATCCAGGTTAATAAATCTTGATACTCTTGAGAGGTGAGTTTTATTTTCTTCCCCTTTGGCATGCGTTTTTTTATAAAGACTTGCTTGTTTATATCATTAGCCCATGTATTCATGTTTTCTAAAGTGAATACACGTTTTCTATTTCGTTTGATGTGACAAACGTTGCATTTGTTGTCTAGGATTTGAAATGCGGTACCTTTTGTATTTTTTACTGAATAGTTTGAAGTATATACCGCAGTCAGTTCGTCTTGCTCTTTAATTGGTTCGTAGCTATTTGTAGTGCTGACCGTTAGTGTTAAGAAAATTCCTATTGTTAATTTTACTAGTGTTACCATCATAATGTTGTGTTATTAATTTGATGATACAAAGATGCGAGGTGTTCAAATGAGATTTTTGACACTTAAAGACAACCTTTTGACATTTTACGCCAATTCTTTATATGTCTGGTCCTGAAATACGGCTGCAGGTCAGTATTTGTTTTTTTAGAACGTTTTTTATAAACCGTTATATGTATTCATTCAATTGATTTTAAAATAGCTCCTATTTCTTAACTTAGAATAGTAATAGATTCCAATTATTAAGAGGATGACAAAAGAAAATAGAGAAACTTCTAATCCAAACTCGCTGCCAATTAATAGTTCTGGACCCTCTAATTGAGCTTCGAAAAGTGATATGAATTTTCCTCCTGATAAGGTTGTTATAAATATAGGTTGTACCAAGTTCCATGCGAAATGAAATCCTATCGGAAGCCAAAGCCTTCGAGTATAGGCGTACATTAACCCTGTTACTACTCCAAATAGCACTCCTAAAATACCAGGTAAAATACCAGTATGAGAATTCATAAAATGAGGTATTTGAAATATTAAAGAGGATACCATTAAAGCTGTAATCGGACCTTTGCATTGCTCTAATTTTCTGAAAATAAGGCCTCTAAAAATTATTTCTTCTAACACTGCCGCACCAAAGATAAATGCTACTGTAGGTAAGAATTCATATAAACTTTTAATGCCAACAAAATTGTAATACCCTAAAAGGTATAATATAAATACCACCATACCCATAGCACCGAACCCAATCATTAAGCCAGTGGGAAGTTCTTTCTGGATATATTTAAATGAAAATTCTGAAAACGATTTTTTCTCTAAATATTTTAAATGAAGATAGTATGCCAAAAACATGACACTGGCACCAATAATAGCTGTTATCGACTTAATTAAAGGTTCATCTGAAAAAAGTGAAGATAAGATAGGTTTGCTAATAAACTCTTTAACTAATAATGTTACTAGTATTACTGTTAATGTGCCTGTTAGAATGGTTGAAATAGGATGCTTAAATATTCTTTGAAATAGTGAATGTGGTTGTTTTATCATCATTATATTATTTATTAATTTGATGATACAAAAGTGCGAAGAGTTCAAAAGAAGCTTTTGACACATAAAGACAACCTTTTGACATTTTACGCCAAAAAGGAATTTTTAGTTATGTTTTCTAAAATCTGAGGGTGTTTGTTTAGTCCATTTCTTAAAAGCACGATTGAATGCACTTTGCTCGGAAAAGCCTGTTAAGAAAGCTATTTCGCCTATATTTTGATTTTTATCTCGCAGCATATCTTTGGCGATTTTTTGTTGCGTCTTTTTGACTAAATCGCGATAGGTAACATTAGCCTCGGAAAGTCTCCTGGTAAGCGTTCTGTTACTCATGGCTAAAAGTTCACTGATATGTTGAATTGCAGGTATGCCTGTAGGAAGCCCACCTTTAATAAGATCTTCTACATCACGTACAAATTTATTACCGGGTATTTTAATGCCTTTAGTGTTTTCATCTACTTGCTTTACCAAATAACTATTTATACTGGCATCGGCCTTTGCAGTTCTTAAGTTTAAATCAGACGTTTTGTAACTAATAGAATAATTAGGCTGGTTAAAGCGTATTGGACAATTAAAGGCAGCATTGTAGCTAGTTAAGTCTTCGGATGGACTGTGTTTAAAACTAACTTGGACAGGAGCAATGTCTTTTTCTGACATGGCTTTGAGTACTACCACAGTTGCAGATAAGCTAGCTTCTGTTGAGAGTTCCATACCTCTGCGATGTGCCTCTCTATTGAGTAATACATGAGAAATGTCTCCATCTTCTCTAATTTGCCATATAAAAGTGTTTGAGAGCAGTTTAAAATAGCGGTCACTACGTTCAAAGATTTCGCCAACTCTAGAACATGTGCGCCACGAGAGTCCTAACACACCATAATCCTCAATAATCATTTGTTGGCCTACACGAACCCCAAAACCTGGCCCAAGTTTATCATCTAGTAGCTCATGTAAATCGAGAAATTCTTCAGCTGCAACAACCTGTAAATGTTTTGCATCCTCTATTGAAGTTGGTAAATCTCTAAAGTCCTCCCTAGACATGCCTTCTGCGATGGCACAATTAATCATCTTGAGATATAGACTTATAGAAAAGTATTTCATTTTTTTACCGAACTAACAATGGCAGCTTTTAATTACATAAAATGTTTTCTACTAAAATAGGATAAAAGGTATTTAAATCCTAAGAATTCACGTAAGCAACTAAAAATTAACTATTTACCGTGAACCAGTGCCAAAACTCAGTTTTTAATCTAAGCAAGTAATTTTCATAATTTCAAAGAACAAATTAAAAATGGTGTAAAAGCAATATCTATCTCAATTTTGGAAAAATGGACTTGTGATATCGTTAATGATGGTGGCAATGGTTTTCTAAATATTCAAATGCCTATTAAAGAGTCTTATTTTACTCCGTAGTTCTTCCTGTAATCCATCATCGGAAATACCCTCTTCTGAAAAATTATCGTAGAAATTTGGCAAAGAAAAATCTGAAGCTACTTTAGCTCCTAGAAAAGGAAAATATGTTTTTGCCGATTGAAGAACTGTTTGGCCACCTCGAGCTCCAGGTGAAGTCGCCATTAAAAGCACAGGTTTATCTCGCCATATTTTCATATTTGCACGAGACAACCAATCTAAAGTGTTTTTGAATACAGCTGTATAGGTTCCATTATGTTCGGCAAGTGCTATTAAGAATCCGTCAGCAGTATTAAGTAATTCATCTAGTCTTTTTACCGCAGCAGGTATTCCATTTTCGACTTCAAAATCAACGCCATATATTGGTATTACATAATCATTTAAGTCGATTGAAACGATTTGTACATCTTCTAATAAACCAGATGTATAGGATAGCAAACTCTTGTTGATTGATTTTCGACTGTTACTTCCTGCTATTGTGATTATTTTTTTCATTTTTTCTATTGTTTTGAGATTAAACCATCTATGGACCATTTTCCACTTCCATTAACTAAGACACTTAAGGCAAGTCCTATGATTAAAAGTGAATATTCGTAACCTTCTCCTGCTTGATTACCAAACCAGTTCATAAAAAAGCCATGCTCTAATTGTGTAGTGATAATGATGCCTGTAAACATGCCCATAAGTGCTATGGCCCAAAATCTAGAAAAGAATCCTAGTGCTAATGAAATAGAGCCAAAAAATTCAATCATGATTACTGAGAAAGCGACAATACTAGGCAAACCCAATTGTGTGGTCAACGACTCCATAGTTGTGGAATAGCCATATCCACCAAAGAGTCCTAATAATTTTTGTGCACCATGCGGAAATAGTACCAAACCGAGCGTTAAGCGTGCAATACTGAATCCTATATTAGGATGTGTTGTTACTAATTTTTTAAATAGATTTTTCATAATATTTAAGATTTATAATGTTTTACGGTAATACAATCCGAAAGAGGATTTTTGAATAGGTTTAGGTCCATATTGGTCGAAGTCTAGCCCAAGCCCAAATTGATGTCCTTTGTAGGATAGACCTAAACGTAATTGTTGGAAGCTTCTAGAGTGCGTTTTAAATTTGTCCCAAACACTTAGAAACTGCCCATTGAACCACAAAGACATCTTTTCACTTAGTGGTGTATTTAACTGAAATTGCGCGAATACTTCCGCAAGGCTTGCATCTTTTTTTTCTGAATAAGCTACTGTAGGAATGACCACTAGCAATGCTCTCGCATTTTTAAGCGAAAATTTGGCCGAAAGCCTTTCTGAAAATCCTCCAAAGCTATTATAGTAAAGGGAAGGCCCTATAGCAACATTTTTACTAATGTTCCAGAATAATGTCGGTTGTACGCCTACTTCATCAAAAATTTGATTCTCCCGTTCTCTAAATTTTTGAAAGAACGCAAGGGTAGTAATGTTTAATGTATTCTTGTCATTAATTGAATAACTGGAAAGTAAAGTGAAGTCTGTTTTCTTAAATCCTGAAAACAGTTCTAGTTGCGTGAATTGTGCTTGTGAAGCGCTTACAAAACCAATTGCTAATACTACGAATATGATTCTTAATTTTCTCACGCTTCAAAATTCCGATTGGAATGCGCGAAAAAAAATGAACTAGTTTAAGACTTTTACTCGATAATCGAGATTTTAAATGCTCAGAGGTTGTTTACTTTCGGTTAACTTTTGAGATTATTTTACTCATAAATTCTGGGGTAATGCCGATATATCCGGCCAAATCCTTTTGAGTAATTCTATTTACTATTTGCGGATATTTCTTTTTGAAATCAACATATCTTTCTTCTGCAGTCAAGGATATTCCGTGATTTGAGCGTCTGATATAACTTATTAAAGACCTTTGATATAATATGCGATAAAATCTTTCGAACTTTGGAATCTCCTGAAACAATGAATCATAGTTTGCTCTAGAAATTCCCAGTAGTTCTGAATGTTCAGTTGCTTTAATATAATATCTAGACGGTTCTTTTGTGATAAAGCTCGACATATCACCGGTCCAATAATCCTCAATGGCAAACATCGATACATGCGGGGCACCATTTTCGTCCAGAGTGTACACCTTTAAACATCCTTTGGTAATAAAATATTCGTATTTCGTGGTCTCACCAGCTTGTATAAGAAAATCTTTCTTTTTTACTTTTATTTCTGTCAATAAAGAAATGTATTTCTGCTTTTCTAACTCGGTTAAATCAATAAACCTAGATATATTATTGAGTATAAGATGATGTGATTCATTATAATTCAATTCTTGTGGTATTTGAATGATTTCAATTTAAAGAATTAACCACAGATTAAAAAGTACGATATTAATATAATCCGTTATCAAGAATGTAATTGGAATACGGTCTTATCCGGCTAATCAACACTAAACCCCACTCGCACCCCAAAACTCTCGTGTTTTCCATCACGCCAGCCATTGTATAAATCGACGCGCCATTTACCTTTGAACATCTTATCCATTCCAAGGCCTAATTCTGCATAATGTCCGCCAGTTTCGGTATAGAGGTAGTGAACACCTGCCACCGGCCGATAGTTTAGCTCATCATAAATAAAATAAAAAGGTCTGAAATAATGCTCATAATGTCCTTGAACGTAAAAGTTGGTAGTACTATGCTGATAATATTCCAATAATTGAAACTGGTCAATATCATAAGTTCCATAAACCGTTTCTTTTCCTTTAAAATGTTTGAAATCAACGAAAGTGAGATTATCCTGGGATAAGAAATCCCCAATTTCAATAAATGTCCTTCCAAAGCTATAATGACCGATTTCAAAATCATCCTGAATGCTGAAAGCCAGTTTTTGATACGCTATATCCGAACCTAATATATCATCAAAAGCATTGGTATAGGACAAAGTCAGCGCAGGATATTTTCCTTCGGAAATCAACTGCCCGCGTTCCTTTATCTGTTCATGCCCAATCTGCCAGCGCAGCTCTGCTTCAAAAAGTACTGCTGTGTTTTTCGTGAAACCTGTATCACTAAGCTCAAGATTTTCAGGATTGTTGGATGTAAAACCCTCATCCGCTTCGTACTTCGTTAAGTTCTCCAACGGATTACGCTCGTTCCAGCTCACATTCGTGCTCAACAAAAAATCCTTAATGGGTGAAAAAGTGTGCCCCAGTTCCACATAGGTGCGTTCATATATCTTTAGGAAGTTTTCTTCAAAAGCAAAGGTGTACATGGTGTTGTTCAATGCACTCAAAGTACTTTCTCCGTAAAGCTGTTCGATAGCTCGACCGCCTGACAATTCAAGTAACCCGTTCTTTTTAGGGTTGTAGAAATATTGTGTTTTTAGCTGTGCCTGTAACCGCTCGTTGCCGAAACCATATCTTACGTTAGGGGTAAGCGAGTAAAATCGACCATCCTCAAAGTTTTTGGTAAACCTTACCTGTGGGTTAAATACAAAACCTTCCACGGTATTTGCTGGAAATAGTTCGAATGCATTTGGGATATACCAAACTTGTTTCTTTTCCTCGTTTTGAAGCAATACACCTGAGAAAAGAATTTGTGGCACACTGATTTTTAGCTGTCGTTCTACTGAATATTCATTTTGAACATTGTCATTCCCCTTGTTTTCATCCTGTGCAGATAATACCTGAAAAACAAACAAACTTGCGATGGCTAAGTACAGCCGACTTTGATAAATTTTGATGACTTTCATAATGATTCGATTTAATGAATGAAAGCACAAAAGAATTGAGAATCTGTATCGTAGTAAAGCACATTAGTTCGAGCGGGCATATAATCTTTTCAACTGCAATTATCCATTCACACGCCTATATTGCAACTCATAAGATTCCATTTTTGAGAATAGAATTTCTTTTAAATATTTGCCGCTCAGTTAATTAATAATCGTTTATTGTAAACAGTAGATTTGAATACATTGAAAAAAGAAATCATACTTATCATCCTTTTTTATGTCCTTATGGGCGTGTTTTATCAAACCGTATTGGTCATTGATACAGGTAGCTCGTTAAATCCATTCGGAATGATCATAAACTATGTACTTAAGGCTTTACTGACCCTTCCTTTGTTATGGTTATTTTTCAAAAAGCTGGCTTCTCATTCCATTTGGAAAAAAGGCTGGTTGCACTTTATCACAATGCCAATTTTTACGTTTATTTGGATTAAAATCTATTATTTGCTGTGTGACCATTTTGGTCTTTTCCGTTTGCAAGGGCAACGGGAAATTTGGGATGTATACCTAACCGTACTCTTTTATGCCATTCAATTCGGGATTTTTCACGTATATGCCTATTCCAGAGAACTAAGAGTTCAGGAACTCCTATCGGCGGAATTAAAAAGACTGAATGCCGAAAGTGAGCTATCCGCTTTAAAAGCGCAATTAAATCCACACTTTCTGTACAACGTGTTCAATACCATAAATTCAGCTATTCCCACAACGGCAAAAAGTGCCAGGAATATGGTCAATGAACTTTCCGATTTGTTTCGCTATCAGTTGAAAGCATCACGGGAAGAATTGGTGCCGCTCAAAGAAGAAATAGAATTTGTGAGAAAATATCTTGATTTGGAAAAAGAGCGTTTTGCAGAAAGACTCAAATATGAAATCAATGTAGATGAAGAAATAACCGAAGAGTTGATACCGCCCGTTATCTTACAGCCTATTGTAGAAAATGCTATAAAGCACGGTCTATCCTCACTCATTGAAGGTGGTGTTATAAAAATCGCCGTGCATCGTCATAATGGGATGTTACAGTTTTCCATTTGTGATACAGGAAAAGGAATCGGTTCAAAAAGCAAGGAAGAACTATTGAAAAAAGGCGTTGGGCTTTCCAATACAAATGAAAGATTACTTAAGACGTACAACACATCCCTAGATTTAACGAATAATATTCCCCAAGGACTTTGTGTGAATTT
Source organism: uncultured Maribacter sp. (assembly GCA_964620945.1). Lineage (GTDB taxonomy): Bacteria > Bacteroidota > Bacteroidia > Flavobacteriales > Flavobacteriaceae > Maribacter. Next base: position 26,667 of record CAZUIE010000025.1, read on the forward strand.
TTCAATTCCATTACATAAAACACAAGAGCTATGAAGAAGGTGATATTAGTAGATGACGAAGCACCGGCCAGAAAACTCATCAAAGAGTTTTTAGAATCGCATAAGGATCTGGTCATCATAGAAGAGTGTAACAACGGCGTAGATGCGGTAAAGGCCATAAATACCTTTAAACCGGATTTGGTTTTTCTGGATATACAAATGCCAGGATTTACGGGCTTTGAGGTCTTGCAAAGACTGGAAGAAATGCCACAAATCATATTTTCAACCGCCTATGACCAATATGCTTTTAAAGCCTTTGAAGTACATGCTGTGGACTATCTCTTAAAACCTTTTAAACAAGAACGGTTTGACGAAGCCGTTCAAAAAATAAAGGACAATGATAAGGGCTATTTATCACAGCTACAGAACTTGGTAAGCGGTTTAAACGAACAAGAAACTCATTTGACCAATATTTTGGTATCGGTGCGGAATAGACTCATCAATATTCCAGTCGATACTATTATTTACATCAAAGCGGATGGAAATTATGCGAAACTCGTTCTAGAGAAAGATTCACATTTAACGAGCTATGGACTTTCGAAATTAGAGGAAAAACTGAATACACAACAGTTCATTAGGGTGCATCGGTCAACGATAATAAATATCAACGCAGTCAAAGAAGCCTATAGCTACCCTTCTAGCTATGAACTGATTATGACCAATGGAGATATGGTAAAAGTAAGCCGAAGCTATTTGGATAACATCAGGAAGTTAATCGTATAATGCTTCTACCGAATTCATCAAATCAATTGAAAAACGAACATTTATGAACATCAAATCAATTATACTATTTCTAATGTGCATAACCATACAAAAGATGGCTGCCAAAGAAATAGATACTACAGCTACCATTTCAATAGGCGGCATACAGCAATTTATGAGCATCAAAGGACAAAATATAGACAACCCAATTCTTTTGTATTTGCACGGAGGCCCAGGAGCGGCGGTTTCATCACATAGCGATAAAGTAACCCAACAATTGGAAGCGCATTTTGTGGTTGTGCATTGGGACCAAAGAGGTTCGGGAAAAACAATCGAGTTTAACAAACCCGATGCATCACCTGCAATCGAGGTAATGAAACAAGATGCCGAGGAACTTTTATCACATCTTCTTACCAGATTCAATAGGAAGCAAATCGTTGTTTTGGGTAATTCTTGGGGTACGGTTTTAGGGTTTCATCTTGCAGAAAAATTTCCTAAAAAAGTAAGTGCTTTTATTGCGGTAAGTCCTATAGTCAAACATACTAAAAGTCAAAAAATGACTTTGGAAGTATTGCAAAATCATTTCAAGAAGAATGACAATACCAAAGCTTTAGAGCAACTAAGTACCGTGAAAATTCCTTTCGAAAATGCAGAACAGATGCTTATTCTACATCGTTGGGAAACCGTTTATAATGGAAGTGAGTTTCCTCATGAACAATACAAACAATATCTATCATATTTTGAAGGCTGGTCATCCCTATGGATGCCATTATATCAACAGTTGTATGGAATAGATTTAGAAAAGCAAGTCCCAATGTTAGAATGTCCGGTTTATATTTTGATAGGTGATAAAGACTTGACAACACATCACGAGATAACCAAAGCATATTTTGATGTACTTAAAGCACCTCAAAAAGAATTATTTTGGTTAGAAAATGTTGGGCATAATATTCCAGGAGTTGCTGGTGATAGAATGCAAGAAATCGTTATTGAAAATATTTTAAATGATTAAACCAACAATCTTAATTCTACTTCTGTTCGTATCTAATATTTCAGTCGCGCAACACATTGAATCTTTAGATGAAAAGTTAAAAAAGGCTGTTACAAACGAAAATTTAATGGGTGCTGTATGGTCGACTATTAGTGATGATATAGTTACAATTGGAGCTACAGGATTAAACAATGCTGATACAAAAGAAATTTTAGAAAAGAACGATAGAGTGCTAATTGGTTCAGTGACTAAAACCCTAATTGCAACAGGTATTCTTCGTTTAGCAAGCCAAGGAAAATTGGACATTGAAACCCCTGTTTACAAAATTTTACCCAACATATCTTTTATTAATCCTTGGAGAGAAGATAATCCTGTTACGATAAGAGACCTATTAAATCACACTTCAGGAATTGAAGATTCCAGATTTTGGCAAGTATTTAGCACAGAGTCTACTTCTTCTACACCTTTAGAATATATTTTTTCTAAAAACCCTTCTGTATTAAAAGTAAGAACCGTTCCAAGTACTAGATTTTCTTATTCCAATATAGGATATTCACTATTAGGTTTAATTATTGAAAAAACAACTCAGGAACCATATGAAACTTATTTAGATAAAAATCTTCTCGTTCCTCTAGATATGGAGAACAGTACTTTTCAATTTACAACTCAAAAAGGAATGCATATTGACCCGGGCCTAGCTATGGGACATTTTGATGATGGAACAACGCAAGAGAACATACCTATGTTTTTGCGTCCAGCAGGTCAATTTACCACAACTGCAAAAGATATGGCGCTATTCGCAAGATTCTTAATGAGTGACGGGACTATTAATGGAAAGCCTTTTATTGATAAAGCGCTTTTAAATCAAATGGGGAATCCGACATCAACAGAATCTTATAAGAATGGATTAAAATCAGGATATCAATTTGGGTTAAGCTACAGAGATAGGTATGGTGTTGTGGGGAAGTTTCATCGTGGAAACACAATGGGTTACAGGGCAACATTTTATCTATTCCCTGAACAAAAAAAAGGCTTTTTTATCAGTTATAACACGGATAGTGAAACTGCAGATTATGAGAAATTCAATACGATTTTTACAAATCATCTAGGAATTACAAAGCACGAAAAACAAAAGACAAAAGACGATTTAGCTCCAAGTATTAAAGAGTTTGATGGTTATTACAAGATGAATCCCATTCGCTTCAAAATGTTCGCCTATCTTGATTTACTTTTTAATTCAATAAAAGTGAAGCTAGAAAACAATAAATTAGTTATTAAATCCATTCAAAATGAAGATTACGACCTTTTACCCGTTGGAGATAATTTATTCCGAAAGAGAGATAGAGTAAAGGCCTCTCACGTTTTTTACAAAAACGACAATACACCAATGATTAGTGATGGACTAGTAACGTATGAAAAAGTTAGCTCATTTTATTTAGGTTTAATGTGGCTAAGTCTTATTCTCGGGTTAGTCGGTATCATAATTATTCTGTTTCGTGGGTTTTATTTGCTTTTTCAAAAACAACTATTCAAACGTAATCAAGTAATAACACTTCCATTTCTATCCATTATAGGGCTTTTAATTCCTTTACCTTTTCTTCTAAACCAATCTTTTCTAAACTTAGGTGATTTCACCTTTGCAAATGTTTTATTAGCCATTGTTACTGGATTTTTACCTCTGGCAATGATTTTTGGAAGTAGAAAAATATTTA
>CAZUIE010000026.1:0-14516 GCA_964620945.1 uncultured Maribacter sp.
ATTACCAGCGGCAATAGCAGTTTCTACTTGGGCAATAGTAGGGTTTCCTTTCCAAAAGTCTCGTTCAAGGAATATGTTTTCTTGTGCCATGCCAAGGGTTACGGACAATAGGGCTAATAAACTAAGTACCGGTTTTAGAATTTTCATACGAGTATTATTTACTTTTTGATTCTTGTGTTTTGTTATCTTTTACAAAAGATGCTATAATCGCTGCAATCTCTTTTTCCTCCTGAATATCGTCCTCGAAGAGATGCTTGTACAATACTTTATTGTCCACTTTTTCTTCCAGTACCAGATCGGTTTTCCTTGCGAAAACTTCGTCCCATTTAGCGCGTACAGAAACCCATTTGTCGTGCTCTTTGGTAAACCAGTCCGCAGCGGCTTGGCAGCGGGCATCCGGCACTTTTACATAGGTGTTATATCCTTTTTCCATGGCAAGAATTACATCTTCTTCATTTTCTTTTCTGATAATCTTTGCGTTATCCTGATCGTGTACCCAGCCATTATCCGTAATCTCATGGCGGTTGCCGCGCATGGTAATATTGTAATCTCCCCTAGTGGTATATTCCCTTCTTGGTAATGGCGCGGGTGTAGTGTTCTCCCAGTAACTTTTGCCGTCGACATGCACCCAAGTGGCCGTACCCTCGTAACGTGGGCTATCATCTACCTGAAATACTTTTTGTGTCCACTGTCCGGTTACTTCATCGGCTTGTTTTTTTTCGTATGTCCAATGGTTGTCGCCATTGTAGGTATACAGATCGGTATTCTCGTACAGCCAATCTTGTCTCCAGTGCTTTACGATCATGGGTTTAGCAGGGTTACCTACTTGCAGTATGTGCTGAATTACGATTTTACCATCTTCATCCGAAACTAGTCCTGCCCATTCCAAACCTTTGTCCACTTTGGATTTTGAGGGTTTGTATAACGAATCGTTACTGTAGTTAAAGGTTTCGGCAAAATTGAAGGTAACTTCAAAACAGCCGCACATGTCTTTAATAGCATTCGCATCTTGTTCTTGTTTGTTGTTTTGTGCAAAGCCTTGAAAGCTAAAAGCAACACTAAGCATTAGGGATAACATTGTTTTTTTCATCTTGAGTATGTATTAAATGGTGTTCGAATTATTTCCGAAACAAAAATATAAAATTTATTTAGATTGATTAAGAATAAGCTATATATTTGTCAAAAATTATCAAGAATGAATCTTAATAGTGTTGTAGCCCTTATTTTTATTAGTGTTTTCGGAGCTGCTGTTTTTGGGCAAGAAAACAGCATGAGGAATGATTCTATTTTGGCCCAAGATTTAGACGAGGTAATTGTGACTGCAACGCGTACCGTTCGGCAGCTTTCTTCCGTGCCTTTGCCTGTGACTTTAATTTCTAAAAAACAGATACAGCGTACGGGCGTAACGCGCTTAAATGAAATTCTAAATGAGCAAACCGGTATCGTCATGACGCCCGATGCCACCATTGGAGGTGGCGAAGGGGTTCAGATACAGGGTATCGCCTCGGATTATGTCCTTGTTCTTATAGACGGTGTGCCTGTGGTGGGCCGTAGTTCTGGTAATTTAGATCTAAGCAGGTTTGCGATAGGCAACATTAGGCAAATAGAGGTGGTTAAGGGACCTTCCTCAAGTCTCTTTGGTTCCGAGGCGCTGGGTGGTGTTATCAATATCATCACCGAAAAACCGAATTCTGAAGACGTAACGGGCCAAATTGGCCATAGGGCAGCTACTTTTAATAACCAAAACTCAAATTTTAGTCTTAGTCAGCGTAGGGATAAACTTAGCTATTCTTTTTTTGCAGATCGATTGGGTACGGACGGGTATGATCTTGCTACAGGCGATGATGCACAAACCGTAAATCCCTTTTTAAACTACACCTTTAACGGCCGCCTTTTTTATGATGCATCCGAAAAACTCAAGATTTTTGCCTCTGGACGCTATTTTACCCAAGAATTCGATGTAATGCCCGGCACCAGCGAAGAAAGCGATGCCAATGCCCATGTACGCATCGATCATGATCCTTCTAGCAAGACCAATTGGCAATATGAGCTGTATTATACAAGGTATGTAACCGATGAAGAAATCTTAGATCCCATAAATAACGAACTGTTGATCGCAAATGATTTTAATCAGCAGTTATTGAGGCCAGAGGTGCGCTATAATCATAACTTTAGTGACAATAATACGATGACCTTGGGTGTTGGTTATAATTTTGAGACCTTGGATCGCTCGCTTTTTGCACAATCAGTTGCCTTTGATTCACAATACCTATTTGTGCAGTATGATTTTAAACCGCTTGAAAACCTGAATGTTATTGCTGGTGCGAGGTTCGATAACCACAGCGAGTACAATTCCCAATTGAGCCCCAAACTTTCGGCACGGTACGATTTTAATGAAAATTTTGCGGTAAAGGCTTCTGTGGGCAGTGGTTTTAAGGCACCCGATTTTAGGCAGTTATATCTGGATTTCACCAATGCGGCCGGCGGTGGCTATTCCGTTTTTGGCAAAGAGGTAGAGGCGGCCGGTATACAACGGCTTTTGGATAATGACGAGATCGCTAATTTGGTCGTAGATCAGAATAATCTGGGGCAGCGGCTCAACGCAGAAAGTTCGATAGGCTACAATTTTGGATTGTCTTACAAAAAGGGAAAGTTTTCTTCGGATATCAATTTGTTCAGGAACGATTTTGATAATCTCATCGATACACAGATTTTGGCGTCTAGAACCAACGGACAAAATGTCTTTGGTTATATCAATAGGGAGAGCGTCTATACCCAAGGGCTGGAATTCGACTTAAAATACCGCCTTCTGGCAAATTTAAATATTTCGGGCGGTTATCAATTGCTATATGCCTTTGATAAGGACAAGGAGGCCGCTATAGATTCCGGTACCGTTTTTGGTCGTAATCCGGAAACTTTGGAAACGGTCAGGCTCAGCAGAAGTGATTATTTTGGATTGGAAAATCGTTCTAGGCATACCGTCAACTTTAAACTGTTTTATGAGATACCCAAATGGGACGCCAATGCCAACCTGCGCGTCGTGTACCGCAGTAGGTTTGGTCTGACCGATCGCAATGGAAACGATCTCTTGGATACTCTGGACAATTCCTTTGTGGACGGCTATGCATTGGTAAATCTCGCGTTCGGGAAGACTTTTTATAAAAACTACCAGGTACAGTTTGGTGCCAATAACCTTTTGGACTTTAAAGGGCAAAACCCTTTGGCCGCTCAAGATACCGAGGTACTTATAAACCCCGGAATACAATTTTTTACACGTTTAAACATTCAATTTTAAATTTTAAATCCCAATTATTATGAAAATAACTTTTAAGATTTTTACGCTTTTATTTGCCCTAATCGCCTTCGTTGGCTGTAGTGATGATGATGAAGACCCGTTCCAAAACTTTACGGTAGCTAGTATTTCTCCTGAATCGGCTACGGTGGGTAGCGAGATTACCGTCACGGGAACCGATTTTCCTACGGAGGCCTCTCGCGTGGAACTTACGGTTGGCGGAGCCTTGGCAAGTATAACCTCCTTGAGCAGCACCCAGATTGTAGCAACGGTTCCCCAAGGAGCCGTTAGCGGTGTGGTAAGCGTTAGTGTGGACGGTACGGCAAAGACGACGGCTACCGATTTTACCGTTCTATCGGAATTGATAAGCGCTACAGCTGAGAATATTCCGGCTCCGCAAATGGGTGGTCAAGGTCAGCCGGTTGGAGGCTCTTTCACTAAATTTAGTTTTGCTACCGGAGCGGTAACGGATAGTGATACGGAATGGGATATTGCTTTTAGAGGTATTGCGATAGCAGTTAACGGTGGGGCTATCACAGGTACCAGCGATGAACCGGAACGCAATGGAAATGCCGCCGCCGCCATAGTTGACGGTATATTTTCCGAAGTACTTTCTGCTGACGGTGTCTCGTTTATCCAGGATGCCGATGCAGCTTTTGCAATACCAACAGGAAGTGATAACGGATGGTACAACTACAATTTTATGACCAATTTAGTAGTGCCGATTCCTGGAAAAGTTTTGGTATTCCGTACCCATGATAACAGAGTGGCTAAAGTGGAGATATTAAGCTATTACGAAGATGCACCTGCCAATCCAGATGGTTTTGTAGATGCGTCAAGATTCTACACCTTTAATTACGTCTATAATCCAAACGATGGTGAGACTTCGCTACAGTAATAATCGATAGTTAATACCTTTTTGAGTAATTTGAGAAAACCGGATATGTTTTAACATCTCCGGTTTTCTCAATTTTAGATAGGCGTAAAGGAAACCTGCTTGTATGTCGTATATATGAAAGAGCGTTTAACAGTGATACTTTACACTGCAAACAGATGAAATACAGTTTAAATGCAAGGAAGGACTAAAAAATCCCTAGTTGTAATACTTGAACCCAAAGGAAATACTACTTATACTTATATTTGTTTAAAATTAAACGAGATGAACAAGTCAATAGAAGCACTTTTAAACGATCAGATAAAGTACGAGGCAAATGCATCCATGCATTATATGGCAATGGCAAGTTGGTCAGATGCGGCGGGCTATAACGGTATTGCGGAATTTTTCTATGCACAGTCCGAAGAGGAACGAGCACACATGACAAAATTGATAAAGTTTGTAAACGAGCGTGGCGGAAAGGTTTTGGTGCCTGCGGTAGAAAAGCCCAAGGAGAGCTATGTATCTTTAAACGAGCTTTTTGAAGATTTCCTAAAAAGCGAAATGTTCGTAACCGAGCAGATTAATCATGTGATATATGAATGTTTGAACAAGAAAGACTACAATGTGCATAACTTTATGCAATGGTATGTTACCGAACAATTAGAGGAAGAAGCGGTAGCTAGAACCCTGTTGGACAAATTAAATATTATAGGAGATGACAAATCCGGCCATTATATGTTTGATCGAGATATTAACACTATTGCTACATCGGTAGACATGGAAGAGTAGGGTATAAAATTTCCTTAAAAAGTAAAGATTCCGTTTCGCGGAATCTTTTTTTTTACATAAATTCGTTATTATTTAGATTTAATAAAAATAATGAATTCAACATTGCTTGTACGTCCCTGTATCATCATCGCTTCAGATTGTGCGGCTAGTTGTTCCGATGGTAAAAAGAAAAAGTGCTGTAAAAAATACAAGAAAAAGGGAAAGACGAATTGTAAGCGTTGCCCCAGAATCTAGATTTTCGTATCCTTAGTTTTTTTGTCTTTGTACCGCTTAAGACGCAGCTTAGTATGGTATACTTCAGGTTTAACGACTCACAAATGTGTCATGAATATCAAAACAAGCTTTATTTATTAACCCTGTCACTTTATCTCCAAAACACTATTGCTTCGTAAGAGTCGCCTAGTACCTAATCTTTTAACTAGGTTTTAAACACAGTAGTTGTGGTTTGTTTTTCGAGGAACAGCTTGGATTTTTATTACTTCCCATCAATGCTTTTTAATGATATTTTGGATTGGTTGGCACCTTTTATCCATTAGGTAAACCATCGAATTATTTCTCTTAAAGCGAGCCTTAGTTTTCGATTTAAAGTAAAATATTACAGTTATTCTAGATAAGCATAAAATTAAAAGTAATATGTTGGAACTTATTATTTTGAAGCGTCTCAGTTATCTTATGAATAGCTGCTGAATGAAAAATCTTCCGGTGGGATATCTATGATGTTTAATATAGAAAATCAGAAGGATGGGTTCTTTATAAACAATTCTTCCTAAGATTAAAAATTTGGACTTGCTCACTATTATAAAAGGTTTTTATGAAACAAGTATGTAAATTGTCTTTAATGGATCTTGGGTATGAATAACATGCAAGGTGATTTAAACGGTTATTTATAGTTTTCTAAGAAAAAGAATATTGAGTAAAGATGTTTTTTTATAATTATACGGTGTGTAAGTGTGGTTTTGTGAAAAGAAACAAAGCTATATCAGAAGGATTTTTATCTAGGGCAGCAATATCTTTTTGGAATTGGATTTTAGGAAAACGAAAATTATTTTAGAATTAGGTTTTAGATGTTTTGAGTTGCTGAGCAGTAGTTGCAAATTTGACCTATGGATGCTATTTTCAGTCGTTATAAGTAGGTTATTATATTTTTTTAGGGACTAACAATTTGGTTTTTATTCTATTATAATTTTTTAGCTACTTGGATAATAAAATATTGGAAAACTGAATTGTCTTGTAACAGTAGTAGAGGCATTACTCTTATTTTTTACCGCCCTAAATCTACTCTTATTTCCTTTGTTTACCTAGCGTGAAGAAAGGCAAAGGATTACACATAATTTTAGGCAGGCAAATTATTTTATATTTTTAATAGTAAATGAATAAATGCAGCTAGCCCAATGAATATAAAGGGTTGCGGTGTGTTGTAATTAATTGTTGATAAAATGTGGAAAACCTAAAGTACCATGACGGAAAGTAAAGCGATTAAATTTTGACCTTTACATAGTGCATTAATCCATCATTTTAAATCCGTTATATATACCATGCAAATTACCCATCTTATCAAGAGGGATTTTACCAAGAAACCCTTTCAGTTACACAAAATTACAAACGCCATTTTAAAGGCAATGACCGCCGTAGAACACGGAAATCTTGGGGATGCGGAACGTATTTCTAAGAATGTAAGCAACTCTTTGCTAGAGCGCAAAGCTGTAGATGAAAATTATGTACCTACCGTAGAGGAGGTACAAGATTTTGTGGAAACCAAATTGATGGAAGGCGGTTTTTTCGATGTCGCCAAAGCATATATTATTTATAGAAACGAACAGGCCACGAAACGTAAGTCAAACGTTTTTGAAAAACGTGTTAATTTAAAGCCTTACGAGTATCCTCAATTATACGAGTATGTTCCGGCAATAAGACATTCATATTGGATACACACAGAGTTCAATTTTACAAGCGACATTCAGGATTTTAAAACGCGCTTAAACGATGCAGAACGTAGCGCTATAAAAAATACCATGTTGGCCATTTCTCAAATTGAAGTAGCCGTAAAAGGTTTTTGGGGCGATATCTATCATAAAATGCCAAAACCGGAAATAGGTTCCGTGGGTTCAACTTTTGCAGAGAGTGAGGTCCGTCATGCAGATGCGTATTCCCATTTGTTGGAAATTCTTGGGTTGAATGAGGAATTTAAAATGCTAAAGAAAAAACCCGTAATGATGAAGCGGGTGCAATATTTGGAAACTGCATTGAAAAACGCCAAGAGTGACGATAACAAGGAGTACGCAGAATCGGTATTGTTATTTTCTCTTTTTATCGAACATGTATCCCTGTTCTCGCAGTTCTTGATTATCATGGCTTTCAACAAGCACAAGAATATGCTTAAAGGGATTTCTAATGTAGTGGAGGCAACTTCCAAAGAAGAGCAAATTCATGGAGATTTTGGAATTGATTTGATTCAAATTATTAAAAACGAGAATCCAGACTGGTTTGATGGGGAGCATCATGCCAAGATTAGGTTAATGTGCCAAGAGGCTTTTGCTTCTGAAAGCACTATCGTAGATTGGATTTTTGAGAAAGGAGAGCTTGACTTTTTACCTAAGGCGGTTGTAAACGAGTTTATTAAAAACCGTTTCAATAATTCTTTGGAAAGCATCGGAATAGATAAAATTTTCGATGTTGATGAAACATTATTAGCAGAGACAGAATGGTTCGATGATGAAATCATAGGTACCAAACATGGCGATTTCTTCGTGAAACGCTCGATTAATTATAGTAAAAGAACACAAAGTATAACCAGCGACGACCTTTTTTAGATGAACAAAATAAACACCACCCAGGAGAATAGAACAGAAACCATAACAGAAGCTTCACAGCTTATCAACGCAAGGAAAGAGGCGCTTGAGAATCAGAAGAACAAGACCGAAGGAGGTTTTGAATGGTTAACGGAACACAGTCGCAACTTTTTGGACTCAGGTTACCTAACGGACGGAGTTAGTGCCGAGCAACGTATTAGGGAAATTGCCGACAGGGCAGAACACATATTGAAGATACCTGGATTTTCGGATAAATTCTATGGCTATATGTCAGAAGGTTTTTACTCTTTGGCATCCCCTGTATGGTCTAATTTTGGAAAGGAAAGAGGTTTGCCAATTAGTTGCTTTGGTTCCCATATAGACGATGACATGGGTAACATCTTGTACACCCAGTCAGAAGTTGGAATGATGTCCAAGCTTGGTGGTGGCACATCTGGTTACTTTGGAAAAATCAGACATCGCGGTGCTGCTGTAAAAAATAATGGTCAGGCTTCCGGAGCTGTTCATATCATGCAGCTTTTTGAATCTATGGTAGATGTCGTAAGCCAAGGTTCGGTAAGAAGGGGGCGTTTTTCTCCGTATTTACCTGTTGAACATGACGACATTATGGAGTTCTTGGAAATTGGTACCGAAGGGAATCCTATTCAGGAACTTACTCATGGCGTAACAGTAACCAATGAGTGGATGCAAGAAATGGTAGATGGCGATGCTAAAAAGCGAGCTGTCTGGGCAAAAGTATTGCAGCGTAGGGGAGAGATGGGTTATCCCTATATTTTCTTTAAGGACAATGCGAACAATGGTGCCGCAGATGTATATCAAGATAAAAGCCTGCCAATCTATGCAAGTAATTTATGTACTGAAATAATGTTGCCTTCAAATGATAACTGGTCATTTGTTTGTGTGCTTTCTTCGGTAAACGTACTGCATTACGATAAATGGAAAAGTACCGATGCTGTTGAAACAATGGTTTGTTTTCTGGATGCAGTAATTACCGAGTTCTTGGAAAAGTTAGAGTCTTACAGAGACTCTGAAAGTAGAGAAGATCGCCAGACATTCCTTTTCATGGAGCGTGCTTATAATTTTGCAAAAGAAAACCGTGCATTAGGTCTTGGGGTTTTGGGATGGCATTCTTTGTTGCAGTCTAAAAAACTACCGTTCAACAGCAAGGAAGCGTATGATTTAAATTCAGAAATCTTTAGGGAAATTAAAGAAAGAAGTTATAAGGCATCCGAAGAACTGGCCGCGAAGTTTGGAGAGCCAGAGGTTCTTAAAGGATATGGTAGACGTAACGCAACGTTGAATGCTATTGCACCAACTACGTCTTCAGCTTTTATTTTAGGTCAAGTGTCACAGGGCATAGAGCCTATTTGGTCAAATATTTACGTGAAGGATATTGCGAAGATCAAGACCACTATTAAGAATCCGTTTTTGGTAGAATTATTGGAGGAAAAAGGAAAAAATATAACAGAGGTTTGGAGAAGCATACGTGAGCGCGATGGTTCTGTACAGCACTTAGAGTTTTTGTCTGACTTAGAAAAAGAGGTGTTTAAAACTTATTCAGAAATAGACCAATTAGATATCGTATATCAAGCTGCAAACCGTCAGAACCATATCGATCAAGGTCAATCGGTAAATATTATCGTACATCCGGATATGCCTGTTAAAGAAATAAACAAGATACACGTAACGGCGTGGAAATTGGGCTTAAAATCGCTCTATTACCAGCATAGTATGAATGCTGCGCAAAAGTTCAAGCAGAAAAAAGATTGCGCCAGCTGCGAAGCGTAAAGCAATTATCATAGAATATAAATCCTTGGCGACAATGAATAAGCTGCATTGGGTCAAGGATTTTTCTTTTAAATCAATCTAAATATAGATAACTGAAAATCAGTTATTTGAATTGTTTCTAAACACCTCACCTCCTAATTTTATATCAAATTTAAAAAATAGAGGAATGTCAATAAGATTAGGAAACAGTTGCATCAATTGCGACAATTTAGTAGAAGGAAATACCTGTAAGGTACATGGTGTAAAAGTAGGAACTAGTTATACTTGTGATAGTTTTGAAATGAAAGCTGCTTTAAAATCGGAACAGAATTGTGTAAGTTGTGTTCGTTTTGAAGCGAGTGATTGTGCTAACCCACAAAAAGCAGCTCCTGGTATGTCATGTAACCACTGGGCACCACAAGGCGCTACAGCATAGATAAAGATTAATTAGTCAGATTAAAAAAGGCTTCCTGTTCAGGAAGTCTTTTTTTGTTTATATATGTAGGTCATGGTGGTAGAAAAGTAAGAACCTTAAAGTTTGAAAATTATTTAGAATTAATATGAATAATCTTGTGTAGTTGGTTATCCTGTTTTAGATTTGCATAATTATTTAAAACAAGTCTAAATAAATTTAAGTAACTAAATCAAATGAATAAATTAGTTTTCACTTTACTATTGCTTTTCGGATTGCTTTTTACTTCTTGTGAATTCGATGAGAATGACGGACCAATAGAGGTAGTCACCTGTTTGGACGGAATGATGAACGGAGACGAAACTGGTGTTGATTGTGGCGGCTCTTGTGTGCCCTGTGAAGATGCCATCGATAACCCCGCCAAGTATAGTTTTTCTAGAAATGGTGAGAATACAGTTCTTTTTTCTGGTCAGACCACACGACTGAAAATGGGAGATGAAATTGTAGCTGCATTGCTGAATCCAACCAAAACAGCCGAAGAACTGGCTGCTATGTATGCCCATATCGAAGGCGCTTTGAATTTTGAGGATGCCTCCCTAAATGGGTCTGACAAGAATATGCGCAGTAAAACAGCAGCATCCGCAGACTTCTTCTCAACCAATGCTACCGATCAGGCGCTGATTCGAGCAGATTTCGATGCTTGGCTAGTTGGTCAAGTTGATGAGGTATTTCCTAATTGGCAAGTCGCAGCTGCACCTGGGGTTGCTGGTCAAATTCCAGATGGTTCCGCTACACGATACATTAATGCTCAAGGATTGGAGTATGATCAACTATGGACAAAGGGTTTGATTGGGGCATTGGCTACAGATCAAGCCTTAAATAATTACCTGAGTTCCGCAGTGTTGGATGCAGGTTCAAATATTGCGGATAATGATGCCGGAACTGTAGTTGAAGGTAAATCGTATACCACCATGGAGCACAAATGGGATGAGGCCTATGGATACGTATTCGGATTAAATGCCGATACTACTAACCCAAACGCTGATTTGGGTGCGGATAGTTTCTTGAATAAGTATATAGGAAGGGTTGAAGGAGATGATGATTTTGTTGGTATTGCCGATGAAATTTTCCAAGCTTTTAAACTAGGTAGAGCTGCAATTGTAGCGAAGCAATATGACATAAGGGATACACAGGCCGAAATAATCAAACAAAGAATATCTGAAATCATTGGCATACGTGCTGTGTATTATTTACAACAGGCTAGGCCTTCGTTGACTCAGGAAAATCCGGCATACGGAACTGCCTTTCATGATTTGTCAGAAGGGTACGGCTTCATTTACAGCCTACAGTTTACCAGAAAACCTAATTCGGGGGATCCTTATTTTACAAAAGCTGAAGTAGATGCGTTTTTGATAGATTTAATGGACGATGGTCCAAATGGCCTATGGGATGTTGAGGACACAACCCTTGAATCTTTGGCAACCGATATAGCAGCACGATTCGATTTCACCTTAGCCGCTGCATCAGAATAATTTCAAATTGAGTCTAGTTGATAAAAAAGCATTCTATTGCTATTAAGTTTAGGTTGCTTTTATTAATTTTATAATTTATTTAGAACAAATAAAAATAGATTGATGAAAAAATTTATTGGAGCTATAGTTTTTCTTGGGCTTATTTGGGCCTGTTCATCAGATAGTGAAGGTGATGATGTGATAATAGATTCCGGTCCGGAAGTAAGTTTCGAAAGGAGCGCTATGTTGATTAATTGGGCGGATAATATTATAATTCCATCTTATGATGCATTTTCCTTAGAATTAGCCGCACTTAAAGCTTCGTACGAGTCGTTTAAAACAGATGCGAGTAATTCAAATCTCGGTCAACTTAGGGCATCATGGATGTCGGCCTATAAAATGTGGCAACGGGTATCACTCTTCGAAATTGGACCTGCAGAAACCCAAGGCTTACGTTTAAACATGAATATCTATCCAACGGATAGTGAAAAGATATCGGATTATATTGCTACAGGTTCTTATGATCTTTCTTTACCCTCCAACAGGAATTCAAAAGGCTTTCCAGCTTTGGATTACTTGATTAACGGTTTAGGTGCCGATGACATCGCTATAGTTGCTAAATTCAATGAAGCTGATAGGGATGCTACATTTGCCTACATGGATGCTGTTCTCAATGATATGATTACCCTTACAGATACTGTTATTACGGAATGGAAAGCGTCATATCGTGATACCTTTGTCGCTAATGATGGGGCGTCTGCTACGGCATCTGTAGATCGTTTTGTGAACGACTATATTTTCTACTACGAGAAGTTTTTAAGAGCTGGTAAGATGGGAATACCCTTAGGTGTCTTTTCTGGAAGTACACTTCCACAAAATGTAGAAGCTTATTATGAACAAGAAATAGCCAACGAACTTTTTTTGGAAGGGTTAAACGCCGTTCAGGACTTTTTTAATGGGAAACACTTTGGTACTAGCGAAAATGGAGAAAGTCTGGCCTCTTATCTAGATGCTTTAAACACGGTAAAAAATGGAGAGGACCTCAATACAATTATAAATGACCAGTTTAATGCGGCAAGAAACAGTGTAAGCGGGTTGTCCGCATTTAGGTCGGAAATCGAAAATAATGTACCTCCAACAGCGATGTTGTTAGCATATGATGAGGTCCAGAAAGCAGTACCTATGCTTAAGGTGGATATGGTTTCTGCTATGAGTATCAGTATTGATTTTGTAGATGCGGATGGGGATTAATTTATGAAAGAAGTTTTAAATAAGTATATTAAAACTCCTGTAGAGGCCGCCCCTTTGGCGGTCTTTCGCATTTTATTTGGTGTAATGATGTTGTTCAGCATTATTCGTTTTTGGAGCTATGGTTGGATCGATAAATTGTACGTTCAACCAAACTATTTTTTTTCCTATTATGGTTTTGAATGGATAAAACCAATAGGGGAATATACCTATCTTATTTTTGGAATTTGTGCCTTGGCAGCTATTTGCGTAGCTATCGGGTATAAATACGTTACAGCTATTACCGTATTCTTTTTGAGTTTTACCTACATCGAACTCATGGATAAGACCACCTATTTGAATCATTATTACCTTATAAGCCTCTTAAGTTTCATCATGATTTTTTTGCCTGCAAATGCCTATTTTTCTGTAGATGCTGCAAGAAATCCAAAAAAAGCATATCATCGCATACCTGCTTGGACAATCAATTGTATTAAATTGTTGCTAGGTATCGTTTACTTTTATGCTGGTCTTGCCAAGCTAAATTCCGACTGGTTATTCGAGGCCATGCCGTTAAAGATTTGGTTACCTTCTAAGTTTGATATTCCGTTGTTGGGAGATTTAGTAAGTCAGGAATGGGTGCAGTATCTTTTCAGCTGGTCCGGTGCTATCTATGACTTGGCGATTCCCTTTCTCTTGTTATATCGGAGAACCCGACCCTACGCCTTTGTGTTGGTTGTAGTCTTTCATGTACTTACCCGCGTACTCTTCCCTATTGGTATGTTCCCTTACATTATGATAGTTTCCACCCTAATTTTCTTTGATGCCACTGTACACCATAAAATAATTGGATGGATGGCTAATGTATTTCGGATTCCTAAAAATCGATTTGATAATCAAAGACAGTTCCGTTTTGGCATAGGTCCACTGCCTAAATTTAAATACGCTGTAGTAAGCTTGTTTTTCGTGGTGCAATTAGCGGTACCCTTTAGATATCTATTGTATCCCGGAGAATTGTTTTGGACAGAGGAAGGCTATCGGTTCTCTTGGCGGGTAATGCTGATAGAAAAATCTGGTTATGCTCAATTTAAGGTGGTAAATGGGAAAACTGGAAAGTGGTTTTATGTAGATAATACTGATTTTCTAACACCCTTTCAAGAAAAGCAAATGGCTTTTCAACCAGATTTCATCTTGGAGTACGCTCATTTTTTAAAAGAACATTTTGAAAAAGATGGGCATAGAGCGGTACAAGTGTATGTAGATTGCCATGTTTCGCTAAACGGTAGATTGAGTACCACCTTAATAGACCCAAAAGTGGATTTGTCACAGGAAACGGAATCATTTGAACATAAAAATTGGATTACTCCATTTAAAGATGAGATTAAAGGAATTTAGTTGTATCGCCTTATTAATTTTAACCTTACCTGTTTGGGGTCAAATATCCATTTCCGGAACGGTTACCGACATCCAGGGAGCACCGATACCCTTCGCCGAAGTGTATTTAAAACAGATACAACGTTTGGAATCAGTAGATGATGAAGGACGGTTTGTGTTTGACAATGTTCCGGCTGGTAAATACACGGTGGTCGCCTTTGCCTACGAATATGAGGTTTGGGAAAAGGAGCTATTCTTTGATTCGGAGTTTACCTTTACGATACAGTTGAAAAAGTTGCAAGTAGAAAAGCTGTCCGAGGTCGTAATGACGCAAAAAAGACAGGAAGTCTTCGCCCTAAAACAATTAAAAAAAGTTGAAGGAACCGCGATATATGCGGGTAAAAAGACAGAGGTGGTGCTTTTAGAAGGCATTACTGGAAATTTGGCGTCCAATAAT
>CAZUIE010000026.1:14616-16585 GCA_964620945.1 uncultured Maribacter sp.
GCCTTATTATTAGGTTCAAAAATATACAAAACAAGCAACGATCAGCGCCAAGGACCTGGTTCTGCAGCTGTAAATGCGGATTTCAATTTTGCAGATACGGATTTTCCTAATTATGAGCGTCAATCCCAGTTCGATTTTCCTAATTTTAATTTAGCCTTTTTTGGGGAGAACATTTTTAATATCACACCAAAATTTACCATTACCCCCGGTTTTCGGTTGGAACATATAAAGACCGAAAGTATAGGTAGTTATCGCAACATTGTACTGGATTTAGCTGGAAACCCATTACTGAATGAGTCAATTGAAGACAATAGAACTTTTGACCGTACCTTTCTTTTGATGGGCTTAGGAGCGACTTATAAGTTTGCCCCAGGTTTAGAGCTTTACGGAAATTTTTCCCAGAACTACAGGTCCGTTACCTTTAGTGATATTCGCGTGGTTAATCCTTCTTTTCAAGTAGATGAGAACATTTCCGATGAAGATGGTTTTACTGCGGATATGGGAGCACGGGGCAGACTAAATAATAAGTTTTCTTACGATGTAAGTGTTTTTGGTCTTTTGTATGATAATAGACTGGGTGAAGTCCTAAAAAGCGAAACCCGTACAAATGCCCTCGGAGAACTGGTGGAAACAGGACGTATTGTCCGTTTTAGGGGGAATATAGGAACGGCTTTTATGTATGGTCTGGAAAGCTTTGGGAATTGGAGTATTAAGGAAACCTTTTTTCCGGCGGTAGAAAAGGTGAAGATGAATTACTTCATGAATTTGGCCCTAACGAAATCAGAATATCTCTCGTCCGAGGAGGTTGGGGTAGAAGGGAACCAAGTGGAATTTATCCCCGATGTAAATCTAAAAACAGGTTTGAATTTTGGTTATGGCAATCTTTTAGGTAGTTTACAGTATACCTACCTTTCCAAGCAGTTTACAGATGCCACTAATGCGCTACAGGATATAAATGATAATCAACGAGGCATAGAAGGAGAAATCCCTATGTATGATATTTTGGATTTTTCTTTGGCATATAGCTATAGAAAATGGAAGCTGGAGGCCGGCGTCAATAATCTTTTGGATAATAGCTATTTTACCCGTAGAGCGACGGGATACCCTGGACCAGGTATCATTCCTTCGGAGCCCAGAACCTTTTACACGACGTTACAGTTTAAATTATAGCGCCTCAAAATAAGTTGGTCTTTTCTAGTTATGAAATTGAACCTATAAATTTTAAGCCTGAATGAAAGCTAGGCTCTAGTAAAAAGTTTAAGAATCTTAACTTTGATTGTTGTTTTTCTCAGGATTTAAACATTAACTAATATAAGTATAATCAAGAATGATATATTACACTGAATTAAAAAATACATAGTATGCGATTTCAATTAATTTTTATTTTTACATTATGGATTATGGCAATACCTACAACCATGGCGCAAAAGGAGCAGACTAAGGATCAAATGTTAATTACCGAAGTAAGTAATGCACGTGCAAAGGCATTTAATGAAATGAACGCAAACGAGATTGCGAAATACTTCACTGCAGATGGGGTACTTATGGCTCCTGGAAAGCCAGCGACTGTTGGTCGGGAAGAAGTGGCCGACTATTACCAAGGTATCTTCGATGAATTTGATGTGATTCTGGAGAGCTACTATTTGGAAGTGGAAGTATCCGGAAAAATGGCCTACGGTCGTGGTGAGGCGATTGTTCATGCAACTTCTAAAATAGACGGGAAAGAATCGGTATCCAAATCAAAATATTTGAATATTCTCGAACGCCAAAATGATGGCAGTTGGAAAACCACACACGATATATGGAACACAAATGATGTGACCACTGAATAACTCCATTTGTTTCCTATTTATATAGGTAAGGCAAAAGAATTAATTACCAATAAATTCATTACCTTTGCACGCAATTAAATCTCTAATTGCATGGAAGCTCACCTAAACAAAATTCTCGGAGAAGGTCTTACGTACGA
>CAZUIE010000026.1:16685-29941 GCA_964620945.1 uncultured Maribacter sp.
CTAATTGCATGGAAGCTCACCTAAACAAAATTCTCGGAGAAGGTCTTACGTACGACGACGTACTCTTAGTTCCTGCGTATTCAGAAATTCTACCACGTGAGGTTAGTATAAAATCCAAATTCACGCGTAATATTACAATCAACGTTCCTATTGTCTCTGCAGCCATGGATACGGTCACGGAAAGCAGAATGGCCATCGCTATCGCGCAAGAAGGAGGTATTGGTGTGCTTCACAAAAATATGACGATAGAGCAGCAAGCTATTAAGGTTAGAAAAGTCAAACGTGCCGAAAGTGGCATGATTCTAGATCCCGTCACTATGCCATTGGATTCTAAAGTAGGTGATGCTAAGGCAAACATGAAGGAACATAGTATTGGAGGAATTCCTATCGTAGATGATGCAGGTAAGCTCATTGGGATAGTTACGAACAGAGATTTAAGATTCGAAAAGAATAATGAGCGTCCCATTTCTGAAGTAATGACCTCAGAAAATTTGGTTACCGCTGCAGAGGGTACGTCGCTTTCAGAAGCAGAAGATATCCTACAGGAACATAAAATCGAAAAACTTCCAGTTGTAGATACTAATTATAAGTTGATAGGCTTAATTACGTTCAGGGACATTACCAAGCTGACTCAAAAACCAAATGCCAATAAGGATAAGTATGGTCGGTTACGTGTTGCAGCCGCATTAGGAGTAACTGCCGATGCTGCGGATAGAGCTGCTGCGCTGGTAAAGGCTGGGGTAGATGCCGTAGTCATAGATACAGCTCACGGGCATACGAAAGGAGTAGTTGCAGTGTTGAAATCGGTTAAAGAGCGATTTCCGGAATTAGATGTTATTGTTGGCAATATAGCCACAGGCGAGGCGGCCAAATATTTGGTTGATGCTGGAGCCGATGCCGTAAAGGTAGGTATTGGACCGGGTTCTATCTGCACCACTAGAGTAGTTGCTGGAGTAGGTTTCCCCCAGTTTTCTGCTGTATTGGAAGTAGCTGCTGCGATAAAAGGTTCTGGTGTTCCCGTAATTGCGGATGGAGGAATTAGGTATACAGGTGACATTCCCAAAGCTATTGCAGCCGGTGCGGATACGGTTATGTTAGGCTCGCTTTTAGCAGGTACAAAGGAATCTCCGGGAGAGACCATTATATACGAAGGAAGAAAATTCAAATCCTACCGTGGTATGGGTTCGGTTGAAGCTATGAAACAAGGCTCTAAAGACCGTTACTTCCAAGATGTTGAGGATGATATTAAGAAATTAGTTCCCGAGGGTATTGTAGGACGGGTTCCTTACAAAGGTGATCTTTTTGAGAGTATACATCAATTTGTAGGAGGACTTCGTGCAGGTATGGGATACTGTGGTGCTAAGGATATTGCTACCTTAAAGGAAACCGGAAAGTTTATTAAAATTACGGCAAGTGGTATTAATGAGAGCCATCCACACGATGTAGCGATTACTAAGGAAAGCCCTAATTATAGTCGGTAGTAGTAATAACCAAACATAACGTTACTAAAAAAGCCCAGCAATTATAATTGCTGGGCTTTTTTATATTAACTGCTGAAATTACACGCTTATATTATTTTGCGCCAGCATAAGTTTTCCAATCCTTATCCTTGTAAATATTATCTCCAAAATACCTGGCAATATTTAAAAAAGGTTCAGGTTTTTGATATCCGGGAACAGGAGAAAGCATGTTCATTTCCTCATCTAAAAATATAGTGGTAGGATAACTGAGCCTCCCCTGCATAAGGGCAGCTGCCAGTTCATGATATCCTTTTCTGCCGGAAGCGATAAAACTGTAGGTTTTTCCTTTAAACTCAATTGGATCCTTGCCCTCGCCGTCCATTTTTACCATGTAGAAGTTATCTTCCATGTATTTTGCAACTTCGGGGTTTTGGAAGGTATCTTTGTCCATTTTCTTGCACCAGCCGCACCAATCTGTATACACATCAATAAAGACTTTTTTAGGATTTTCGTCCGTAGTGGTCATTTCCACAGCTTCTGAAAAGGAAACCCAATTCACTTTTTGGGAAAAGGTGGTGACGGTAAAAAGCATTAAGATTCCTGTGATTGCTGCAGTTTTACAAAAAAGGTGATGTATTTTCATGGTACACTTTTGAGTCTTAGTCCAATTAGTATACCAAAGCTAACGAATTTTTGTTGTTTTTATTTTACGTCTGCAGTTTCCATCACATCAAATAGATTTTTTACATCTACCTGATTTTTAATCAAATCATCAAATGTCTCCCGTTCCCGAATCAATACGGCCTTTCCTTCGTGCCAGAGTACTTCGGGAGGCCTAAATCTTGAATTGTAGTTACTTGCCATGGTAAAGCAATAGGCGCCTGCATTTTTAAAGGAAAGAATATCACCTTCCGTAATTTCAGTGATTCTTCTGTTGCTGGCAAAGGTATCCGTCTCACAAATATAACCGACTACGGAGTAATAACGTTCCCTACCTTCAGGATTCGAGATATTTTCAATTTCGTGGTTAGAGCCATAAAGCATAGGCCGTATTAGATGGTTAAACCCAGAATCGATACTGGCAAATACCGTAGATGTAGTCTGTTTAACAACGTTTACCTTAGCCAGAAAAAATCCTGCTTCGCTCACTAAAAATTTTCCGGGCTCAAAAGCTAATGTTAGTTCTTTTCCATATTCTTTGCAGAATCCGTTGAACCGTGTACTCAATTTTTTCCCCAGTTCTTCAATATTAGTTTCGATATCACCTTCTTTATAAGGTACCTTAAACCCACTACCAAAATCTATAAAATCTAAATTCTTAAAATTTTTGGCTGTTTCGAATAAAATTTCTGAGGCGTACAAGAAAACATCTATATCCAAAATATCACTGCCCGTGTGCATATGAATTCCATTAATGTTCATCTCTGTAAGTTCTACAATACGCAGTAGGTGAGGGATTTGATGTATGCTGATACCAAATTTGGAATCTATATGTCCTACCGAAATATTAGAATTTCCACCAGCCATTACATGTGGATTAATACGAATACAGACCGGAATGTTCGGATGTTTACTGCCAAATTGTTCCAAAATAGAAAGGTTGTCAATATTAATACGCACCCCCAAGTTTGCGGCTTCCTCGATCTCTTCCAAGGATACACCATTGGGTGTAAATATAATGGCCTCTGGCTCAAATCCAGCCAAAAGACCTAATTGCACTTCTTGTATCGAAACGGTATCCAAACCACTCCCTAAACTATTCATAAGTTTAAGAATACTAACATTGGAAAGTGCCTTAGCAGCATAATTGAGCTTAAGGTGTTTTACGGAGCCAAAGGCTTTGGTTAACCTATTATATTGAGAAATTATTTTAGCAGAATCATAAACATAAACGGGATCCCCGTACATTTTTGCAATTTTTAGTAAATCCGTGTTCTTCATAATTATGTGCTTTTTAGCAAATCTAGAGTACTAAGCTGATTTCCACAAGAAAAAATACAAATTGAGTATAAATATAACAATATGTGTGAATTGTAACAATATATAGTTTTAGTATATTTGTCTTAGTGACGTAGTGGTTGTTATTTTAGTAGGATAAAATTACAGGTAATTCCCAGGATTCTTATAAGGCCTGCGAATTAAATATAAAATTATGAATCACTCATTTATATAAATTTTTTTAGATGAAATTACCATTATTCCCGTTACAGTCCATTTTCTTTCCTGGTGAAACAGTACCCCTGCATATTTTTGAACCCCGTTACAAACAATTAATAACTGATTGTAAGAACGAGGCTATAACTTTCGGTATACCCGTATATATTAATAATGGAATGCAATACGGTGTAGAGGTACAGTTGGTAGAGGTGGTCACCAGTTATGATCAGGGCGAGATGGATGTCGTATGTGTGGCAAGACAGGTATTTAAGTTGTTATCCTTTGAAAAACAATTAGAGGATAAATTGTACGCTGGGGGTATCGTTGAATTGTTAGCGTACGATTATGAGGCTGACGAAGCTTTTAAAAAGGAAGTGCTAACTAAATTACGTGCGCTTTACGCTATCATGGAAGTTCCTTTTTCTGAAGCTAGTGTGGCGAAGTTCAATAGTTTTACTTTGGCACACAAAATGGGACTTTCGTTTGAGCAGGAGTACGCATTATTGCAGATACCTAAAGAAATGGAGCGGCTTGCTTTTATTGATAATCACCTAACCACCACTATTAAGGTACTAAGTGAAGTGGAAAGAACAAGACGCACTATTGAATTAAACGGGCATTTTAAGAATTTTGACCCTTTAGATTTTAAGGATATTGAAATGGAATAGGTCACTGGCAATCGGTTTATGGGTAGCCCCTTAATTATTCGTTTTAATTTTTCGATTATTACCCCTCGTTTCCTATTTTTGCAGAACTAATAAAATCACAATAATATATGGACCTTCACGAATATCAAGGAAAAGAGATATTGGCCAGTTTTGGCGTACGCATACAAAGAGGTATCGTAGCACACAGCTCAAAAGAAGCAGTTGATGCGGCAAAAAAGTTAACGGAAGAAACCGGAACCGGATGGCACGTTATCAAAGCACAGGTTCACGCTGGTGGTCGTGGAAAAGGTGGCGGTGTAAAGTTGGCAAAAAACCTTAAGGAGGTTGAAGAGTTAGCAGGTACTATTATTGGAATGGATTTGGTTACACCCCAAACGTCTGCCGAAGGAAAGAGAGTACATCAGGTGCTCGTGTGCGAAGATGTTTATTATCCCGGAGATAGCGAAACGAGTGAGTTTTATATGTCGGTTCTCCTGAACAGGGGAACAGGTAAAAATATGATTATGTATTCTACCGAAGGTGGAATGGATATAGAAGAGGTTGCAGAGCGTACACCTCATTTGATATTTACGGAAGAAATAGATCCGGGTGCGGGACTTTTAGGATTTCAAGCGCGTAAAATTGCTTTTAACCTAGGGCTTTCTGGAATGGCCTTTAAGGAAATGACAAAGTTTGTTGCTTCTCTTTATAAGGCTTATGTGGAAAGCGATTCGAGTATGTTTGAAATTAATCCAGTCTTGAAGACATCGGATGATAAAATAATGGCCGTAGATGCTAAGGTTTCTATTGATGATAATGCATTATACCGCAGAAAACAATACGCAGAAATGCGCGACCTAAGAGAGGAAAATCCGATTGAAGTAGAAGCAAGTGCATTAGGCTTGAACTATGTTGATTTAGACGGGAATGTTGGCTGTATGGTGAACGGAGCAGGTCTTGCCATGGCAACGATGGATTTGATAAAGATGGCAGGTGGAGAACCTGCAAATTTCTTGGATGTAGGCGGTACTGCTGATGCTAAGAGGGTTGAAGAGGCTTTTCGTATTATTCTAAAAGACGATGGGGTAAAAGCTATCTTGGTTAATATTTTTGGCGGTATTGTACGTTGTGACAGAGTTGCAAATGGTATTGTTGAGGCGTACAAAAATATGGGTGATGCCATGAACGTTCCGATTATCGTGCGTTTGCAAGGTACTAACGCGGTAATTGCGAAAGAGATTATTGATAATTCAGGTCTTGCGGTACATTCTGCCGTACAGTTCCAAGAGGCAGCGGATAAGGTGAAGGAAGTTTTAGCTTAGTACTAAGCTTATAGTATATTTTTAAAAGGGTAGCGTTTTATAACGTTACCCTTTTTTTTTAGTCCGTAAAATAATCGGTGGCAGTGCTTCATATGTACTTTTTGAGTTCTGAATTAATCCCTTGGTTTTCTACGTTTGAATTTAAACTAGCTCTGGTGTCTTTTTAGTTTAATCTCATTGGCATGGATAAATTCGATAAATACCGTTGAACTGCGCTAATCTTAAAGTACATGGGTGTAGAGCTGTTTTCTGTTTACTTAAAAAAATGTTAAAAATTAATTTGATTGTAACAATTTTCATTTTATGGCGTCTTTTAAGTAATTCATCATCAATCAATTATTAATCAAGTTCCGATTAAACTCGATAATCATCGACCGGAGCTAAAAACAAACAAGTCATGAGAAAATTAAGTTATGTTATCGTAGCTGCAATGCTATTGTCCACAGGTTCTATTTTAGCAAATACCACGAATGTGCTGGAACCTAATCAAGGAATTTCCGAACAGATTTCCAAAATGTTATCCGATAATTCTTTTTCGGAAGAGGAATGTAATTCAACCGCAGAAGTACGATTTACCTTAAATGACGAGGGTGAAATTGTAGTACTTTCGGTAGCGACCGAGTCTGAGCATTTGGAACGTTTTGTTAAAAACAGATTGAACTATAAAAAAGTAAAAATTTCTAATGTCGAAGAGGGAAAACTATACACGATTCCGGTAAGAATTATTTCTTAGATACATTTGAATTAGCTAAAAAATCCTAAGAATTTTTCTTAGGATTTTTTTTGTTTCTGTACTTTACATTGGGAACTGCTCGATCAATTTTCTTCAGTTGTTTTGCTTTAAAACTTTTATCATTTTCGGACTTTTTACCTTCTTTATGCTGTCCTAAGAGTACTTCGCCAGGATTTTTAGGATTCTCTCGCGTACCTCTTAGGTGAATAACCAATCCATTCAGAAAATTCCTTAAAATCTGGTCACCGCATTCCATGTAGTTAGGGTGATCTTCTTTTCTAAAGAATGCGCTTAATTCGGTCTTGGATATTTTAAAATCAACTAAGTTTAGAATGTTTATGATATCGTCATCCCTGAATTTTAATGCAACACGGAGTTTTTTAAAAACGTCATTATTAGTCATTATCCTCTAGTTTTCTGCAAGGTATTATAAATTAGACAAAGGCAAAGGTCAATATGAATAATTACGACTTTGGTATACGATAATTGATTTAGAACAGTTATCTAAATACCTATAAATTAGTTGATAGCAAAAGATGAATACAGAAAAGGAAAAACTAAGCATACTTTCAGAAATGATTTCTTTTGCCAGGGTGGATAATACCCTGAAACAATCGGAGTATGATTTCCTTTTTAATGTTTCCCAACAGCTAGGAGTTTCTAAAATAAAATTCGATAGTCTTTTTAAAAATGAAGCCGAACATGTGATACCTAAATCGCAAGCGGAACGACTGGTTCAGTTTAATCGTCTTATTCTACTCATGAATGTAGACGATAGTAAAGAGCTTAAAGAAATAAGACGTTTGCATGATATTGGACTTGCTATGGGTCTTCCACCATCCGCCATTCAGCAGGTTTTGTCTATTATGCATAAGTATCCGAATAGGGTAGTGCCTCCAGAAGTCATTATAGCTATCTTTAAGGCGCACTATAACTAGTGCCGTATTAATCCTGATATTACCTCCGCTTTACAGGGATATAACCATTAGCTAGTACTACTATTTTTTGTACAGTAGTTAGATAGATCTTTCTTACAAACCTTAAGATCAGTCGATTTTACCGTACTAAGTCTTTCCTAACCATCTTAGGGTATTTCCTCTTGTTTACATTGTTATTTTCATATTTAGAAAACGTATATATCGGCTTTTTCAGCGATATAAAACCCTATATAGGATTAAAAAGCGACATAAAGGCAGTTGGTTATAAATATAAAATGACAAAATGACATTAGTTTTTGATTGGTATATGTTTTGACTAGTAAGTAATAGAATAAAAGTTTAATCTTATTTAAAAAATATAGTTATGAGTTTAGTTAAAAGAAACGACGTGATATTTCCTTCTTTGATGAATGAAATTTTTAAACCGGATTGGTTTGGGGGAATGAATGATGCTACTAACGCAAGCCCAGCAGTAAATATTATCGAAAATGAAACAGCTTTTGAATTGGCGCTTTCTGTTCCCGGCAGAGCTAAAGAGGATTTTGCTATAGAAGTAGATGATAATAAACTTACGGTTTCTTCTGAGTTGAAGACTGAGAGTGAAACCGAAGTGTCAAATTATACTCGTAGGGAATTTGCTTTTACCTCTTTTAAACGGGTTTTTTCGCTTCCGGATACGGTTAATATTGATGGGATTAAGGCAGACTATGTAAACGGTATTTTACAGATTACTATGCCTAAAAGAGAAGAAGCGTTACCGAAACCAAAACGAATGATTGAGTTGAGTTAAGTGGTAAGGTAATTAAATTTAGAACGTTTAATTGAAGATTTTTAGTTTGGTTGGTTAGTTGTGAAAAGTGCCTTGAGAAATCGGGCACTTTT
This sequence comes from uncultured Maribacter sp., assembly GCA_964620945.1. Taxonomy (GTDB): domain Bacteria; phylum Bacteroidota; class Bacteroidia; order Flavobacteriales; family Flavobacteriaceae; genus Maribacter. The sequence goes on from CAZUIE010000026.1 coordinate 24,825, forward strand.
TTTGTTTGGCCTGTACTAGATTTATAGAATTTATTGCTTTAGAAACGTGAACACTTTTAGTTTTTATTATGGTAAGTAAAATTTAATATTAGTATGTTTTTTAATAAAAATGGAGGAGGGGCGGTACTTGTTTTTCTGCAAAAAAGATGTTTGAAAACTAGTTGAAATGGTTTTGATTAGTGGGTGTAATGTAGCGTATATTTTCTAATAATTTAAGCCTTGTTTTTAAGTGGAGAATTTGTTGTAAATTCGAAAAGCTAAATTAGTATTCTACTTTAGGCGAATGTTTATTTTGAAGAAACAGGAGCTTTTATTTCGTCTTGATTTTGAATGGTATTAAATACAGTTACTTAACTTTTTTTAACGAAACAAGAGAAATATCACTATTTTAGACTAGTCTAAAAATTAAATTTAAAATATTGTTTTCCAGTTATTTATAGTATTTTATTTAATCTAATTGATTAAATTTATATTAAATTTGAATTTTAACGATTTTCCGTTATAATGGTGCTACACTTCTTGCTCTTGAAGTCCCTTTATTTCATCACGTAGTTTTGCTGCTTGCATAAAATCCAATTCTTTTGCCGCTTTTTCCATTGCTTTTCTTTTTTCACGAATAAGCTTCTCTATTTGCTCTTTTGTTAGGTATTGTAAATCGGGTTCGGCTGCTCTTAATTCTTCCTTTTCAAAGTGGTATGTGGAGACCGAATTTTTGGATAATACACTATCTAAATTCTTATTTAGCGCGGTAGGTGTAATGTTGTTTTTAACGTTGTAGGCAATTTGTTTTTCTCTTCTATAATTTGTTTCGTCGATGGTCTTTTGCATACTGGCGGTAATCTTGTCGGCATACATAATTGCCCTTCCGTTTAAGTTTCGAGCGGCACGGCCAACAGTTTGTGTTAGTGATCTATTACTTCGTAAAAACCCTTCTTTATCCGCATCTAAAATTGCGACCAAAGACACTTCGGGTAGATCCAATCCTTCGCGTAGAAGATTCACTCCTATCAAGACATCAAAAATTCCTTTTCTTAAATCTTGCATAATTTCTACACGTTCCAACGTATCCACATCACTATGGATATATCTGCAACGCACATTGATCCGATCGAGGTATTTTGCCAATTCCTCAGCCATGCGTTTGGTAAGTGTGGTGACAAGCGTGCGCTCATCCTTTTCTACGCGGACTTGTATTTCCTCTACTAAATCATCTATCTGGTTTAGGCTTGGTCTAACTTCGATGATTGGATCTAAAAGTCCCGTAGGTCTAATTACTTGCTCAACAAATACACCCTGGCACAATTGCAATTCATAATCCGCAGGAGTGGCACTTACGTAAAGTACTTGATTTTGTAGCGCTTCAAACTCTTCAAATTTTAAAGGTCTGTTGTCCATAGCTGCCGGCAAACGAAAACCGTAGTCTACCAAATTAACTTTACGAGACCGGTCTCCCCCGTACATGGCATGAACTTGAGGAATAGTAACATGACTCTCGTCAATAACCATTAAATAATCATCTGGGAAATAATCTAAAAGGCAGAAAGGGCGTGTGCCTGGTTCCCTACCGTCCAAATATCTAGAATAGTTTTCAATTCCCGAGCAATAGCCGAGTTCGCGTATCATTTCCAGGTCAAAGTTCGTGCGCTCCTCTAAGCGTTTAGCTTCCAAAGGTTTTCCTATTTCCTTAAAATAATCGATTTGCCTTACAAGATCATCCTGAATATTGTTAATCGCACCTTGAAGGATATCTGGTGAAGTAACGAACATGTTCGCCGGATAGATGTTCAAGGTTTCATAAACTTCTATGACGTTATTGTTGAACGGGTCAAAAGCTTCTATCTCTTCTACTTCGTCACCAAAAAAGTGTATACGAAAAGCATGATCTGCATAACTTGGGAAAACGTCTACCACGTCACCCTTTACCCTAAAATTACCATTGCGAAAATCCGCGGTGGTCCTAGAATATAGACTCTGCACCAACTGATGTAAAAACTTGGTACGGGCAATCACTTGGTCTTTTTCTATGGTGATTACATTTTTCTGAAATTCCACCGGATTTCCAATACCATATAGGCAAGACACTGATGCGACCACCAGAACATCACGCCTTCCAGATAATAGGGAAGAAGTAGTGCTTAACCGCAGCTTTTCTATATCCTCATTGATGGATAGATCTTTTTCTATATAAACGCCACTCGTAGGAATAAATGCTTCGGGCTGATAATAATCATAATAGGATACAAAATATTCCACGGCATTATCCGGAAAAAACTGTTTGAACTCAGAATAGAGTTGTGCCGCCAAGGTCTTATTGTGAGCGAGTAATAAGGTTGGTTTTTGTACCTCTTCTATTACATTGGCAACGGTAAATGTCTTTCCCGATCCGGTAACACCTAGTAATGTTTGAAATTTTTCTCCCTGATTAAGGCCAGTGGTTAGTTCACTAATAGCATTTGGCTGATCGCCAGTAGGTTTAAAATCTGATACTATCTTGAATTTCATTTTACAAAAATACAAAATAGAGTTTCAGAAATGTTTTTCACCATATTTAATTACCGCTTGAACTAAAATCAGTACATGTAGTACTAAACTAAGATTCTTGCTAATTTTTTTAATGTAATATTCCCAATTCTCGTTTCAGTAGTAGCATCACATTCAAATCCTTAGTAATAATCAATTTGGATAGTACTTGTCCGGATGCTTATTAACAGCGTAGTTGTTGTCAAATTTGAGACCTACTTGTTCCGCAATATACCAATTCGAGCTGTCGGCCTAATCCCAAAATAACATCGATAACAACCAACTTATAGCAAAAATAAGGTTCCATTTTTTTTCATGGCGCAGCCGAATGCCTTACAATGTAATTAAAAACGGACCTTTGAATACTAGGTTTGATTGTAACCTAGTAAAATGAAGAATAACCCTCGCGAAGTAAAAAGGAATACGATGTGGTTATAAATCTCGTCTTTTTAATAAGGCATAGGACAAATAGACAAAAATTGCCGTCCAAGCTAAAACGATTAAAATCTCATACCAATGTACATGGTAATTGAGGTTTATTTTTTCCCCAACTTGGTCTGCAACGGTTTGAACGGCTTCTAACCTTGTAAAAGGTTCCTTGATCAAATTGAACATGGATTGCAATGGGAAGAAGCCCATAATTGCATCCGTAGTATCGCCATCAAATAATTTCCACCGCATTAAACCTCTTGCAATGCCTTCAAATATTTGCCAGATGATTAAAAACCCCAGTGCGAAGGCAGACCGTTTTACAAGAATACCCAAGAATAAACAGAACGAAAAGAATCCCATTAATTTTATAAAAAAGGCGAGAATAAATTCCAAATCAGAAAAGATAATAGAAACTTCATTAAAGTCGGAATAGGCCAACCCAAGGATTAAGGAAACAATGAAAACGAATAGGGTAGAAATCAAAGAAAAGGTAAGAACTGTTAGAAATTTAGAAAGAATAAACTCCTTTTTTGAAAGGCCGTCTATTAAATTCTGCTTTATGGTTTTGTTGCTATACTCATTGGCCATCATGGAAACGATTACAATGGCAAGAAACAATTTAAAAAAGGCCGTTATAAAGGTGTTGAAGTGCCAGATATAAGGGAAGTTGAATATGCCTATTTCTGCTAAATGAAATTTTATAGGCCCTATGTCGAATTTTATCGCGGCGACCAAAGCAATGGAGGTAAGTAAAACGAAATAGGAAATAATTAGAACTTTACTGGACCTATTGTTCCATAACTTTATAAATTCTATTTGTAGTAATCGTATCATGGTTCTGACGGCTTAGTTTGATTGATTTTTGGTGAGCTCCAGGAACTGTTCCTCTAAACTTTCTTTTCGTTTGACCAAATGGGAGAGTACAATTCCTTTTTCAAATACCGATTTATTGAAATCCTCTGCACTAATATCTTCTTTTAAGAAAGCGGTGATGAGTCCGTCTTCGGATGAAATTTTCCCAAAACTGGCATTCTCTTTTAAATGATTGATAAGTGCATCATTTTTAGCTGCTCTTAGTTCAAAAAAACCATGTGTGGCCAACATATCGGAAACTCTGCCAGAGTATAATTTTTCACCTTTTCTAAGTATTACGACATGGCTGCATACTTTTTCTACTTCATCTAATAAATGGGATGCCAGAAGTATTGTAGTTCCTTCGGAAGCAATCTTTTTAATGATTTGTCTGATTTGATGAATACCTTGTGGGTCTAGACCATTGGTGGGTTCATCTAAAATTAGTATTTCGGGATCATTGAGGAGGGCGGAGGCAATGGCTAAACGTTGTTTCATGCCTAAAGAGTAAGTTCTGAACTTACTGTCTTTTCTGTCTAAAAGGCCAACCAACTCTAGCTTTTCGTCAATCTTATCGCTAGTAACTTCTTTTATTTTACAGACCAATTTCAAATTTTGAACGGCTGTCATGTATGGATAAAAATTTGGCCTTTCGATAATGGCTCCCACTTTTTTGAGTGCTTGGTGTGTAGATACATCTCCATTGAACCATGAAAATTCTCCTTGGGTTTTGTTGACTACGTTCAATACTATGCCCAATGTGGTAGATTTACCGCTGCCGTTTGGCCCAAGAATACCGTAAACATTCCCTTTTTCTATCGTGAATGAAAGGTCTTTTACAGCTGTGAGATAGCCAAATTTTTTGGTCAGATTTTTAACCGTAAGTATATGCTCCAAAATGTGATTGGTTTTGATTGATATACTTATAAGACGAAATACGAGATGATTTGTTACAAGATTCTTATAACAGAATTTGGAAAAGCAATCTTCCTAATTTTTATTTACCCGAATGGTGATACGCCTATTGGTAATTATTGTCCTTGGTCCAACGGAAAGGACAATCTCATTGGTTTGTGATTGTCCGCAAATGAAAGTGTTGCTTAAAAGTATAGCACGATAGATAAAACCGTTTTTATCCAAGTCTGGTAATAGGATATTTAATTCATCAGTTTGTGTTCCAGTGTACTCTGCTCCCTCGCTTATGGTATTGAAAGTGAAGCCGCCGTCCGTGCTCACCTCCCATTGATACGCATCTGCTTCCGAAGAGGAAACTTCAACTACACCATCACTACCTAAAAATACCCTTTGGTTTA
>CAZUIE010000027.1:0-29703 GCA_964620945.1 uncultured Maribacter sp.
TAGGTTACGTCGTCAACTTTATTGATAAAATCCCCAGAATTCAAAATTTTAAAAATCAAACGGTCGCCTTCTTCCCCATACTTACCCAAAAGCGTATCGGAGTTCTCAAAGGAAGGAGTTTCTATCGGTAGAAAACCGAAGGTTTGAAAGTGCGTTTTAACGATATCAAAAATATAGTCGCGCTTGCTAATCTCCTTTGGAGTAAAATCCCGAGTTCCCTTAGGTATGGATGGTTTCTTTGACATATTATTCTTTTGTTGCCTCTACGTGGCTGCTGCTAAGCTTCATCAGCGACGAAGTTAAAATTTCTTTGGTAACAAAGATAGTTGTCCCTACAGTCCTTACCAAAGGAGGAAAGGTTTTGTTTTCATACATAACCGTCTTGCTGCGAACAAACTGTATACGCTGTCCACCCCAATAGTATTTAAAACGGAATATAATTTCTAAGGTAACCTAGATATATTTAAGACAAGAAGAGCCTTTCTAATTCAATGGCGAATTAGGGGCGCACAATCCAACTAGTTTCTCCCTTGGGTTTAGGGGCTTAAACTTCCATCATGGACTGAAACCACTTGTACAAGTCACCTTTGGTAATTATAGCCCCTTGTTTGATCAATTGAAACTTATCTAGGTTTTTATCGTCAGTATAAGCCTTGGAAGCGGTCATATACTCCACAAAGTCCGATTGCCAATTTTTTTTAAACCAACTAAAGCCAATTTGTGTAGTTAAATCGATTTCAGGATTCATTACTTTTACAGCAATCAATTTCATTTCTTTATCTGCCAGTTCAAATAAGTGCATCTGTTGTGCAGAAATATTCTCTAAATAAGTGACTTTGCTCAACACGCCTTCCCAAATAAGGTCGCTAAAAACATCCAATTCATCTTCAGCTACTTCCGGGGTGTCTTTCTTAATTTTGGTCCACTCTTCCCCTGTGATGGACTGAGTAGCTAAAAAGTTAATGAATTCTGGCTCTAATTCTTCCAGTTGTTCTTTTGTAAGTCGGGTATACTTCATAACTATCAAAAAAATAAGCCTTTCAGAAAACTGAAAGGCTTATATGTTCAAAATTCTGAAAATTACTTCTGCTCGGCAATTACTTCAAAAGGGAAGTCTACAACTACCTCTCTGTGTAATCTAATCTGTGCATTATAAGGACCAGTTCTTTTGACGGAGCCACCTTGAATATTTATAAACTTCTTATCAATATCGTGACCATGTTTTGAAATAGCTTCTGCTAAATCGAAAACAGTTACCGATCCAAACAGCTTATCACCTGCACCAGTTTTTGCAGCTATCTTAAGTTCCAATTCCTTTAAGGCATCAGCTATTTTGTTAGCAGCATCAACTACTTTCTTTTCCTTGTGTGCTCTTTGCTTTAAGTTCTCTGCTAATACCTTCTTAGCCGAGGAAGTTGCCATTGTGGCCAAGCCGTTAGGTATGAGGTAATTTCTACCATAACCATTCTTAACACTTACTAAATCGTCTTTAAAACCTAAGTTTTGTACGTCTTCTTTTAATATAAGCTCCATGATTCTTTCGTCTTTTATTTTAATAAATCACCAACGTATGGCATTAGTGCCAAATGACGTGCTCTTTTTACGGCTTGCGCTACTTTACGCTGAAACTTCAAAGAAGTTCCCGTAAGTCTTCGGGGCAATAATTTACCTTGCTCGTTTACCAATTTCATAAGAAAGTCTGCATCCTTATAATCAACATATTTGATTCCGGATTTCTTAAACCTACAATATTTCTTTTTGGTGTTGGTTTCAATATTTAATGGAGTTAAATACCTAATTTCCCCATCTTTCTTTCCTTTTGCCTGTTGTTGTAATGTTGCCATAGTACTTAAGCTTTAGCGGTTTTGTTTCTTGCTCTTCTTCTTTCTGCCCACGAAATGGCATGTTTGTCCAACTTAACGGTCAAAAATCGCATAACGCGTTCATCTCTTCTAAACTCTTGTTCGTAAGGTAATATTACCTGACCAAGGTCGGTGAATTCGAACAAGTGGTAGAAACCACTTTTTTTGTTCTGGATGGGATAAGCCAATTTCTTTAGGCCCCAATTTTCTTTGGAGACCATTTTGGCTCCATTCTTAATTAAGAAATCTTCAAATTTCTTAACTGTTTCCTCTATCTGCACATCAGATAGAACGGGATTCAAAATGAAAACAGTTTCGTAATGGTTCATATATATAAATTTTGTTTTAAGGAGTGCAAAAATAGCCATTATTTTAAAATAAGTATAAGAAAAGATAAAAATCTTCGTTATAGCAAGGAAGAATATTTAAATTGAACAAACCAAATCTTAATCTATTGTCGTCGCCATTTACACAATTAACACTACATTGTTTACATCTTTTGTTGCAGTTAGTCGTGCTTTTTCGGTACTTTGTCGATGATTTAACCCCACAAATCAGCCCTTATGAAGTTAAGAAGTATTATCGTTGACGATTCGTCCATGCAAAGGATGGCCGTCGCAAAGTTGGTGAACAACCATCCCAACTTAACCATGGTAGCAGAATATAGCAACGCTATCGAAGCTAAGAACGGTATTAAAAACAATGAGATAGACCTTATTTTTCTTGATGTTGAAATGCCAATTATAACAGGGTTTGACCTACTCGAGTCCCTAGATAATAGCCCTCAGGTAATTTTGATAACCGGTAAACCCGATTATGCCTTAAGAGCATTTGAGTATGATGTAACAGATTACTTACACAAGCCAATTACAATGGCACGTTTTGATGCATCCGTTAAAAGAGCGGTAGCCAAATACGAACAGGCGAACAGAGTTCTCGAAGACGAAGAGCATATTTTTGTAAAGAGTAATCTAAAGAAAAGAAAAGTTATCTTAAACGATATCAAGTGGATAGAAGCATTGGGAGACTACATTAAATTAGTGACTGATGAGGCCAATATCGTAATCTTATCAACAATGAAGTCTTTTGAAAAACAACTTCCGGAAGATAAGTTTTTGCGAATACATAAATCATATATCGTAAACTTGGAGAAAGTTGAAAAGTTCAACAGTAAAAATGTTGAAGTTAGTGGACGTTCCATTCCTTTAAGTAGAAATAAAAAGACCGAACTGGCAGAAGCTCTTAGTAACGTATAGTTATAGTATGATATAAAATTACACGAAAAAAACCGCCTATTGGCGGTTTTTTTTATATATGGTCTACATTATAAATGACCCTAACGCTACGGTACATAGCTATCGCATTGAAAGACTTTTCTATTCTTTTGATATGCCGCTTTGTTTTGGTAGCCGATTCCTTTTTATCTATCTTAACCAAGACATGTTTTAGATACTGATTTCGGATTCTTGCCACAGGTGGGTATTCTGGCCCTAATACATTGCCCCCAAAATTAGTTTTTAACGCATTACTGAACCAATCTGCCGCTTCATTTAAAATATTATAATTTTTATGCTTAAATGTGATTTTGATAATCCTATTTGCAGGCGGATACTTAAATTGCTCCCGTTCATATAGTTGTTCCGAAAACATACGTTCATATGCTCCTGTTGTCACCTGTTTTAGAATCTGATGATAAGGATTATAGGTTTGTATAATAACCTTCCCACGTTTTTTGGTACGCCCAGCCCTACCCGATACTTGCGTTAACAATTGAAAGCTCCGCTCGTGCGCCCGATAATCTGGAAAATTCAATAGCGCATCGGCATTCATAACTCCAACTAGGCTAACGTTCCTAAAATCCAATCCCTTGGTAAGCATTTGTGTTCCAATTAGGATATCCAATTCTTGCTGTTCAAAACGCGTAATAATTTTTTCGTAGGCATGTTTCCCTCGTGTAGTATCCAAATCCATACGGTCTACTTTGGCCTCGGGAAATAACTTGATTACCTCCCCCTCTATCTGCTGTGTACCAAAACCCTTGGTTTCCAGATCGGGACTACCGCAGGCCAAACAGTTCTCCGGCAATGCGGAATGATGTCCACAGTAATGGCAGCGTAACTGTTTTCTGAATTGATGGTAGGTAAGGCTTACATCACAATTTGGGCATTGTGGGGTATGTCCGCAAGTTAGACACTCTAGCACGGGAGCATAGCCCCTCCTGTTTTGAAACAAAATAATCTGTTCTTCAGCGGTTAAGGCCTCTGTCATTTCTTCAAGCAAACGTTCGGAGAAATGTCCTTTCATACGTTTTTTTCGGTGTGCTTCCTTAATATCCACCAGTTCCATGTCCGGCATAAGTACGTTGCCGTACCGTCTGGTAATCTCGGCATATCCATACTTCCCTATTTTTACGTTGTGGTAGCTCCCCACACTTGGGGTTGCAGACCCTAGTAAGGTTTTAGCCTTATGAAGGCTAGCAAGTACTATGGAAGCGTCTCTTGCATGATACCGGGGAGCGGGATCAAATTGTTTAAAGGAACTTTCGTGCTCCTCATCTATTAATATTAGACCCAAATCAGAAAATGGCAAGAACATGGCAGACCTCGCACCAATTACGATTTGTGCTTTATTTTTTGCTAGTAGTACATTGTTCCAAACCTCTACCCGTTCCTGAACGTTATATTTGGAATGGTATATGGCGATTTTTTCTCCAAAATACTCTTGTAATCTTGATATGAGCTGGGTCGTTAAAGCGATTTCGGGAAGCAGATACAGCACTTGTTGCTTCTGTTCTAAACATTCTTCAATTAGTTTTACGTATACCTCGGTTTTTCCCGAAGATGTAACGCCTTTCAATAAGGTAACCTTATTCGCATTAAAGGCTGTTTTAATGCTGTTAAGTGCTTGCACTTGATATTCGTTCAGTTCCTTTGCATTGGAAACCTCTTCGTCCCCCTCAAAATCTACACGGTCAACACGAATATTGTACTCTTCTAAAATCCCTTTATCTACTAGGGCTTTAATGACCGCCTTTGAACTATTACTGGCTTGCTCCAAATCCGAAACAGCAATAGGTTTCTTAGTCGTTACCTGCAATTGAAACAGGGATAATACTACCTGACTCTGTTTTGGGGCTCTGGTAAGGGATTCCAATAGCGCTTCCAACGCATCATCCGACAAATACGATATTCCCAAACGAACATATTTGACCAGCTTAGGCTTATATTGTTCAAAAACCTCCTCCTTTAGTTTGATGACATTTTTTGCTAGAAGTCGGTTTAAAATTGGTAGCACATTCTTCCTATCTACTATGGCCGCTACTTCGTGTACTTTTAATACCGACTGATGCTGCAAAGCTTCATACACCAAAAACTCATCGTCCTTTAAATCCTTTTCGTTTACCTCCGTTTCCTTATTTTGCAGTACCAAGGTTTCACTTTCCAAAAGAAATGCACTGGGAAGGGCACTACGCAAAACTTCTCCCAAGGTGCACATGTAATAGTCCGCAATCCATTGCCAATGCTTTATCTGTATCTGGGTAACGATGGGTGCATCGTCCAGTATTTGATGTATTTCCTTCGCCTCATAGACCTCGGGGGGCGACGTATGTACTTTAAGCACAATTCCTGTGTAGATTTTAGATTTACCAAACGGTACCGAAACCCGCATACCTAGTTGAAGTAATTGGGCCTCTTGGGCAGAAACACTATATGTAAAATGCCTTTCTAAAGGAATAGGTAGAACAACGTTGATAAAATGGACCATACTAATTGTCTTGCACGCGGAGCCATGTTTGTGTACGATAGATGAAGGCGAGATAGCCCCTTACCTTGAGTTCATTTGGGTTTTCTGGATTCAACCATATCTTACAACGGAAAGTCATTGCCTGTTCGGGATCGAACAAACGCTTTCCTTTCCATTCGCCATCTTCCTGCTTTTCTGCGGCAGTTATTATTTCCATACCAACTACCGGCTTATTCTTTAATTCGTCATCACATTTGGTGCACTTGGCATTTTCCTTTCCTGGCTCTAAAATATCTTCTACGTACCCGTACATTAAGCCGTCTTTCTCATAAATATTGATGATTCCCTTTGGATTCCCCGTACGGTCGTCTATGGTTTTCCATTTGCCAAAAACAGATTGGGCCGATAGGGACTGACCGAAACAAATTAAACAAATTAACACTACAAACTTCCAGGGATATTTCATTCTTCTTTTTTAGCAATTTTTCTAAGGGAATTCAATGAAGCGTTCAATTCAAAACCAAGTAATAAAATATTGGAATTCAGCCAAATATAAACCAACAAAATCAACAGTCCACCTAAGGCACCATATAATTCATTATACCGTGCAACTTTATCGACATAAACACCAAAAAGATACGAAGTAACCACAAAAAGAATGGTCGTCATTAAGGCGCCAACGGAAAAGAAGTGGGCTTGTTTACCTTCTCTAGTTCCAAAATAGTATAACACGGCTGTGGTAAAATAAGAAAGGACAACAAAAAATAGCACCTTGGCTATCTGTACCCCCGTCCTATCACCATCCTCCATAACATAGCCACCAAGTCTGGACTGGAATTCGTCCAAATACACCAGCACATAAACTTCAAAATAGATGAACATTACAAAGCCAAGGATAATTAATATCGCCAGAATAAGGCCCACCATAAGCGCAAAAAGATATTGTCTAAAGAAATTTCGGTTTAGGTTTATATGGTAAGATGTTTCAAAACCACCAAAAATAGCATTTACACCGTTGGCCGCTAAAAATATCGATAGGATAAAAGCCGATGACAATAAGCCTCCACGTTTCTGATCTTTTATCTGCTGAAAAACCTCTCCAAAATACTCTCCTGTAGCCGTAGGAAGAAAGGATTCTAGAAATAACTGAAACTGCCCTTCAAAATCTGCATTTTGTATACTCACATATTCAAATAGATAGGGCACCAAGGTAACCATGAAGATTAATAAGGGAAATAGTGCCAAAAATAGACTAAAGGCAATTGCACTGGCCCTAGTAGACAGCGTTCCTTGAATAATACCCACAATATACATTTCCGTAAGGTCATAGATAGAAAGTCCCTCAAAACCGGGTAATCGTATATTTTTCAGCAACCGAACAAACCAGTTGACAATGGGAATCTTTTCTAATCGCTGCTCTATTTCTAGGGACATTTATACCGCTTTTAGGCTTAAATCCATATTGTAGACAGAGTGGGTTAATGCGCCTGATGATATATAATCCACACCACATTCTGCATACTGGCGTATAGTATCTTCGGTAATACCTCCAGAAGACTCGGTTAAACAAGCATCCCCGATTAATCGTACCGCTTCTCTTGTATCCGCAAAGCTGAAATTATCTATTAGAATTCTATAAACTCCATTGGTCTCAAGAATTTCCCTGATTTCCGCCAAGTTTCTAGCTTCTACAATAATTTTCAAATCTCTATTGGTATCCTTTAAATACTTTTTTGTCTTTTCTATTGCCTTGGTGATACCGCCTGCAAAATCTATGTGATTGTCCTTTAACATAATCATATCGTAGAGTGCAAATCTGTGGTTTTCACCACCTCCAATTTTTACCGCCCATTTTTCCAAGGCCCTTATACCAGGGGTCGTTTTACGAGTATCTAAAATTTTGGTTCCCGTACCTTCCAGCAGTCCAACAAAATAGTGGGTTTTTGTGGCAATGGCACTCATACGTTGCATGGCATTAAGCACTAAGCGCTCAGCTTTTAATATGCTTTGCGAACTTCCAGATACATAAAATGCGATATCCCCATTACTGACACTGCTTCCATCTTCGATAAGGGTCTCTATAGTTAGATTTTCATCTACATAGGCGAAAACAGCTTTTGCAAATTCTACCCCTGCTAGAATTCCCTCATCCTTAACCAATAGCTTTGCTCTACCATTGGCCTCTTTTGGTATACATGCCAAAGAACTATGGTCGCCATCACCCACATCTTCTCGGATAGCGTTACTGATAATTACTTCTATTTCTTTCTTAAATTGTGTTTCTGAAATCATTTTCTCCTATTGCCTTGTGCTAAAATACGAATCCATTTTGGGAATTTGATTTACTTTTGATGGTGTAGCATATACATTTGATTAAAAATCAATTACGAAAAACAGCTTAAATAGATGATTTTAAGATAATTAAGTTCTTTTAGAATATTAAAAATATGACAATAAAACTATTGGCTATTGGCAAAACGGATAGTGCAGAATTACAACAGCTCATCAGTATCTACGAAAAGCGCCTGGGACACTATGTTAATTTTTCTATGGCCCTCATCCCTGATCTAAAAAAGACCAAAAACCTTTCTGAACAGCAACAAAAGGAAAAGGAGGGCGAACTGATTATAAAACAACTTTCACCAACGGATATCCTTGTGTTATTGGATGAAAACGGGAAACAGTATGATTCTGTTGGTTTCTCCTCGTATCTGCAAAAAAAAATGAATTCAGGTATTAAGCAACTGGTATTCGTAATTGGAGGGCCTTATGGTTTTAGTGAAGCTATTTACAGCATGGCATCAGGGAAAATAAGCCTTTCAAAAATGACATTTTCACACCAGATGGTACGTCTTTTTATGGTAGAGCAAATCTACAGGGCTTTTACAATTCTTAGAAATGAGCCTTATCATCATCAGTAGAATAAAAAAGAGTATCTGATAGACATGATGAGTAGCTAGTTCTTTAAGATAATCGTGCCTAAACCGCAAAACAAAAGAATCGAGTTATCATCCTAGTAAAGCACGCGAAACTTAATCGTATTATCAACCTTTTTAAGTGCTTTAATTACATCCTTGTTGTATTCCTTATCTAAATCTGTAATAACATATCCAACATCACTATCTGTAGATAAATATTGACTTATGATATTCAATTCATACTCTGCCAAAACTTTATTTATTTTTGCCATAATCCCAGGCATATTCTTGTGAATGTGCAAGAAACGATGCGACTTATTTTGTTTTGGAAGCCTAATGTTAGGGAAGTTGACGGCATCTACTGTATTTCCTGAATTAATGTAATCCATTATTTTATTGGGGACAAAGTCTGCGATATCCCGTTGTGCCTCCTCCGTACTACCACCCACATGAGGTGTCAATATTACATTGGGAAGGCCTTGAAGTTTGGTGTTAAAATCACCGTTACTCCTTGGCTCTTCTGGATATACGTCTACTGCTGCACCTGCTAATTGTCTGCTCTTTAAAGCTTCCGCTAGGGCATCTATGTCAACAACAAAACCTCTGGAAAGGTTTACCAACATGGCCCCTTTTTTCATTTGGTTAATTTCCCGTTCACCAATAAAGTTTTTATTGGCAGGGTTATCATCTATGTGTAAAGTGACCACATCTGAAATATTTAGTAAATCCTCTAAGCTATTGCACTTTTTGGCATTCCCTAGGGCTAAACTGTCCTCTACATCGTAATAATAAACGCGCATACCAATAGCCTCCGCCAAAACCGATAACTGTTTTCCAATATTACCATACCCGACAATTCCCAAATTCTTGCCACGTACCTCTCTGGAACCAGCAGCTGTTTTTTGCCATTGTCCATTATGAAGCTCTGTACTTCTTGCAAATACGCTTCGCATTAACATAATAATTTCGCCTATGGCCAACTCAACAACAGATCGGGTATTGCTGTAAGGAGCGTTAAAGACAACTATTCCCTTATTTTTGGCATATTCCAATTCTATCTGCGTGGTTCCGATACAGAATGCACCTACGACCAATAATTTATCTGCAGCATCCAATACTTTCTGACTTACATGTGTCTTAGAGCGAATACCTAAAACGTGCACGCCTTTGATTTTTTCTATAAGCTCCTCTTCAGGCAAACTATGCGTTACCAATTCTACCGAAAACCCATCTTCGGACAGGTTTTCGAATGCAGCCGTGTGCACATTTTCCAATAAAAGGACTTTGATTCTGTTCTTGGGGTAAGATATATTTCGTGGCAAATCGTTTAAGTATAAAAATTCATCTAAATTGGGGGTAACATGGTCTGCGTTGTCTGCAGCCTTGTCCCTGTGTACATTTTCCGTGTAGGCAAAAAACTTGTCTGCAATTCCTGCCTCTCTCATAACGTAATCGCTATAGCCGTCACCTATTACCTGAACCTCTCCTTCAAGGTTCATATCCTTAAGGCATTGTATTTTGCCATTGTGTTGTGAGAGTACATTGTCCTCGTCGAACCCTACAATATTTCCAGCTACGTCAAACTTAAAGGTATTTGCATACACTCTGTCCGATGGGATATTGTATTCTTTTACAATTGGGTCTATAAACTCCTTAAATCCACAGGAAATAACATAAATATCATCTGCATATCTTTCAAAAAAATCCTTGTTAGATGCTATAGATTTTGAAATCTTTTGTCGAAGTTCTGAAACCAAATGCTCTAAATCATTTTTATGGGCATCCAATAACTTAATCCTACTTTCCAAAGAATTTGTAAACGAGATATCTCCGTCAATTCCAAGATTCGTAATCCTTTGAATTTCAGCTATTATTTCGTCTTTGTTGGATTTTCCTTTTAAAGTAAGCTCAGCAAGAACATCAAGGGCCTCTACCCTAGTCAAGGTACTATCAAAATCAAAAACAAATTTTCTTCTCGTAGCAATCATTGCTTTGTATCCCTTAGTATCAACAATTTCGTTTCATAAATAAATAGACTGAAACCCAAATATGCGGCAAAAATAAAAATTATATCTCTCTGACTACATCTTAAACGACAAATAAAACAAAAAGTGACATCTTTAATAAAAATTCAAAAAAAATTACAGCTATTCATTACATAATTCTCTTTTAATCAACCTATAGATTGTGTATGGTTCAAATACCAAACTCCTGCAAGTATCGCTAGACCAAAACTTACCAACGTCCCGATAAGGATATACTCTGTGAGTTTTCTGCTATTACTTTCCTTTAAATCGTTAAAACGAAATACGGATTTGGCCGTTATCAAAAGTCCGATCGCATCCCAACGTCCTAATAAAATAAATACGAGTACAAACAAACGTTCTATAATCCCAATATACTTACCCGCATTTGGGAGTGATTTGTGGTCAGTGTTTATTTGTCCGGACATGGGATCTAGCAGTTTTCCCATAATTATTGCGGACGGAAAGGTTACAAATACTACGGCCAAGGATAGGTGCCAATTTAAATTTTCGAAAAGTAACATAAAATGAGCAGGTAGTTCTGCATAATAAGAACAAATATAAAGTGCTGCTACATGTAAAAATTGATCTATAAAAAAAGGAATGGTCTTATTTTTAAACCATGGCTCGGAATACAGTTTGGCTAAATCTATGAATAAATGTGAAACGCTTAAAATTATGGCAATTTTCCAAAGACTTAAATTCCATAATACTAAAAGATATAGTACAAAGTGAATAAGCACATGGAGATATAGGTATTTAGATTTTGCCTTATTAGCTTCTTTATGAATTACCCATTTTAAGGGTTGTAACATAAAATCCCCAATCAGATGGGCAAGTAACAATTTTACAAAAATTACCATAGGCTACACTTCTCTGATTATATGCTTATAGTACGCCAAAAGATCCAAGACCAAATCTAAGCGCGCTCTCTTTATTCGTTGACTTACAGCAGACTGTTTTATACCCAATTGCTTAGCAATTTCCTTTTGGGAAGCTTCAGGGTTGTCCAGCACCAAAAGCACAATTTCAGCCGAAACTACGCTCCAGCTATCCATAAAATCCAAAGCCAAACGCAACATGAGATTTAGGATAAGGTCATACGATTCATTACCTGTTGCTATACTCAGATTTACCTTACTCTCTTTTAGGGATTCAAATTTACGACCAGAGCGCTGGTGTGCAGAACCATTAGATTCGCTAACACCGGTTCCAATGTAGGTCTCCAGACCAATTCCGATCCCCATCCTCACATCCAACCCCTTTACAGATTTCAGTAAAGCCTTTATTTGTATTGCCGATAATAGCGCACTTTCGCTAGTTACCTTTAATTGAAATTCATCGCCCCTATATATTTCCCACTGCATAGGAGTAGGTCCAAAACGGTTAAAGTAATTCTTTAAACTCTCTATCCATTCAGAGGAAGGATGGCTCTCAGAATTAATGATATCTCCTGTAATAATTGCAATCATAATAATTAACTATTATGCTAATATATGAAAAAATAAGCTAAATAACTAATATGTATAGATATAAGTCTAGGAGCACATACAATCATTCTAAAACCATCTTCTGGTCTTGGTAAAGTATTGCGTATACTCCTTACCAAATTTATCCAATAAAATATGTTCTTCTGGAATAATCTGGAATCGGTTCATATAGCCCACAAAACCAGCAGCGATCAAGGTATTAAATGCGTTTCCAAAGTACAGTCCCAAAGCAAGAAGAACTAGCAACAAGGCCAGATACATCGGATTCCTGGAGAAGGTATACAAACCATTGGTTACCAAATTAGTGGCTTTATTTGGTTTTTGGGGGTTCACAGTAGTTTTTGCCCTAAAAAACTGAACAAGACTTACCAGACCAATACCTACGGCCAATCCTATGAGAACCTTTGCCAAAAGTAACCTTCCAAAGAACTCAAAAAATCCAAAAGGTAGCCACAAACTCACAAGATACATCCCTAATGCAAAAAGCAAAAAAACAATCACGGGGGGCAATTTTAACTTCATAACATAAAATTACTATTTTTGATCATGATAAGCTCAGATAAATAGCCATAAATTATTTTCGATGAAGTTGGTGTTTGCAACCCACAATCAAAACAAATTAAAGGAAGTACAAGCACTGGTCCCTGCTGGTATAACACTCGTTTCTTTAAAAGATATAGACTGTTTAGAGCCTATTGCAGAAACTGAACCCACACTACAGGGGAACGCAAAATTAAAAGCCGATTACATTACAGAACACTACAACCTTCCCTGTTTTGCAGACGATACCGGCCTCATGGTGAACGTGCTTAACGGAGAACCAGGGGTGTTTTCGGCCAGATATGCCGGTGACCAAAATGATGCCGATGCCAATATGGATAAGGTATTAAGAAATCTAAGCGACAAAAAAGATAGGTCTGCAAGCTTTAAAACGGTTATTGCATTGAACCTAAGTAACGAAACTATGTTCTTTGAAGGCGAGATAATAGGAAGTATACTCGAAACTAAACAAGGGCAAAAAGGATTTGGATACGACCCCATATTTAAACCAAAAGGTTACGAACGTAGCTTTGCGGAACTACCCTTGAATATAAAAAATGAAATAAGCCATAGAGGAATAGCATTCGCCAAACTCATCGAGTACCTAAATACACTATAATGCTGACATCCAAAAAAAACAACGATACGGTAGAAGTATCCGTAGCTTCGGAACGTGCGGAAGCAATTGGCGGTGTTCTTATTGCCTTTTTTGCAGCATTAATGGCCATAGCACAGTTGGTAAACGGTGAACTGGAGGAAGAAATGATGATTGCCCATAACAGGGTTGTCAACTATTCCAATTGGTACCAATCCAAGAGCATTAAGGAAAGCCTCAAGGAAAGTGAACTAGACTATCTTACTGCGTTATTGGAAAGCGGTATGGTCTTGGAAGATAACAAGTCTGTAATATTGGAGAAGATAGCGGCCGTAAAACAGGGTATTAAAAAATATGATTTAGAAAAAACAGAGATTTTAATAGGTTCCAATCAGGTAGGCAAAGATAATTGGACACAGGATTTGGATGGAGAATTGGGAAACATTACTGGTGTAAAAGAATGGGAAGCACTAGCAGAAGAATACGATACCGCGACCAAAAAATTTGATCTCGCAATGCTTTTTTTCCAAATTAGTATCGTCTTGGGCGCGGTCTGCATCATTATATACGATAACCCCAAATTACAGAAGACCTTTATTGTTCTCATGATTATATCCGGCATCGTAGGTGTTATAATGTCGATGTATGGATTCACTTTGGCACCATAAAATCTACATCTACAATAAATTATCCCATCTCATTTATTAGCAGTACCTTTGCCGCCAAATTAACGCCGCTGGTATAGCATGTGTTGCGCTGAGTCTAATAGGTTATACGATAATCGCTCTATGCAACATTCTTATTTGCGATTAAGTATAAAATAACATGACAAAGTTTGAAGCACTGGGACTCCAAAAGTCCTTATTAGATGCTGTTGCGGACATGGGTTTCGAAACCCCTTCCGAAGTACAGGAAAAAGCAATCCCTATTTTATTGGAAAGTGAAACCGATTTGGTTGCACTTGCACAGACAGGAACCGGTAAAACGGCCGCCTTTGGATTTCCACTAATTCAAAAAATAGACAGTAATAGCAGAACCACGCAAGGGTTGATATTATCCCCCACACGTGAACTCTGTTTACAGATTACCAAGGAAATGCAATCGTATTCGAAATACGAGCGAAACATCAACGTAGTGGCGATTTACGGTGGAGCGAGCATTACCGAACAAGCAAGGCAAATTAAACGGGGAGCACAAATAATCGTTGCTACTCCGGGTCGTATGAAAGATATGATCAACCGTAGATTAGTAGATATCTCCAAAATAGATTACTGTATTTTAGATGAGGCCGATGAAATGCTGAATATGGGTTTCATGGAAGATATCAAGGACATCCTATCCAACACCCCTAATGAAAAATCTACCTGGTTATTTTCTGCAACGATGCCAAAAGAGGTGTCGATTATCGCCAAAAAATTCATGCACTCCCCACAAGAGATTACGGTGGGTGCTAAAAATTCCGGTGCCTCTACCGTACAACATGAATATTATGTCGTTGGCGGAAGGGATCGTTATCCGGCACTTAAAAGATTGGCAGATACCAATCCCGATATCTTCTCCGTTATATTTTGTCGTACAAAAAGAGATACCCAAAAAGTAGCTGAAAAACTTATAGAAGATGGGTATAGCGCAGGAGCGTTACATGGTGATCTTAGTCAAAATCAGCGGGATCTCGTTATGAATTCCTTTCGCAAAAAACAGATTCAGATGTTGGTTGCTACTGACGTTGCTGCACGGGGTATAGATGTAGATGATATTACCCACGTTATTAATTACCAATTACCAGATGAGATCGAAACCTACACCCACCGAAGCGGTAGAACCGGACGTGCAGGAAAATCAGGAATTTCTATGGTCATTATTACCAAAAGCGAGCTGCGTAAAATTAAAGCGATCGAAAAAAAGATAAACCAGCCGTTTGTTTCTAAAAAAATTCCATCCGGAATGGAAATATGTGAAATTCAGCTCTATCACTTGGCCAATAGCATCAAGGACACAGAAGTAAATCCTGAAGTAGATAGTTTCTTACCGGCTATCAACGATGTATTGGAAGGTATCGATCGGGAGGAACTGATTAAAAAAATAATCTCCGTAGAATTTACACGCTTCTATAATTATTACAATAAGACAAAGGATTTGAATTCGTCCTCCGACAGAGACGGTAATTACGATCGTGGTGGAAATGTACCCACTAGTGGTTCCGTTAGATACTTTGTAAATGTTGGTGAAAAAGACGGTTATGATTGGATGTCCTTAAAAGATTTTATCAGGGATACCGTAGGACTGGGCCAAGAGGATATTTTCAAGGTCGATGTAAAAGAGAGTTTCTCCTTTTTTAATACCGATGCAGAAGTAACCGAAAAAATCTTAGCTACGTTTACAGATTTTAAGGTAGATGGCAGATTTGTTAATGTAGAAGTATCCAAAAGCCCTGGCGGTGGGGGTGGAAGAAGAAGCTACGGCGGTGGCGGAGGTTCCTTTAAAGGAAAACGCAAAGGAGGTAAAACTAGTTTCAGGGACCGCAAGAACGGTAGTGACAATAACAGCAGAGGCAAAAGAAGGGAGCGTAGCGGCTCTACAAGTCCAAATTCTGGAAAAAGAAGGAGCCAAAGAAGAAAAGGTGACTTCTTTTAGTTAATTGTATATTAAAAAATACGCTTCGGCGTATTTTTTTGTTTTGTTTGCATTTGTATAGAAACAATTACATTTTAAATGGGTAGACTTTTTGCATTTTTTCTAATTTTTATAGCTGTCACTGGCTTTGCTCAGGATGATATAGAAAATAGTAGTATAAGTGCTATTGTAGTAAATGCCCAGACAGATGTTCGCATGGAAAGTGTGCATGTAGTCAATTTAAATCAAGTAAAGGGAACGATCACCAACGAAAAAGGTGAATTTTCGATTACTGCTGCGGTAAATGATACACTCTACCTTTCTTTTCTTGGTTTTAAACCGCAAAAAATTAGGGTAACCAACGATATGTTTAAGTTTATGGATACCAAAATTGCGCTTACGGAACTCGCATATGCGCTGGAAGAAGTTATCGTAAGACCCTATCAGCTTACCGGGTATTTAGAAATAGACGTAAAAAACCTTCCAATAAATAACGCCTATCAATATAGCATATCAGGCTTATCCGTAGCGTATGAAGGTGGAAATAAGAATCCGAGTGCGGTAACCAAAGTGCTAGGGGCAATTCTTAATCCCGCAGACCTGTTGCGCAACCTTTTCGGCAAAAAGCCAGCACAGATGCGAAAACTCCGCCAAATGAAAGAGGACGAAGAAATTCGAAACTTATTGGCTTCAAAATTCGACCGTGAACTTCTAACAGAATTCTTGCAATTGGAAAAAGTAGATATTCAAGACATCCTTAACAACTGCAACTATTCCAAGTCCTTTATCCTAACAGCGAACGATCTTCAAATATTGGATGCCATAAGCAGTTGTTACGAAGAATACAAAGTACTAAATCGGAAAAAATAAAATTTTTGGTTTTCATTTGCATTTTATAGCTTTAGCGCAAATAGAACACCTATGAAACGCCTTCTTGTCCTTCTTAGCCTAATTCTAGTTGTTTCTTCCTGTAAAAATGACAAAAAGAAACAACCAAAAGAAGCGTTGGTGACTACGAATACCTTTACGGAATCTGAAAAAACGCTCCCTTTCTTGTGGGACGGTGCAAATATCTATTTCTTGCTTACAGATAGATTCAACAATGGAAACCCTGCTAACGATATCAACTTTAACCGCACTAATCCAACCGGCAAACTCAGGGGCTTCATGGGTGGCGATATTCAAGGTATTACCCAAAAAATAGAAGATGGTTATTTTAGCGATTTAGGAATAAATGCAATTTGGTTTACACCGGTGGTAGAACAAATACATGGCGATACGGATGAAACTACGGGAAATACCTATGGCTATCATGGCTATTGGGCAAGTGACTGGACTGCCATGGACCCAAATTTTGGAACAAAGGAAGACTTAGGAACTTTGGTAGCAGCCGCCCACAAAAACGGGATACGGGTATTACTAGACGTTGTATTGAACCATACAGGACCCGTTACGGCAAAAGATCCCGTTTGGCCGCAGGAATGGGTTATTACAGATCCTACTTGTGAATTCACCACTTATGAAAACACGACCAACTGTACCTTAGTAGACAACCTTCCGGATATCCTAACTACATCAAATGAAGCTGTTAATCTACCAGATGCACTGTTGGCAAAGTGGAAAAAAGAGGGAAGGCTGGCCGAGGAGTTGGATGAACTGCAATTATTTTTTGACCGTACCGGTTATCCTAGGGCGCCGCGTTTTTACATAATTAAATGGCTTACCGATTATGTGCATGAGTTTGGGGTAGACGGTTTTAGGGTAGACACTGTAAAACATGTGAACGAAAACGCTTGGGCAGAGCTTTACAAAGAGGCGTCCTATGCCTTTGAAACCTGGAAAAACAAACACCCTAAAAAAGTACTGGACAATACACCATTCTATATGGTCGGTGAGGTGTATAACTATGGTATTTCAGGTGGACGCGAGTATGATTTTGGAGATAAAAAGGTAGATTATTTCGATCATGGCTTTCATAGCCTTATCAATTTTGAATTGAAGAACGACGCCCTAACTAGTTATGACCAAATATTTTCAAAATATAGTAAACTGCTGCATACGAAATTGAAAGACAAAAGTGTGGTAAACTACTTGACCTCCCATGACGACGGACAACCTTTTGACCAAGAAAGAAAAAATCCTGTTAAAGCGGCGAATATACTACTGCTAACCCCAGGAGCATCACAAGTCTACTACGGGGATGAAACAGCTAGGAGCCTAGTGGTAGATAGCACGCAAGGTGATGCTACCCTACGTTCTTTTATGAACTGGGAAGAATTAAACAGTTCTACAACGACCAAGTCAACCTTGGAGCACTGGCAAAAACTAGGAACGTTTAGAAATAATCACCTGGCCATCGGTGCAGGAAAACATGAGCGATTGTCAAAAAAACCCTATGTGTTTAGCAGAACCTACATTAAGGACGATTATAAGGATAAGGTTGTTGTCGGGCTTGACCTGCCAAAAGGCAAAAAGTCGCTATCCGTAAAAGGTTTCTTTGGTGACGGAACGATATTGTACGACACCTATTCCAATACGGAAGTTACAGTAGCAAAAGGTCGGGTACACTTAGAAAATGATTTTGACATTGCCTTGTTGGAAGTTAAGAAGTGATACCAATCTAACGTTTTAGATAGCATAAAAACATAGAGGCATACGTTCATACTTTTGATTTAATCTTAAAAGTATTGAATCATTACGTATTAAGACTTGCTGTTGTACCGTTCCAGAATTTGATCAATACTCTTGATAGATTTTTTGGTCCATTCCAATCGCTTTTCCAATTTCTCGGCTTCAGTGAGTTGCCAAGCTATATCGGTCTGCATTAATTTGGTGTTCAAATCTTGAAGAATAATGGCAGCTGCCACCGAAATATTTAGGCTTTCCGTAAATCCTTTCATGGGGATTTTAAGAAATCCGTCTGCCTGCTCCATGACCTCTGGGGTTAACCCATCGCGCTCCGTTCCAAAAAATAAAGCTATTTTATCATCAATCTTAAAATCTGGCAATAGAACAGCATTGTCATGTGGAGTAGTAGCTATGATTTTATATCCCTTTGATTTTAAAGCTGTAATACAATCCGATGTATTTTTATATCGATGCACATCTACCCATTGTTGGGCGCCCATGGCAATATTCTTATCCAGTTCGTTGGCATTACGGTTTTGAATCAAGTGCGCCTCTTGAATACCAAAAACATCACAACTACGGATTACTGCACTGGTATTATGCATTTGAAAGACATCTTCTAAGGCAACCGTAATATGTTTTGTTCTATGGGCAAGAACACTTATAAAACGTTCTCGCCGTTCTTCAGAAATAAAATCCTCTAAATAATTCAAAAGTTTCGTTTCTTCCATTAAACCAAGATAATAAAAAGTATATTTTTAAAGGAAAATAGATGATATGAAGCAGATAGTGGTTTTGACAGGAGCAGGGGTTAGTGCGGAAAGTGGCCTAAAAACCTTTAGGGATTCCAATGGCTTGTGGGAAGGACACGATGTTATGGAAGTAGCTACACCAGAAGGTTTTAGACGTAATCCAGCCCTTGTCCTAGAGTTTTATAATCAAAGACGAAAGCAGCTGTTAAAGGTAGAACCGAATGCGGCGCATAAAGCGCTCTTTACTTTGGAAACTAAATTTAAGGTTACTATCGTCACCCAAAATGTAGACGACCTGCACGAAAGGGCAGGCAGTACAAATGTGGTGCACCTACATGGGGAACTGTTAAAAGCAAGAAGTACAGATTTACAAAGCAACATTCAGCCATGGACACATGATATCGTTCTAGGTGATGTATGTGAAAACGGATACCAAATGAGACCTCATATTGTTTGGTTTGGAGAAGCTGTACCCATGTTGGACAAGGCAATCCAAATCACAGCACAAGCGGATATTCTAATTATTATAGGTACATCTATGCAAGTATATCCCGCGGCAAGTTTAATCGATTTTGTAGGAAACGATGTCCCTATTTATTTTATCGACCCTAAACCTTCCATATCTAAACAGAGCAGTAAAAATTTAACTATTATTTCCTCCAGTGCCGCAGATGGAGTTCCAAAATTGGTAGATTCGTTTCTTACCAAGGAAAGCAGCGATTAAATTTTTTTTTGCTTGAAATGAAAAAACTACATGAGTCGTTTACCCTAGCTTAGATAAAAAGCCAGCAAAACCTAGAATGACGGAACAAGAATTATATACAAAATTAGAGTATACAGATCATAGTAGGGAAAAACGCAGTAAAATGGCTGCACTTATAATACACGATCCTACCTTGATATCACTGCTCTTGTCCATCATCTCACGAGTAAATGATGATATCAGTTGCCGTGCCGCTTGGATTTTAGAAAGTGCAGTGCGAAAAGATAAAGCGCTACTTTATCCGTATTTGGACAAATTTATACCACTATTAGCAAATGTAAAATTAGACTCGGCCGTACGTCCCCTAGCGAAAATTTGCGAGCTACTGATTATTTCTTTTTATGTCAAACTACCCAACAAAAGTCATCAATACCTAAGCAAAAAGCATTTAGAACATATTACCACAGCGTGCTTTGATTGGTTGATCGGAAATCACAAGGTGGCTGCCAAGGCGTATTCCATGACCACTTTGTATCTATTGGGAACTACTTTTGATTGGATACATCCAGAGCTAAAAATCATATTGGAACAAAACTATAGTAAGGGCAGTGCTGCCTATAAAGCCAGAGCCAGAATGGTATTAAAAAAAATAAAGTAATACCCATAGCGTATTTAAAACTGGTTTTATGCATAAAGTCTTCTTCTCCATACTTTTAAACGGCGTCTGTAATAAGTATCTTTGCCTGCTTTAGTACAAACCAATCCTTAGAGTATGTCCCTTAACGAACTAAATGCCATATCCCCTATAGACGGTCGCTATAGAAACAAAATAGCTACGCTAGCTCCTTACTTTTCCGAAGAAGCCCTTATTAAATATAGGGTACAGGTAGAAATAGAATATTTTATCGCGTTATGTGAAATTCCCTTACCCCAGCTATCTGCTTTTGATCAATCAAAATTTGATGCCTTAAGGGAAATCTATTCTAATTTTGATACCAAGGATGCGCAGGATATAAAAGACATAGAAAAAACGACCAACCATGATGTCAAGGCTGTAGAATACTTCATCAAAAAAGCGTTTGACGCTCTTGGCTTGGCCTCATTTAAGGAGTTTATCCATTTTGGTCTTACCTCTCAAGATATTAACAATACGGCCATTCCGCTTTCTATCAAAGAAGCAATGAACGATGTTTATGTACCCCAATATTTTAAGATATTGGAGAAATTAGAGGAATTGGCTACGGAGTGGGCCAACATTCCCATGCTGGCCAGAACGCACGGTCAACCTGCATCCCCTACCCGACTCGGCAAAGAAATAGCTGTCTTCGTCGCACGGTTGAAGGAGCAGTTTAACTTGCTGAACGATATTCCAAGTGCCGCCAAATTTGGCGGGGCGACGGGAAATTTTAACGCGCACAAGGTGGCCTACCCGCAAATTGATTGGAAAGCGTTCGGAGGTAGCTTTGTTCAAGAAAAGTTAGGTTTGCAGCATTCCTTTCCTACCACGCAAATTGAGCATTACGATCACATGGCCGCTCTTTTTGATACCTTAAAACGAATCAATACCATAATTCTTGATTTAGACCGGGATTTTTGGACCTACGTTTCCATGGACTATTTTAAACAAAAAATAAAGGCAGGAGAAGTAGGTTCATCGGCAATGCCCCACAAAGTAAACCCTATCGATTTTGAAAACTCAGAGGGAAACATTGGAATGGCTAACGCCATTTTTGAGCATTTATCGGCTAAGTTACCGGTATCCAGGTTACAGCGCGATTTAACGGATAGTACAGTTCTTAGAAACGTAGGTGTTCCGTTTGCACATACCCTTATTGCTTTTCAATCTACTTTAAAAGGCCTGAACAAATTACTATTGAACAAAGAAAAATTTGAGAAGGACCTAGAAAATAATTGGGCGGTAGTTGCCGAGGCTATTCAGACCATATTACGGCGAGAAGGGTATCCTAATCCGTATGAAGCCTTAAAAGGACTTACGCGGACTAATGAGAAAATAAATCAAAACTCTATCGCCAACTTCATAGATACACTGGAGGTTTCCGATGCTATTAAAACAGAATTAAAACAGATAACGCCGAGTAATTATACAGGAATCTAGGAAATTAGGTCGGGTTAGATGAATTCCTTGACTCCTTGATTTAACGCATAAAAAAAGACCGCAGTTTTGCGGTCTTTTATATTTCAAATGAAGTAACTGCTTACTTGTTGATCTGTACTTCGTGTGGATAAGGTATTTCGATACCCGCTTTATCCAAGGCTAACTTACAATTTTCATAAGTGGCAAAATAAACATCCCAGTAGTGTTCTGGCTTACAGAAAGGACGCACTGCAAAGTTCACAGAACTATCGGCTAATTCCATAACATTTACAGATGGTGCGGGATCTTTTAAAACCAATTCATTTGAGTTAAGGACTTCCATTAAGACCTCTTTGGTCTTTTTAATATCCTCATCATATCCCACACCTACAACGGTATCAACTCTCATTTTACCCTCTGCAGTATAGTTGATAATATTCCCATTGGCCATAGCACCATTTGGTATAATAGCTAATTTGTTTTGTGGTGTAATCAATTTTGTAGTAAAGATTTCTATTTCTTTAACCGAACCTAATACTCCCTGAGCTTCCACTAGGTCCCCAATTTTATAGGGCTTGAAAATAATAATAAGAACGCCCCCTGCAAAATTGGACAACGAACCTTGTAATGCCAAACCAATAGCCAAACCAGCAGCGGCTATAACAGCGGCTAAACTCGTAGTTTCAACACCCAACGTAGATATTACAGTTATAATCAAGAAAATAGTCAATGCCCATTTCGCCAAATTCAATAAAAATTTCTGAAGTGATTTATCGTAATCTTGGCTAGACATGCCTTTGCGCAGTACTTTTATCAACTTTTTAATGACCCAGGATCCAATAATATATATTAGGATTGCACCAATTAACCGTGGCCCATATTCTATTACAAATTCAATAATTTTTTCTGTCCATAATTCAACATTTTCCATACTTAGTTTTCGTGTTTTAAGGTTAGTAGTTCTTTAATTTTAAGACACTAATATATTTAGAAGGTCACATTAAAAAAAATAACCTCAACATAAAGCACAAAAAAAACCTGTTAAACGCATCGCTTAACAGGTTTCGATAACTATAAATTTTGCTTCTAGCTTTTAAAGAATTCTTCCAAATCACCTAAATCTTCTCCATTAAAATCAGATTTTTCGAGTGCTTGTAGTAACTGCGCAAAATGTGCCGGATTCATATCGCTTCCTAAAACCCGTACCAAGGCGAATCCTTTGTCCTTATTATCCCCAAATATAATCACCTCATCAATAGCGTCATCAGCTCCTTTAAACTGTATACTGGCACTTCCAAAGCCCGTATTCATTTTCATCAGCTCCTCATAATTATCATTTGCAAGAATAGCCTTAACCTTAGTTTTCTCGAGCTTGTAGGCAGCAGTGTTATCCAATTTTTTTTTAAAAGCTAAAACATTTAGTTTTTTAAGTGACTCGTATGCCATTTGTTGTTCTTGATCTAATTCTACCGCATCCAGGTTCAAAATACTCGTAGGAATATCAAACGCTAAAAAATTCGGATTTTCCGTATTATCAACATAATATTCCTGTAAACTCTGGTGTGAAGAACAGGAGGACAGTATAAGTATCCCAATCAGGAGTAAGCTTTTAACTAATTTTCGCATCATCATTTTCTTTATGGTTATCAAATTAAGAAGCCCATAGCCATAAGGTTTACCTTACGACCATGGGGAATTCTTTAGACCTTTTTATTATTTACCGGCATCCTTTAATTCTTTAGGCAGATTCATTTTATTGGTAAGGGTTCCAATTTTATTCAAATCAATATCACCAGTTAAACTTACCAATACCGTTTCCAATTGTCGCCCGTGATTTCCTATGTTAGCATTTTCTAAACCAGAAACGAACATTAAGAGTTCGGTAACATGATCTTTCTTTTTACCATCACGAATGTAAAATTTTACGTTTACATCTTTATCCTTTACCCGCATTAACTCTTCGAGTTTGGAGGATTTAAGATATTTAGTAACGGTTTTGGCCATATCGGCAGCTACTCCCGTATCCTCGGTCATAAATACCTTTACGCCGTTAAGACCACTGGCCACTTCCATAAATTCCTTCGCTTCGGGATCATCACTCATCTCGCCTATATTCGAAACTAATTCTATAAGACCCTTGTTAATAATTACCGAGCCTACATTATCCATATCCTCATATTTATCGAAAATGGATTGTGAAAAACCAAATGCTGGTAATAATGCGATTGCAACTACTAATGTTAATTTTCTCATGATTGTTGTTTTTAAGTTCCTCCCGTAAATTTTAGGAAAGAATGATTTATAGATTGATTAATGAATATTCTTAATTAATATCGCGCAAAATGAACGCTTTATCATTACTTATTTTTCTTGGATGCCTTACCTAATTGATCTCCGCCAGGAAGATCCATCTTATCGGTTAATTTAGAAACAGATTTTAAATTGATGTCCCCGGTTAGGGAAAGCAGTACCGTTTCTATTTTTCTACCATTGATATCTATGTCCTTATCCTTCATTCCTGTCACAAACATTAGGAGTTCTTTTACATGATCTGAGTCCTTGCCTTCCTTAACATAGAATTTTACGTTAGACCCTCCGTCTCGTATTCGCATAAGTTCCTCAAAGGAGGACGTTTTTAAACGATTGGTAACCCACCCATCAACATCTTTGGTTATAGCTGCATCCTCAGTGGTAATCACCTTAAAACTGGAAATCGAGTTTACAAGATCAAAAAACTCTTGTGCTTCGGGGTCGTCTGAATTAACGCTCATTTTAGCTAGCATCTGGAACATTTTTGGCTGCATGGCCACAAAGGTCACTTTGTCGTCATCCTCATATTTTTCAAAAATATCCTGGGCCTGCGAAGCGTAAGGGGCAATTGCCACTAGTAGAATAAATAGTATCTTTTTCATGTCTGATTTTTTATTATTTGTTTAAAAATTTATTTGTGCTCTTTTCAAATTCTTCCAAATGGTTTAATTTTTCTGTCCCTTTGTTAAAGTTCATTGCCAACAAGGCAAAGGCTTCTTGTGCAGAAGCAATTTCTTCTGCGGTATATACCGCTTCTAAACGTTCGGGTTCGGTATTAGTAGTCGAGGTAAAATAAAACCCTAGCATAAAGAGTACCACTGCCGCCAGCGATGCCCATTTATATATATTTCTTTTAGGATGCAGTGCAACTTGTTTTGTGTAGCGCTCTTCCTTCGCTTCGGAGAAATACCGAAACATGGGCGAATATTGTTCTAAATGTGCCGCTACATCACCGCGTAGAAAATAATCTCTCAACGTATCTTCTTCGGCTACCGTAGTAGTGCCCTCAAAATACTTGGCAACTAATTTTTCTATGTTATCCAATTCCATAACTATGTTTTTCCGTTAATTTTTCTCGTATTGTTTTTCTTGCTCTTGACAAAGCCACTCTAATTGCTGTGGGTTTCATATCCAACAAGGCTTCAATTTCATCATATTCGTACTGCTCCACATCCCGTAACTGCACCACCATCTTTTGTTGCTCTGGTAACTCATCCATTATCCGTTGAACCCAGTTAATACTGTCCTGTGTCTCAACCTGTCTTTGTAATGAGCTACTTTCATCCGTATAATTGCTATGTACTAGTTTTAGGTTGCCCGCTTGTTTGGATTTTAATCTATCCAAACAAAAGTTTTTGGTCATGGTCATCGCAAAAGCTTCCACACTTTTATACCCTTCCATCTTATTTTTTTTAGACCATAGTTTCATTAAAATCTCTTGAGTGGCATCTTCTGCTTCTTCACTCGACACTAAAAGACGTTTAGCCAATCGGTACAGTTTATCCTTAAAAGGCATAACCACATTTAAAAATTCCGATTGTTTCATATTTGTTAGTTGTTCGACGACGTATCTAATGGTCTACAAAAGGAAGACGAAGTTCAACGAATTTTGTTACAATTAGTTTTTATTTTCTTAAGATGTACCTAAATTTAACATCTTAACAGCAAGTATTTGCGTAAATAGAATGCAGTAGTAGGTTTTATTTATGTGAAGACCTGCCTGTTTGGATCGCTATTTGAAAAAGAAAAAATTAAAACACTATGAAAAAGTATGTATTCGCATTCCTGAGCATTGCCTTGGTCTTTAACTCTTGTAATAAAAATGATGATGGACCAGTTATTGACAATACGCAAGAAGAACAAGTACAGCCAACCAATACTGTAGTAGACTTTCCTTCCCAAAATTTTATGTGGCAAGCGATGAATGCATTTTATTTCTGGCAAGAAGATGTAGCCGATTTAGCAGATGATCGTTTTGATTCCGAGGCCAGCTATGCAGATTTTTTAGCGAACGAAGAGGACCCCGGGGATTTTTTCTATCAAATTTGTAATAATCATGTTCGCTTAACGAGTGAAGATACCGCTGTGGATCGCTTTTCCGTTGCAGTAGAGAATTACAAAGATTTGGTAAATAGCTTACAAGGTGTTTCTAGAAGCAATGGTGTTGAATTTCAATTATATCTCTTTAACGGGAGTGAAGATGTTTATGGAGTAGTTACCTATATCGCAAATGGATCGGATGCTTCGTCAAAAGATATTCGAAGAGGTGATATTTTCGTAGGTGTAAATGGTCAAACCTTAAATCTAGATAATTACATTGACCTCCTCTTTGGAGATGATGATAGCTATACTTTGGTAATGGCCAAAATCGAAAATGGAGCTATAAACGAGAACGGTAAAGAAGTAGCACTAACCAAGGTGGTTAATTTTGCCGAAAATCCTATTTTGATTAGTAAAGTAATAGAACAACAAGGTATAAAAATAGGGTACCTCATGTACAATGGCTTCTTAGCCAGCTACGATGAAGAATTAAATGCTGTTTTTGGAACATTCAAATCTGAAGGGATTACCGAATTAATTTTAGATTTTAGATATAATGGCGGTGGACGTGTGAGTACCGCTGTTCAAATTGCAAGCGCTGTTTATGGTACCAATTCGAACGATCTTTTTATAAAGGCTCGATATAACAGTAAAATTCAAGCTGGTTTAACCGCCGCTCAGGTAGAAACGAACTTTTCAAATAGCACATTAGAGGGGACACCAATAAATTCATTGAACTTACAGCGTGTACATATAATAACTACAGATGCAACTGCATCGGCTAGCGAGTTAGTTATTAATGGTTTGGCACCCTATGTAGATGTTGTTCAAATTGGATCAACAACAAGTGGTAAAAATGAGTTCTCCATAACATTTGTAGACGATGAAGAAAACAGTTTTTTCTATGATGAAGACCGTGAAGGGAACATCAATCCAAATAACCAGTGGGGCATTCAACCCCTACTTGGAAGAAATGAAAATGCAGATGGTTTTTCGGATTTTACTTCGGGTTTAGTTCCTAGATTTGAACTAGAGGAAGATATAACTAATCTGGGTACCTTGGGAGAGCAGACGGAACCACTCTTGGCCTTAACATTAAGCCAAATAACCGGTGAGAGTGCCAAATTTAACGTAACCCCTGGTATGGTAGCTTCTTCATTCGCAACTTCCTACCAATTTAAGGCAAACAATAATCTATCCCTGATGGATGGTTTGGTTAAAATGGATATCGAAACCGCAGGAGCTAAGAACTTTAAATAATTTTTCCTGTTATGTTTAGTTCTAAACAACAACTAAACATATACTATAGTACTACTTATGAAAAGAATTCTTTATTTACTTAGTTTAGTTCTTGTCTTTTCCTGCTCCAAAGATGAACCCTTTTCCATACCAGGCACTGTAAATCCAAACCCTAACGCTGGTGTAGAAGTCCAAGATTTTATGTGGAAAGCGATGAATTATTGGTATTTCTGGCAAGATCAAGTTCCAGATTTGGCAGATGATCGTTTTGAAAACACAACGGAAGGCGTAGATGCCTATACCAGTTTTTTGTCCTCGGAAGAAAACCCTGGAGCTTTCTTTGATAACAAACTGCTATTTACAGAGGATCGGTTTAGCTTCTACAATGAAGATTATAGAGTGCTAACACAATCCCTAGCAGGAGTGTCAAGAAGTAATGGTGTGGAATTTGGTCTAGTTCGTTTTCAGACCGGTCAAAATTTATTTGGTTACGTGCGCTACATAGTTCCCGGGTCAGATGCAGCTACCAAAGATATTCAAAGAGGAGAACTTTTTATAGGGGTTGATGGCCAAGTACTTACCGAAGCTAATTTTATTCAATTACTTTTTGGAGCTAACAATGACTACACACTAAATATGGCTGAATTTGTAGATGGAGCAATAGTGCCCAACGACAAAGAAGTAGCTCTTACCAAGGAGGAAGCCTTATCGGAAAACCCAGTATTCATTTCCAAGTCATTTCTAATCAACGGTGAGAATATTGGTTATATTATGTATAATCAATTCACCAATGAATACGATGATGAACTATACACCGCAATTGAAGATTTAAAATCTGCTGGCATTACCAACCTTATTGTAGACTTACGGTATAATCCTGGTGGGTCGGTAAATACAACGCGTCTCTTAGCCAGCATGATCTACGATACCGATAAGGATAATCTTTTTCTAAGAAAACGCTACAACGAGAAATTACAACCAGAATTTAGCAAAGACCAATTAGAAGTGTATTTTGCAGATAAGGTAGGAAGTAGAACTATCAATTCATTAAATCTAAGTAAGGTATATGTATTAACCAGTGCTAGTTCGGCTTCGGCCAGTGAGTTGTTGATCAATTCGCTAGAACCCTATATGGATGTTATTCAGATTGGTGATGTTACTCGGGGTAAAAACGAGTTTTCGACTACCCTAGTAGATGATCGTGATAATTCCTATTTGTACACGCCTTCCCGGGTAAATCAAATCAATTCAAAAGTACAATGGGCCATACAACCATTGCTAGGCCGTAATGAAAACGCTGAAGGTTTTTCGGACTTTACCGATGGCCTAATTCCGGACGTGCAATTAAAAGAGGATTTGGAAAACCTTGGGATTTTAGGGGACGAAAACGAACCCTTGTTAGCTAGGGCCATACAAGAAATCATTGGCAGTACGGGTAAGCGAGATTTCACGGTCAAACGACCTGTTGACATTATGGGCAGCTCAAAAATGTTCAATCCGCTAGGCGAACGTATGATCGACGATACCCATTATTGAGATTCAATTATAAAACACCCCTACCTAGCAATTACACCATAGTAAAGGAGTTTCCTTTATCAGTTAGCTACAAACTACCTTCGGCTAAAGACTAAGGGGTTTGCACTACTATGGAGAGTTGACCGT
Organism: uncultured Maribacter sp.; assembly: GCA_964620945.1. Lineage (GTDB taxonomy): Bacteria > Bacteroidota > Bacteroidia > Flavobacteriales > Flavobacteriaceae > Maribacter. Next base: position 29,216 of record CAZUIE010000027.1, read on the forward strand.
GGGTAGGCGATTGACTACAGGACATTTAATTTTATCCATAATTTTTTGCGAATAGCAAATAAAATCAAAGTTTCAAATTCATACCTAATCTTATATTTCTTCCTCTGGTTGTAAAATCGGTAATTTCTACATAATTGGTGTTAAAAATATTATCCATAGAAGCAAACAAGCTAAGTATACTACTCAACTCGTGTTTTATGTATAGATTCACCAAGGAAAAAGCATCTAAATTTACTATATCAAAGGTCGTAAAATCGATATCTCCCCTTTCGGATATATATTGGTACGCTACACTTGCGTAGGTCTTCTTTGCAAAGCTATATCCAAGGTTCAGGTTCCACTTGTTTTTCGGAATTCTAAGGGCTAGGCCAGAGTTGGCATTGGTATAAGTGTAGTTCGCCATTAGGTTCAAATGTTCTACTGGTTCTGCTTTTAGCTCTACTTCTACTCCATTAAAATTAAGCTGATTGGCCAAGTTTTGATATTGA
>CAZUIE010000028.1:0-29192 GCA_964620945.1 uncultured Maribacter sp.
TGGTCGAAAAACTCTGTGGGGTAAAAGCGCTAAATTTGATAGATTCCACTACTACGGAAGAATTAAAACTTATTTTATCGTCCAAAACAGGATTTTCACTTTAAGCAATAAAGGGTTCAATGGGTCGCGTTCGCGATAGAAAATAGATGTTTGAACGAGGCCCCGCAAATTCAAAATGGTATAAAAAAAACGATACTTCTCGGGGGGGGGGGACGATGTAAAAGAACAAAATACAATGCGTTTACCGATCAACACGCCAAAGCCTTTCGTACTGTTATTGCCATTGGGCGGGATGGGACTGTTCGTGGTTTTATATGTACTCGCGGTATTCAACTATCCGGGCGGGTCATGGATGTTTTGAAAACAGGAAGGATTTAGTTTTTGGAACATTTATTTATGGGACCTCTTGAACCATAGGACCATAAATGGGCAACTAAACTACCTCCGAAGTTTCGGAGTCTAAAGACCTATGGTTTGAAATCACCTAAAGGGAACTAAAGACGTACCATCGATGGCCATGCTCCCAAGGCTTTGTGCATTCAAACTTGCGCAGTGCGTAAAGCAAAAAAACGAAAGAAGTCAAAAAACACTAAAGTCTTTGCCCAAAGGAGAGGGACTTTCTCCAATTCCAGGAAGGAGACATTAATCTCCTTATTAAGACGTTAACATCCCGCCATCAATTACCTGGGTAGTACCCGTAATATATTTACTTTCATCTGAAGCAAGAAACAACGTTAGTTCTGCAATCTCTTTCGATTCTGCATAGCGTTTTAAGGGAATGGTAGCTTCGAATCCTTTTTTAACTTCCTCGGGGTTTTCAGGGTTACTGTCCCCCTCAATGCTGCGCATCATCCGGTTGTTTACCGGACCTGGATGTACTGTGTTCACTCGAATGTTCTTCTCGGCAAACTCCAAGGCAGCCGTTCGCATAATGCCTACGATAGCATGCTTACTGGCCACATAAGGGCCTAAACCTGCAAAGCCTTTTAATCCGGCTACAGAAGAAGTAATGACGACGCTACCGCCCTCCTCCATTTTAGGGATAACATATTTGCATCCCAACCAAACACCTTTTAAGTTCACGGCGATGACCTTGTCGAAAACAGCGTCGGGATAGTCGGCAATCGGTTTCACCCTACCTTCGATACCGGCATTATTAAAGAATACATCAATTTTTCCGTGCACCTCCAAAGTATGTTTTACATACTTTTCTACATCCTCAATTTTAGAAACATCGGCAACACAATAGGACAAATTTTCATCATCCAATTCTTGATTGGCCTTTTCAAGGGCTTCTTTATCATAATCGACAATGACCACCTTAGCACCATGGTCCAAAAATAATTTTGCAGTTGCCTGTCCTATGCCACCTGCACCTCCTGTAATCAGGGCAACTTTATTTTTTAAGCGTTCCATATTTAACTGTTTATTTAGAATCCTTTGTCTACAATCACTCAAATTTCTACGATTTCAGTGTAGAAAACCACTCTTTTTAATTATCCTTCAGTTCTAGCTGTACTACCTTCCATTGATTGTCCTTACCCATAACGGCCAAAAGGTCTCCCGTAAGCATTTTAGCATGCAATTGGGGCAATTTGAAATGTCGTTTGGACATTACGATATTCTGGCGTTCCTGAACGGGCCAAACCATTTCGCCTTGCTTATTTACCAGCACCTCGGTAAATTTATAATCATATATATTGAGCTTGAACTCATTTTTTCCTCTCAAGGTCTTGTTGGCAAAAATGCCAACGGCATAGCCATTATCAAAGGCTGTTATATTCACATATTCTGGTTCAATAACTGTTTCCCCCTTTGTATTCATAAAACCATATAAGGAAATACCCTCTGCATCGGGTTTGTAGATAAAACATAACCCATCTTTAAAAGCAGGATACCCAATGCCGGAAACGCCTGGGTGGTTGTCCTTTTCACGATTCCATAGCACATCGTCCCTAAAATCGATGGCCAAATGACCTTCTTTATCAATAAAACCCCATTGGTCGCCCTTTCTAACGGCTGCTAGGCCTTCGCTAAAAGGGGCTACTTCGTCAAGTTCGGAGATTATTGGTTTGTTAATTTCTTCGACTGTTTGTGAACTACCGAAAAAAGGCAATGCTAGAAGTACAAATAAATATACATGTTTCATTTTTTTATTTTTTTTATTTTTTTTATTTTGAACAAAGGTATTTTAGCTTAGTATTTTGTGAAATGACCTTGGTCATTCACCTATAAAAAGTTGGAAGTAAAAGACGTTCTTTCCGCGTTCTGATGCTATCTAACATAAACTGTATATTACATTCAAAACATCAAATTAGAATAGATCATACTTTTCAAATCCTTGGGAAGCCCATCACGGATATCTTCCATCTCACCGAGCGAAATATATTTTCTCAAGAGTATAAAGGTCACATCAATGTACTTTTCGGCAAGCTCATCTTCATAACCAAAATCATTTATTGCCGCAGGACCGTCAAATTGCTTTACAAGCGCTATGAACTCCTCCATCCGCTTAATCTTTGGCTTCTTTTTTTTGATTGTCCAACCATTGACGTAGGCTGCCTTCAAAAACATGGGCAGTTGTGCCATAAATTGCAGAGATTCCTCCATAGGGATTATGGTACGAAGCGCGTGCATAATAGATGTGAAAATTCGTCCTGCCTTTTCAGTATCGTCGCCAAGGCTCAATTGTTTGGCATAGTCGTTTAAGAAGGTATTCCCTTCCGTTGCGTATTGATTAAAGTTTAGTGCCATAATAAGATGTTTTAAGTGAAGTATAAATTTTGCTATTTCTCTTTTATCCGCAAATGACCTGCGTCATTCCATTAGGGCTTTTCTACAATTATCTTTGGATATGAGAAATTAACTCTAAAAGAACGAAACTTGTCTTGAACGTTTCGACGCTACTTACTTTAAACTCCACCGAAAGGAGGAAACGACATATAAAAACCTAAGCCATGAAAAACATTTTAATTCCTACCGACTTCTCCGATAACGCGTGGAACGCCATTTCGTATGCCCTACAATTCTTCAAAAATGAAAAATGCAAGTTCTATTTCCTACATACCTACACCCCTATTTTTTATCGAATGGATTATGCCATGGGCGGGCCAGCTTTCAGTGCCATACCTGACATGGAGGTTGATGTTGCCTTGGCGGGCTTGGAAAAAACCTTGAAAGATGTACAGGAACAATTCCCCAATAAAAACCACAGCTTTGAAATCGTTTCGGCTTTTAACACCTTAACGGACGAAGTCAATGAACTTTCTGAAAAAAAGAATATTGATTTGGTGGTGATGGGCACGCAGGGCGCAACAGGTGCAAAACAATTCTTTATGGGCACAAGCACCGTATTTGTCATACGAAAAGCAAAAGTACCCGTAATGGCAATTCCAAATAACTGTAAATTCAAACCGGTTAAAAAAGTATTGTTTCCTTCCGATTTTTCATCTCCCTATAAAAAAACGGAGGTGTACGATATTATCGAATCGGCAAAAATACATGGGGCAGAAATTATAGTATTCCATATTAAAGAGGAATACGAATTGTCCGAAACCCAGTTAGCAAACAAAGGCCAGCTATTAAAACATCTTAGAAATACGCCATTTAAGCTAGTGGAAGTAAGAGGTAAATTAATGCCTGATGCGGTTCTGGAGTATATCGAGGAACACGAAATAGACCTGTTGGCGATGATGAACCGTGGCCATTCTTTTTTCGAGAAGATATTGATTAAACAAAACATTGACCAAATTGGCTTTCATGTGCATATCCCATTTTTGGTAGTACGTGATACCGCAGAAATTGAAGACTAACCTGTACGTGTCAACGAATTACCCAACAGCGTTTCGAATACCGCGTAAATACTGTTCTATTTACAACCTTAAAGTGCTATTAGCAAAACCATATAATGCTTTCTTGATAACCTGTTCCACGAACCGGTTATCCGTACAATGCTTCAGACTCCGGCTACATTGTTGTAATGGCAGCAAGTTGTAGAACAACTACACAGAAGCCAATTCCGAGTTATGGCCCATGCCGTAGCCTTTAGCATCCTGGGGTTCTTGATATTGGAAAGACAGTATCGGATACCCGATGCGAAAAAGTTCTCGTTTCACCTGTTGTAACGCGTAAGGCGTAGCATAAAGAAAATGTATACTGCCATCCTTCACATCAATATCCAGAATACGGATGTCGAGGATACGGTGCAAATTTCTTAGGATGGTATGCTTTCCTTTATCGTTATGTAAGTTCTTAATTTCAGCTGTAGCTTTCATTCTAAGGTAGATTTTAGGGATTACTTTCTTAATATAGGCGAAATGTATCACTACCTAAATGACCTACATCATTTTGATATTATTTGTGATTGTTGTAGCACAAAAAAGCATAGGTACTATCTAGAACAATTGTTAAAGATGCCTTTTATGATAAAGGCTCCAACAAAAAATCAGGACAGAAAATCGGAAGGATAAAAAACACGAATAAAAAGAACATAAAGGCCCAAAGCGCACCCATTAGTAATGGATAGGCTAAAATACCCCCTTTAGCCTTGGGGTTCAGCGAGTGGGCGATCAAGCCATGGATGCCCATACTGAATAGCGTAAAAATAATGCCTGCCGTAACAATCAAAAAAGTTTTTGAATGGGTCTCCTTGATGGTATTCAGGTAAAATCCCAATCCCAAGGCGACCGCTATTATGATACTGTATATTCTTCTTGCCATTGTAATTGATTTTGAGCGTTTATAATACTGCACTAAAATAAAAGAGTTGGTGGTTGCCCTCCCGAAAACTTAAAAGTAGTATTTCCCCATACGATTCCATTTTCTTGACAAGGCTGGAACCGAACCACTTCTTGAATATGCTTTTCTTTTCGCGTTCCAACATCACTACCATATCGGCATCGATATCTTCTAGGTATGTCCGAAGAGATTCCAAGATAGTGTCTGAAAAGAATAACTTGAATTCCATTTTATCGTACGATACTTTTTGTTCGAGCATTTCTTTGAACCATTCCATTTGTGTTTCCCCTTCATATTCATTTTCCGTACTAATATGTACTACTTTGATTTCGGCCTCAAAGGTTTTTCCCATTTCGGCCAGCTTACGAATGGCGTATATATCTTCTTCCTCAAAATCGGTAGCGTAAACGATGGTTTTGGGCGGCATATAACTGGCATCCGATGGAATGGCCATAATGGGGCAAGGTGCTTTTTCGATTAACTGTTTTGTAGTACTGCCCATGATGATTTCCCGCAAAGCACTTTCGCCCTTGGTGCCCACCACAATCATTTGGGCATGCCATTGCTCCGCTGTGGAAAGGATTCCCTTGATTACCGATGGATGTTCCACTGGCTGCAACTGCACATCGGGTGCCTTCCAAACGCTACCCAAATGTTCTTCACAGAACTCCTCCAATTTTAAACGATGTTGTTTAAAGGCAGTTTCTTCTAAATGTGGAAAAGGCTCATCGAGTCCTTCCATACCCAATACGGTCGGATAATCAAATACATGGGTGACTACAAGACGAACGCCCATTTGTTGCGCTATGTTACGGGCATATTTTAAAGCGGCTACAGAATTTTCGGAATAATCGGTGGCGTACAGGATTGTTTTCATGGCTAAGGTTTTTTCATCCCAGCGAAGTCTGGAATTCATTATTGTGATTCCCTATAGTCGCAAAGTTTCGAAAAAGCGACCGCAAAGAAATCTTTCCAATTCAAAAATAAACTGACACATTAGTATTACAAATGATCTAGGTCATTCAAAAAACGTACACCTACCAATATATCAGCTTTCAGAAAACCTTAAAACTATTGAACATAGAACTATTAGTACATGGTTGTGCATATCCTTCTCATATTTCAGGCAGTTTATCTGCATAAGAAACTACAGAATGAGGCTCAGGACAATCTGTATAAATTGAAACAAGTATAGGTGGAATAACCAACAAAAAAATACGAAGAGATTGGAGCTACTTACAATCCACCGATTACATGCTATATCTGAACAATGAAAATGAAGTAATCGAGAATTACTTCAATCCCTTGATAAAACCAAATAGTACTTTTAAGGTGAAGAAAAACTCGTTAAGCCGTGTAAACGATCCAGCCGAACTTTTTTGTTTCTTCAGGGCCTAGTGGGTTGTTGGACATTCATAAAATACATTTTTACACGAGTAGTTTCAAATGCCAAATAGTAATAAAAAAAGATAATACTAAGAACCGAATCAATCGCCAAGTCCAAAGGCATAATATTGTTTTCCGGGCATATCTTCATAGACCCCTTCAAGCATGACACCCCCTTTTTTCTTCGTCAATAATGCCACTAATTCCTTTATATTACTCACTTTTTCACCATCGATATGGGTAATGATATAACCCGGGCGCATTTGGGTACTCTGGCGCAAAAGACCAGGATACAAATTAACAACCCTGACTCCACCATCCAAATTCATCTTTTTAGCGGTTTCTTGGTCCAAGGTTTCAAAATCGGCACCCAAATAATTGAGGATTTCTACGTTTTCTTTTTTTGTGATATCGGTAGTACCTTTTACATTTTCGAGGGTTACCTGAAATTCCCTTTCGTTTCCTTTTCGGTTCACGAGGACGGATAATTTATCTCCTGGCCTATGCTGAGCGATAATTTCCTGTAATCTGGGCGAGGTGTATACCTCAACATTGTCTACCTTGACAATGATATCGCCGGCCTTAATACCCGCCTTTTCGGCTGCACTATCTTCGCCTACATTTTCGACCCAGACTCCCTTGATGAAATCCATATTCTTTTCCTTGGCCAAACCACCGTTCATGGTCCGAATAGTTACACCAAGCATGCCACGCTGTACACTACCGTATTTTAAAAGATCGGCTACCACCTTGGTGACGATATTACTAGGTACGGCGAATCCATATCCGCTATAACTACCTGTGTTGCTGGCAATGGCCGAGTTGATACCGACAATTTGACCTTCAAGGTTGACCAAAGCACCCCCACTATTTCCGGGATTAATGGCCGCATCGGTCTGGATAAAACTCTCCACCGCGAATTTCTCTTGATTGATATTAATGTTCCGTGCTTTGGCGCTTACGATACCGGCGGTAACAGTAGAATAGAGACTGTAAGGATTTCCGACGGCCAACACCCATTCCCCGATCTCTACATCATCGGAATCGACGAAAGACAGGTGCTTTAAACCGGTACCCTTAATCTGTAACAAGGCGATGTCAGTAGTTGGATCGGCACCGATTACGGTAGCTTTAAAAGTTTCATTGTCGTGCAGGGTAACCTCCAATTCCGTGGCATTGTTGATGACGTGGTTATTGGTCACGATATGGCCTTTGTCATCGATTATGACTCCAGAGCCTGAGCCGTACATAGGCTGTTGGGGTGTATTCTCCGGCGTTTGAAAACGATCTCCAAAAAAATCCCTGAAAAAATCGGGTAGTTCGCGAAGTTGACCATCCGTATTTTCGTTAGAGCTGGTCTGAGTGGATTTGATATGCACCACGGCATCCAAAACCTTTTTAGCTGTTTCAGTAAAATCCACCGGGCCACCTTTACCTTCTTTTATGTCATTCTTTGACGTTTCTTCACTATTTATTTCCTCGGCGTATAATTGCAAGCGCTCATTATCGCTATTTTCCGGTAGCCCGTTTACATCTTTACACGACGTAATCGAAATGGATACCAGAACCATCAGTAATAGACCGATTTTTATTTTTATTGTTCTCATGACCGTTGAGTTAATTCTACTTGATTATTGTTTCTACCTGTATTTCTGTTGTTTCTTGGGGTAGTTCTATTGCTCCTGCCCCTATTGGTGTTATTTTGTTCATGGTATCGCCGTATGTTGTCATCATTGTAGTTTGGCACCCGTCGATAGCGGCTTCTACTCAAATCAATACTTTTATATCGCGATGGAAGTACCTTGTGGCGTACCCAAGCGCCCCCATCCAAATACAGGTATGTTCTTGTGGATAGATCATAATAGATACTGAATTCGGGAAAATAGACATAGCGCACCACCTCGAGCCGATTCGGATAAAACCATGGCGGTGGTGGATTATTTGGTCTTGAAGTAATAATCATTGGGCCGCAGCTTGCCAATAGCAGCACTGCCATTGTCAAAATAAATAGCACTAAAGATTTAAATATATCTCTGTTTTCCATCACGTTGTATTTAAACAACAAAATAAAAAAGACCGCGGTAAATTGAAAATGACCTGCATCATGACCATCCCATTTTCTTCAACAAATAAAAGTGTATGATAGTTTAAATTCAGCCAAACAAAACTTCATGCCAAATACTAATAAATGAAAACCGACGGACTTACCGTTTTTCTCGGTCACTTTTGTCCGGTACACCAGGCCTTTTATCGTCTTTATATATGTATCATTGCAGTTAGTCATCAAGGGTAATATACTATCGATGAGTTTTTGCATGCCTGTCCTACGGATTCGGGGTCTTTCAGCTCTTCGAATTGTCCATGGTAGATCATACTGCGCCAATAGTTCATATTCACCATCCCATCGACCTCAAAACAGACCTTGGCATTTATGCGCATCATGTTGATTTTCACTACCTCCTTAAAATGTCCATAAACGTATTCGCCATCATAGGCAAAGGACATCTGCACAACTTAGGTCATACCATCTACATGGCAAGCGATACTGCCGATTACCCCGCTGTGCAAAAGTGTTTCTATTTACGAACTTGTTAAATCTCGCAGTATGGTTCAAAACTGTTAAGGTTGGATTTCACTGTTATTTCTTGAAAAAGGACGTGACCACAGAGCTTGGGCTTTCCGTTCATACCTTGCTGCAATCCATTACACAAAAAACGTACGCGAGATAAAACCAAAACGCGAACCAGTTGGATTAGTATATTGTCGTGGTTGCAACCCCTAGGAATCATTATTCTCTTCTGGATGTTCGTTCTACGCCGAATGGGCAGTGGCAGAGCAGGTGGAAATCCGCTGTATAATTTTAGAAAATCAACGCCTAAAATTTCGTACAAGGGCACTAAAATCTCGGTAACCTTCGACGATGTTGCCGGACTCAAAGAGGCCAAAACCGAAGTTATGGAAGTGGTCGATTTCCTAAAAAATCCCAAAACGTATACTAAGTTAGGGGCGAAAATCCCTAAAGGTGTTATGCTTGTGGGCCCACCCGGAACAGGAAAAACCTTAATGGCCAGAGCGGTTGCCGGCGAGGCACAAGTACCCTTTTTTCTCCATGTCCGGATCGGAGTTTGTGGAAATGTTCGTTGGCGTTGGCGCTTCAAGGGTACGCGACCTTTTCAAAAAGGCCAAGGAAAAAGCACCGAGCATTATCTTTATCGACGAAATTGATGCCGTAGGACGTTCCCGTGGCAAAGTAAATGCTTTTCAGGCCAATGTCGAGCGCGAAAGCACACTTAACCAACTGCTTACCGAACTCGACGGATTCGGTGCAAATACAGGGGTCATCGTATTGGCGGCTACCAACCGGCCTGATGTGTTGGACAAGGCCTTGCTGCGCCCCGGTCGTTTTGACCGCCATATCTATTTAGAACTTCCTACCAAAGAAGAACGCCAAGAGATTTTTGGGGTACACCTGCGCCCGCTAAGACTGTCAAAAAATGTAGAGGTGAAATTATTGGCCAAATTAAGTCCCGGATTTTCAGGGGCCGACATTGCCAAGGCCTTTACAACCAATACTAAAGAAAAACATCATAAAGAGCAACAAAAGAAGTCGTTTCTAGCCCACATAGGAGTATTTGTTCTTTAAACCAGTTCTGGTAGTATCAAAACAGGTACGGGACTATCGAAACTGACTTTCTTAACCACATTTTCTTCGGTAAACCTCCTGAAGAAGTTGTGTTTGTGGTTGACCAAAGAAATCATATCACTTTGGGACTGCTTTACGAAATCGCGTACAGCATCGGTCTCGGAGCTTGTGTAGTTTATTTTGTGAAAGGAATGCTCCAGTCCGGTAAAAAGCTGTTTTATCCTTTCTTTGTTTGCCTTTTGCCAATCATCTAAAAAGTCCTCTTGCATAAGTTGTACTATTTTGAGCTTGGCATTCCATAATTTCGCAAGCACAAGCAAAGGTTCTAGCTCTTTTTTACAAAATTCATGGTTAAAGTTGGTAGAGAAAACAATCTGCTTGGGCGGTTTAAGGCTATAATCTTTGGGTACCACTAGTACGGGGCAGTCGTTTACCCCTTTGATTACCCTTACCGCATTACTGCCCAAGAAAACTTCAATGGCACCTTTTGCGCCCGTGGTGCCCATTATAATAAAATCTATATACTCTAGGGCGACAATACGGTTGATTGCCTGCACGATAGTATTGGATTCAGAAATAGTTTTAAAATGGTGTTCGCTGTTTTTGTTTTGGCCTTCCGTTTCACTCAATAATTTTGCCAATCCATTTTCCGATTCCCTTAAATAGGCGTCGGTCAATTCCGCATTGTATTCTTCGCTGACCAAAAGAGCTGGGTTCATGTGGAACACATTGAGCAAATAAAACGTGCAAGGGCTATTCTTAACTAGTGTCTTGGCATAATGTAAGGCGTTAAGCGCATTCTCCGAGAAATCTGTTGGAATTAAAATTCGTTTCATCTGTTTATTTTTATTGTTTTTTAGAAGTCAAATGTAATTCGCCAATAAATATCTCGGTTGGTATCAAGAATTGTTATGGCTCATTTCATACAGTTCTATATTTAGTCCTATTCAATCCGTCTACTGAATGGCTTCTTTTAACTGTCTTATGGAGGTCTAATCCAAGTTACGAAAATACGGATAGGCCATTATTTGAAAATGATATGAATCATATCGCCATCAAACGCTCGTGATAGTTGCCAAGGAGCTAAATTTTTACAAAAGATCTGGTTCGATTTCACTATTGGGTAAATACGTTTTCTCTCTAGGATGTCTTTTTTTGTCCTACGCCGGTATTATCTTGAAAACGGAATAGCTACTTCCCTACTACTGACCAATGTCATTGGCTACCATCTTTGTATCAGATATATTTGATTTAACCTTATAAAAGAACAAAAAGTTGAAAATACCTTGCTGTATGCTATGGAAGAAAGCGAAGATATAAGTTGGCTACCATTCCTGTCTTGAACAGGACAATGACATTGGTCTTCTGGCCAAGATGAACCAAAACATTCATTTATGGTAAGATTGCTTCTAAAACCACATGTCGATGAAATAGGACTCCACGTAAATGTTCCGTTCTTTGTCATACCCGATACCTCCAAAACACACAACTAAAAGATAAAATCATGAAACATATTCTGCTACCCACGGATTTCTCCGATAATGCCCTAAATGCAATTCATTGCGCCTTAAAAATATATAAAGAAGTGCGCTGCAGCTTTTATATTCTGAATGCCTATACCCTGAGTGCCTCCAACTTGATGGACAGAAGCTCCGCCGGTAGGTTGGGTACTATTTACGAAGCCGTTGAAGAGGCCTCCGAAAGAGGGTTAAAAGAATTGGTTGATAATCTAAGAACTAAGACTAACGATAGTAACCATACTTTTTACACCATTTCAAAACCGGACCAGCCTTTGGGTGCCATTAAGGAGGTAGTCGCGCAGAATGAAATAGACCTTATCGTCATGGGTACCAAAGGGGCAACCGGGGCGAAAAAGGTTTTTTTTGGAAGCAATACGGTCCAGGTTATAACGGCCGTTAATACCTGTCCAGTGCTAGCAGTACCGGGTAGCTATACTTTCCAAGGACTAAAAAAGCTGATGTTTCCTACCGATTTTACACGCCCTTTTTCAAAGGAGGAACTTTACGGTCTAATAGAATTGGCCAAGTTGTGGCAACCCAATATTAGAATTTTCCACCTTACCAAAGACATTCCCCTGACCGAAGAGCAAATCAACAATAAAAAAATATTAAAGGAATTTTTCGTAGGATTGGACTATAGCTTTTATAATGGCATTGTTGACGATACCATTACGGATTCCATACAGAAATTCGTGGCGGAAAAACAGGCGGATATGGTTGCTTTGTTATACTATAAACGCACTCTTTTTAAGCGGCTTACCGAAAAGGACATAATTAAAAAAGTGGGTTTCGAGACCAAGGTTCCTTTATTGGTGTTGCCCCAAATTGCAGAAGATTAGGTATTCAAATATCCTCAAGGAATTTCAAATGCCTGTTGACCTGCAAACTCTCCCTTCAAAAAGATGGCTTTGGCCAATGGCGGATATCATGTGCAATAATTTTTTTGCAATTTTCTTTTGCAACTTTTGGGTAGATCGAATAGCATCAATTACCGATGCGCTAACCTCCGTTTAACTTTGCTAGAGACTTCACTCTTACCTAGAAATTAGAACAGGCCAAATACATTGGCTTTCCTCGTTAGCCCTATGCTTTTTCCCAACCGCTGAGTCCGGCAGAAATAATGAATTTCATTACATCGGTCGAGGGAATGTCGAGTGGTTTGATATTTACTTTTGGGACAATGAACAATTCTCCAGAGAAATTATAGGAATGGGGAAAGTATACGGCAACCTTTTCCTTTTCGTCCAAAAGATCCAAATTTTCTTCGGTAATAAAACCTAGTTTTTCCAAATCGGAGTTGAGGTTGACCTTTACCAGAACGGGCTGGTTGAATTTCTTTTCTTTTCCCACAAATGCGGAAAAGAGGTCATTTAAGGCGGAATAAACGAAACGTAACAAGGGTACCCTATCAAGGGTTTTTCTGAAGACCAACTTTAAAGGCTGGGCAATAATGGTCCTACCCAAAAAACCTATCGCGATCAAACCCAACACTAAAGTGACCAAACCCAAGCCACGAATCTCAAAATCAAAAAACTGTACAAGCAACTTTTGTACTTGACCATCCACAAAATTAAAAACGGTATAGATAATATAAATAGTTATGCCCAAAGGGGCTATGTACAGTATGCCCTGTAATAGATAGTTTACTAGTTTTTTCATGGTCTATTTTTAAGTATGTCGTTGTATTCTGTATGCTAAGATAGTGGACAGTTCGCATATTTGCACAACAATCCGGAAATTGCCGATAGTTGATCAAGCAATTTAATTTTAAGTACTGCCGCGCTGATATAAGGGTACTTTATGGGCAAGTACCAATCAATTCGTTTTGGTCAGATCCTTCATTTTTTTACGTCCACCTGCTTTTTAAAGTTCATTTGGTTTTTTCAGCGCATATACACAAGACCTTGGTTTTATGACGCAATTGGAGGTTGGCTATTGAGCATTCCAAAAATACTTTTTATGTTTTCAATGGAGGCTAGATTTGTTCCTTCGCTCATCGTAGTAGCAGCAGCACAGGAAATCCCCCATTTTAGCATTGTTTTCGCAGTACAGTTATTTAGGGTCGCATAAACCAGTCCGGCAACCATACTATCTCCCGCACCTATGGTACTTTTTACGTTGATGGATGGCGTGGCTTGGTAATGAATACCTTCCTCAGATGCTATAAAGGCTCCTCTCGCACCAAGCGACACTACCACATATTTGCCCTCCCCGACTTTATCAATTCCAAGGCAAATGCTTCCTGTTCCTCGCTTGACAAGAAATCGGCTTCGGCCAATTGGGCCAACTCACGTTGATTTGGTTTTATAAGGTACACATTTTCTTTAAGGGCTTCCCTAAGGGCAGGTCCCGATGTATCCACTACTATTTTTATCTTTTTGCCGGCCATTACTTTGATAAGTCTTGCATAGTAGTCTAAGGAGATCCCTTCCGCGAGACTTCCACTTAAAACCAGTATATCATCAGTATTCAAATGGTCGTGCAATAGGTTTTCGATGGTACGAAGTTCAGTTTCCGTCAGGGCGTTTCCTGGCATCCCAAAGCGATACTGCAAGCCGCTTTGGGTATCAACTACAGCCAGATTTTCCCTTGTCCATCCGGTCACGGGAACCTCAACGGGCTCAATGCTTTCTTGAAGCAATAGCTCTTTTAAATGAACGCCTGCATTGCCTCCCGAAGGAAAAATACAATGGGAGGCTATATCAAGTCTTTTTAATACCCTTGATATGTTGATGCCTCCACCCCCAGGTTGGTATTCTATAGAATGACATTTCAATTTATGGTCTGGCACTACCCCATCTACTTTGGCACTTTTATCCAATGCAGGGTTTACGGTCAATGTTATAATTTGTGTCATATTAGTCCTATTTTTTTATTCTTTTAATCCATTTTTCGAGCTCCACCACCCAAAAAACAATGCTTGATGCGGCCAAGGTAATGCCTAACTCGGCCAAGGTAAGCGGTTGTGTTTTAAAGATGTCGTTAAAGAAAGGCACATAAATAATCATAAATTGCAAGGCAAAAGTGATCAATAATGCCCCGATCATAGGTTTGTTCGAAAAGACCCCAATTTTAAAAACGGACTCTTTATCAGATCGGATCGCCATCACATGGCCCATTTGGCTAAAGCAGAGCACCGTGAAGGTCATGGTCTGCCAATTGGTATTATCATGATGTACGGCCCAAGCCTGCATGCCCAAGGCAACGGCACCCATAAAAAATCCGACCCACAGGATATGCACCGCCATGCCCCCTGCAAAAATATTCCGCTTGGGACTTCTTGGAGGCCGTTTCATAATATCCGGTTCAGGACGCTCAGAGGCGAGTGCCAAGCCTGGCAAACCATCGGTCACAAGGTTTATCCATAAAATATGAATGGCCATAAGCGGAATGGGCAAACCGAAGAAGGGTGCCAGAAAAATGACCCAAATCTCGCTAGAATTACTGGTCATGGTATACTTGATGAATTTTAGGATGTTGTCGAAAATCTTTCGGCCGTGCCTTACGGCTACTACTATGGTTGCAAAATTGTCATCCAATAAAATCATGTGCGAGGCTTCTTTGGTCACTTCGGTTCCGTTGATACCCATGGCAACCCCAATGTCGGCATTTTTAAGGGCAGGCGCATCATTGACCCCATCGCCGGTCATGGCCACAAATTGCTCTTTCGCCTGCAGGGCCTTTACGATCTTTAGTTTCTGTTCAGGGTTTACCCTTGCATAGACGCGTACCCGTTCAACAATGGCACCAAGCTCATGATCCGTCAACGCATTGAGCTCCGATCCGCTCAAGACCATATCCTCATTTGATGAAATAATACCCAATTGTTTTGCAATAGCCTTGGCCGTAAGTTTATGATCCCCCGTAATCATAACAGGTATAATGCCCGCTTCCTTACATTCCATTACGGCCTGTTTTGCTTCTTCCCTTGGCGGATCGATCATGCCTGCAAAACCTATCAAAATCAGTTCTGTTTCCAACTTTTTGGGTTCCAGGACTTTTGGCAGATCCGGAAGCATCCGTATGGCATAGCCCAAAACCCGATACCCTTTTTCCGCCATCTTATCCGCTTTGTACTCAAATTCCGGGATAAGGTCTTTTTGGGCATCGACTAGTTTATTCAGAAGCACGTCAACGGCACCTTTGGTAATGGCAACGACACTATCTGCTGTCTTGTGAAAGGTGGTCATGCACTTTCTTGACGAGTCGAAGGGCAGTTCAGCTACCCTGGGCAAGTACGTTTCCAAGTGTTTTCTTTCAAAGTCTTTGTCATAGGCATATTGCACCAAAGCTACTTCTGTTGAGTCTCCTAGCCATTTGCCCTCATTGTCCAAAGAAACATCGTTGTTCAGCGCCATGGCACTCAGCAATGTATTGCCTCCCATTGGCGCGGATAGGATTTCTGGCCCGCCCCCCGTTTCGAATAGGTTCTGGACCATCATTTTGTTCTCGGTCAATGTTCCTGTCTTATCGGAGCAGATATAGGTAACGGAACCTAGGGTTTCAACTGCGGGAAGTTTTCTTATAAGTGCATTGCTTTCCGCTAGTTTTTTGGCCCCAAAAGCGAGCGTTACCGTGACAAGGGCCGGCAGCGCTTCGGGAATAGCCGCCACAGCGAGGGAGATGGAAAGGATAAGCATATTCAAAATAGTCTCTCCCCGTAACCAGCCTATGGTAAATATGATGAGGCAGATAACGAGTATCACCACCGAAAGGCGTTTGCCAAAAGCGTCCAATCTCTTTTGGAGCGGGGTGCTAGTTTCATCGGTCTGTATCATTGTGGCAATATGCCCCAGTTCGGTATCCATACCTGTTGCCACCACATAGGCCAAGGCACGGCCATTGGTCATAAACGTGCCCTTGAAACCCATGTTAATGCGATCGCCAAGCGCATACTCGTTCTCAGGGAGTTCATCGGGATTTTTGTCCACATTATGGGATTCCCCCGTAAGGGAAGATTCGTCCAGCCTTACTTGGTTCGTTTCAAAAAAGCGCACATCGGCAGGAATGCTATTTCCCGCCTCAAGAACAACCACATCCCCTGGCACCAAATCCACGGCAGGGATATCGATATGCTTTCCTTCCCGTATGACCCTGGTCGTACTGGGCACCATACTTTTTAGGGCCTCCATTGCTTTTTCCGCACGATATTCCTGTATAAAACCGACCAAAGCATTTAGGACGACTATGACAAGAATAATGATGGTATCCGTAACATCACCTATAAACCCGGAGATTATTGCCGCCGCAATAAGTATGATAATCATAAAATCGGTAACCTGATGTAACAACATTTGAGCAATGGTCTTCTTTTTAACATCCTTGATTTCATTCTTCCCTTCCTCCGAGAGACGCTGGGTCGCAGCCGCGGCATGAAGACCTTTGGGCGAAGTGTTCAACAGTTGGGAAATTTCGGTTATGGGTAGTAAATGCCAGTTCATAGGAGATCGCTATTTGTTTTATGGTACAATAGGAACATCATCAGCACGAACACAATCACTATTAGTGCCGTATCCAAGGCCAGTTTCCATTTTTTTTCTGCCCTATAGACGATGCCCGTAATACCGATTGCGGTAATTATAATCGTTCCAAGGACTGGAATGATATGGTTGGGGCTGGTATCCAATAGTAGCGGCCCCTTGGTGTATAAAATATCATCCAATGCCAATATGCCGATATTGAAAATATTGCTTCCGAAAATATTTCCGATCGCAAGGTCTATGGTGCCAAGACGGATAGCCGCCACGGAAACCACTATTTCGGGCAAGGATGTGGATGCCGCAATGAAGAGGGTGCCAAAGAAGCTTTGCCCCAGTCCACTAGCAGCGGCAAGATGCTCGCCAAAATATGGCAGTGCCAAGGCAGCCCCCATGACAATGACAGCGTTGATGATATACTTGGTAACTACCTGTTTTAAGGTGAGTTCCCCGGCACTAGGGAAGATATGCTGGATGTGCTGCTTCTTTTCATACAGGTAAAGCACCCGTATGGCGACTAGATAAATTGTGATGAACAGTAAACTAGATCCCCCTATCCATGCTATACTGCCAAAAACGCCGGGCATCAAAATCGCAACCGCCACCAAACTCAGCATCATGACACCGAAGGATGCAGAAATAATATGCCCTGGTTGTACAGCCGATGTAAGGGGTTTTTTTTCATGATAGAACATATCCATAATCGAAATGACCAGAATATTGAACGCACAACTGCCCACAATATCGCCCACGGCCAAATCTGGCGCATCCACCAAGACAACGGAACTAAAACCGGTCATTAATTCGGGCATTGAGGTAACCGATGCCATTAGTACCAGACCCATGAACATCTTGCCCCAACCGAGCATGTCGGCCATCATATCGCCATATTTGGAGAGTTTTGAGCCGCTTATCATAATTACCCCCGCACACAATGCGAATCCAGCAATATCAAATACTAGGTTATTCATCTTGAAAGCGTTTAAAAAATCGTTTGTACGGAACGTAGGTGGCAATTCTAAAAAGAATCCGTACGAGTCGATACACCGACCAGTTCAATATCCGGGCAAATAGATTACCTCTGGTCTTAAGAGTATCGACCGTAATCTTTTCGCATTTGGCAATTACACCTTCCAAGCTTGCCGCCATTGTTGTGGAAAATTCCTTTGAGATCAGTTCTATATTCAATTCGATACTTCCATAGGCACTTAAATGGTTCAGGTTGAAAGAGCCTACAGTTGCCCAGTTTTGGTCTACGGTCGCAACTTTACCATGCAGTACCGAATTCTTCCATTCATACAGTTCAATATTGCCCTTAATAAGCGAGGTGTACAAATGGTTCGTTGCCCTTCTCGCCAAGGGTACATCTGAAACACCTGATAGAATCAGTTTCACTTTTACTCCGTTCCGGGATGCTCCGTATAAGGCCTTTGAGAGCCTTCGGCCCGGAAAAAAATAACTGCCGAGTATGGTAATTTCTTTCTTCGCATTTTCGATTGCATTGGTATAGGCATCATAGATTTCGTTTTTTCTATGCAGCCAATCGTTCTGCACGATATGCGCGGAAACACCTTTTGATAAGCGGAACCTATTTTTTGTTACACTAATACTTTCACGGCTTTTTTTTGAATAGATCATTTTGCACAACCGTTCTAGATGGGTCGCCATGCCGGCATCCTTAATTTGAACGGCATAATCCAACCAAGGTTGCTCGGTTTGGGTTCCCCGATATTTATCGGCAATATTTATACCGCCTACAAGCGCAATCTCCCCATCGGCAACGGCAACCTTGTGGTGTAATCTACGACCTAGGTAGATACTGTTCATTGAGAAAAAAGGAGCGAAAAAACGGACGTTGATGCCATGGGCGATCAAATCATTGATGAAATGTGCGGAAAGGGAAGACGAACCATACCCATCGAGCAATACATATACCTTTACATTTCTAGATGCAGCTTCTTTGAGTGCCTTGGCAACTTCTTTTCCGGTGGCATCATTTTCAAAGATGTAGGTCTGTAGGTGTACCTCTGACGTGGCATGGGCAATAAGGTAACGCAAGCGGTCGAAGAAATCCGATCCGCTATGCACCAGCTCAATCTTTTCGGAAGAATGATCATCGGCATTAATTGCTATTTTATATTCTTGTTCCCTAAGCATAGACTATTTGCTTTTCCATTTTCTACTATTCAAATACACACTTCCTATAAAAACCAAAGACAGCACGATAACCGTCATCGCATCCACCAAATCAACAGGCACATCGATGCCCGTAATCTTAAGGATAAGAAAATGTATGTACGAAGGGCTTGGGTTTTCATAACCCAACAGTTCCCTTACCTGCCAATGCCAATCTACACAAATACAGTACCCCCAACCATACCAAAAGCCCAGTACCACCCACGAAAATATGGTCCCCAGCAAGGTAACCAGATTTGCAAAGCGCCAAGCCGGCACAAGCCATCCGAATACATTAAAGAGTATAAGGACCGTGTGGAACACAAAGAACAAAACATTTATTATCTCTAAAATAGCAGTTGGCATCTTAAACACTATTTAAGTTTTATTCAACTATTTCCATGCTTTCAATTTAAGATTCCCTTTTGTTTTCCGGTCATTTCAAGTATTTTGATGCGGAACACGACCGGAATCTTATCAGCAGCGATCCTCGCTGAAAATTCTTTGATCGAATTAGGCCTGTTGCCCTCTTTTTTTGTGATAATGCTTTTGACACCTTCGGCAAAATGGTGCAATTGAAGTTTGGCATCGCTTCCATGTATTTCTTCAAATGTGCCGTGCACCAAAACCGATTTCCAATTTCCAACCGTCGCTATTTCCTCGACTTCCATTGAAACCGCATTGTTTTTGCGCAATGCCTTCAATTTTAAACCTTCCCCCGAATAACTTATTATGGCATTATGAACCTTATCAAAGTGATACGTGATCGGCATCACATAAGGCCTGCCCTGTAAAATAAACCCTAGATGGCCAATATAGTTGCTGAATAGCATTTCTTCCATTTCCTCCTTTTCCAAATTTTTTCTCATACCCTGTTTTTAATCTTTTAAGCTGGATTCCTCCACCTTTTTATTTAATTTATGTTTCGGTAATGTTTTGTACAACACCAAATAGCCCATCATGCCGGCACCTAAGGAGGTAAATAATATGCTTATTTTGGCATCGTTGATTATCATAGTATTCGAGAAGGCGAGTCCCATAATGAATAAGGCCATGGTAAAGCCGATTCCTGCCAAAAGACCTACTCCCAATATGTGTACCCATTTAATATTCTTTGGTAACATGGCAATCTTCAATTTATATGCTATCCAAGCGAACAACAGAATGCCCAATGGTTTCCCTAAAACCAACCCGACCGAAATACCCAATCCAACAGGGCTCAGCATAGCAGACATGATGTTATCACCGAGTAAAACCCCAGCGTTACTCAGAGCAAAAATTGGCATAATCAAAAAGACAACCCAAGGATGGAATGCTTTTTCCAAGGCCTGAAGTGGAGGTTTATAATATTCACATTGCTCTTCGATATTCGATACAATACTTTGCTCTTTCTTTGTTAAAAATGGATTCAGTTTTGCAGAGGAATCCCGTATTTCGCCCAAAAGTTTAAGTACGTTTTTTTTAAAATCTGATTTATCGACTTTGGTCGTAGCAGGAATTGTCAAGGCGGCCATAACTCCGGCAATGGTAGGATGGATACCTGAAAGTAAAAATGCCAACCAAAATCCTAGCACCCCTGGTATTGCATAAGCAAGTTGATTTCGCACCCCTAACCAATTCATGCCTATCATTACACCGAGAAAGCCCAAACCCCATATGATGTTGGAGAGAACAATCTCTGAGGAATAAAAAAAAGCGATTACCAGTACGGCCATTAAATCGTCAACTATGGCAAGTGCTGTCAAGAATATTTTCAATGAAAGAGGAACCCTACTGCCCAATAATGCTAAAACGCCTAGGGAGAAAGCAATATCGGTCGCCATGGGTATTCCCCAGCCGCTGGCAGTTGGCATTCCGCTATTAAATAGTAAAAAGATTAGCGCAGGTATGGCAGAACCACCTATGGCCGCAAATATGGGCATTGATGCCTGTTTCCATGTAGAAAGTTCTCCTGCGATTATCTCACGTTTAATCTCTAGACCGATAACGAAGAAAAACATAGCCATTAAGCCATCATTAATCCATAAAATCAAAGGTTTTGATATACCGGCATCGCCTAAACTGAATGACACCGGTTTTTGCCAAAGCTCAAAATATATACTTCCCCATTCTGAATTGGCCCAAACAATTGCAATTATTGTAGTTAAAATCAAAACAATACCCGAAGTGGCCGCGTTGTGCGTAAAACGACTTAGAGCATTCCTATAAGAGAATTCCGATATGCTACCCATGGGTTAATTGTTTTTCCGCCTCCAGTATATTTTCTATTCCCTGCACCAATGCATCGGGATTAAAGGAAATACTGTCAATACCTTCCTCGACTAAAAACCGGGCAAAGGAGGGAATATCACTAGGAGCTTGCCCGCACAATCCTACTTTTATAGTATTCCGCTTTGCGGCACGGATCGTTTCCAGAATCAGCCCCTTTACAGCGGGGTTTTCTTCGTTGAACAGGTAACTTATTAAAGCAGAATCACGGTCTAGCCCCAGGGTAAGCTGGGTTAGGTCGTTGGAGCCTATGGAAAAACCATCGAACATTTTCGCAAATTCATCGGCCATAAGCACATTGCTGGGAATTTCGATCATGACATAGACTTCCAGATCGTTTTCCCCTTGCACCAAACCATTGGCCGCAAGTTCGGCAATGACCTTTTCCCCTTCTTCTACCGTTCTACAAAATGGAATCATCAATTTCACATGAGTCATTCCCATTTCATCACGTACTTTTTTCATGGCCCTACATTCCAGCGCAAAACCTTTTCGGTAAAAGTCGCTGTAGTATCGGGAAGCACCGCGAAGGCCAAGCATCGGATTTTCCTCATGCGGTTCAAAATACCTGCCCCCTAATAAATTGGCATATTCGTTACTTTTAAAATCGCTCATTCGAACGATTACGTCTTTAGGGTAAAATGCCGCCGCTACCATAGCGACCGCCTCGGCAAGCTTGTCCACAAAATAGTCCTCGCCATTTTTATAGGCCTTGGTAAGTTCTTTTATCTCGGTCTTTGTTTTTTCGTCCGTTACTTTTTCGGGCTCGCACAAGGCCAAGGGATGTATGCGAATACTGTTCGATATAGCGAATTCAAGTCGCAGCAAGCCCACACCTTTATTTGGATAGTCGTTAAGTTCAAAGGCCCGATCAGGATCTGCAAGAATGAGCATAGGAGCGGTTTCTGGCATCGGCAACTGACTGAAATCCTGTTCCTTTATTTCCCATTTTAGAACCCCTTCGTATATGTTCCCTTCCTTTCCTTCGGCACAGGAAACCGTAATTTCTTGACCCTCTTGTATCACTTCGGTAGCATTGCCACAACCTACAACGGCAACCGTACCCAATTCTCTGGCAACGATGGCGGCATGGCTCGTTCGCCCACCTTTGTTGGTAATAATGGCCGCTGCCTTTTTGAGCACGGGATCCCAATCTGGGTTGGTAATGTCGGTAATCAAGACCTCCCCTTGTTTTAACTGATCCCCATCCTCGGGACTACTGATGATACGCGCCTTGCCCCAAGCTATTTTATCGCCCAAGGCAATTCCCTTGGTAAGTAGCTTTCCGCTTTCTTTCAGGGTAAATATTTCCCTAATCTGCTTTTTCAACTTTCCGTGAACGGTTTCCGGTCTTGCCTGAACGATATAAAGTTGGTTGTTCAGGCCGTCTTTTGCCCATTCGATATCCATGGGCATTCCGTAGTGGCCCTCTATTTTGTAGCACCATTGGGCGAGTTGTACAACTTCATTTATCGACAACGAAAATGTATTTTGCTTTTCGATGGAGGTTTCAAAATTCGAAATGGTCTTTTCCACGGATGTGCCCTCGGTCTTTTCGGAATACACCATGGTATATTCTTTTTTACCACAGCTACTCTTTAAAATCGGATTCAGCTTTTCGTCGATCAAGGTGGGCTTGAATACCAGCCATTCATCAGGGGTGGATCTTCCTTGTACAATGTTTTCGCCCAATCCCCATACACTATTAATGATGATCGTATTTTCGAATCCGTTATCGGGGTCAATGGTAAACGCAACGCCCGAGGCCGCTTTATCACTTCGTACCATTTGTTGAATGCCTACCGAAATGGCAATGTCCATATCGGTAAAACCCATATCATGCCGATACTTTATGGCACGGTCGGTAAACAATGAGGCGTAGCAACGATGAACCGCATCCAATAATTGTTTTTCTCCGCTTATGTTCAAGAACGACTCCATTCTTCCGGCAAAACTGGCCGTGGGAAGGTCTTCTGCCGTAGCACTACTGCGAACGGCGACATCTAGATCGTTGATTTTACATTGTTCTGAAAGTGAAGCATATGCCGTGTTGATGGCTTCAATAATCTCATTCGGGAACGATGCCCCCAAAATCAATCCCCTAGCCTTTTTACCAATTTCACTAAGGTTGGTATACTGTTCGGTGTCCAAGGCATGTAGCAGCTCGTTCAGCGATTTTTCCAATTTGTTTGTTGTCCTGAACAAGCGATATGCTTTGGCGGTAAGGGCAAAACCATTGGGAATGCCAATACCCTTCGGATTCAGCTGATTGTACATTTCGCCCAATGAGGCGTTCTTGCCGCCAACTCTGGGCACGTCTTGGTTAGAGATTTGGTCAAAGAAAAGTATGTGTTCCGATGCTGCCATGCTTAGCTTAATTTAGGAATTACCAAATACTTTTTTACGCCGTACTTGGTTCCTTCCGATTCGACCGCAAACTATTCTTAAAATATTTGATTGGAAATGATGTAAATCAGTTTGAAAAACCCTGGTTAGTTTCTACTCTTGACCAGAATCTCAACTTATAATAGCGATATTGCGAACAACCCCTCATATACCCAGTTCGAGCAGTTCAATTATGTTATGCTCCCATGATTCAGACATTACCGACCGATCTAAAACCAACCGACCGATATCATGGTGCGTGAAAAGCTCACTTTTTATTTTTGGCCGTAACTTAAAAAAATGAGTTCATGAAGTACATTCTTGCAACGACCGTTTTTTTTAAATATCCCATACAATACCCTATTTTATGCTACCCATCCCCTTGGAGCATCAATTCAAAGTTCACTTGGAAAAAGAAAGTTTCTATTTGAACATCCCTATCTTAATAATCCTTGGCGCAGACTGATCTATGTCATGGCACAAACGTAATCTGGATTTTATTTTTACTCCATAAACTTAAAAGTACCTCATGGACAAAAGAATAGTATTGCCTACCGATTTTTCCAAGAATGCTCTAAACGCAATTCGGTATGCATTGGATATGCATGCAAATGAAAAATGTGAATTTTACTTATTGAACGTCTACCAAGTGAAAGGATACTCTACCAAAAGTATAATGGTACCAGAACCTGGTGACGTTGACTATGAAGCCGCCAAAAAATATTCGCTGGATGGTTTAGACAAACAAATGGAACTGTTGAGTTTACACGAAGAGAACCCAAAGCATAGGTTTTATAAGATTTCACAGTTCAATTCCATTCTCTACGGGGTAAAAAGCGTCATTGATAAAAAAGATATCGATTTAGTGGTTATGGGAACCAAAGGCGCTGGTGGCACAAGATCAACGATTTTTGGAACACATACCGTGAATATTATGGAAAAGGTAACGGAATGTCCGGTTTTGGCCGTACCTGAAAATGTACGATTTTCGCCCCCAAAAGAAATTGTTTTCCCTACCGATTTTAAGGCAAGTTTTAAAAGAAGGGAAATTCAAGTGCTTTTGGACATTGCAAATAACCACAAGTCCGCCATTCGTGTGCTGCATATCTTGGAGGGTTCAAAGCTGAGCAAAAATCAGGAAAACAATAAGGTACTATTGGACCACATGTTAGATGAGGTAGACCATAGCTTTCACACCATGACCGATGTTAAGGTACAAAAAGGCATCGTTACCTTTATCCAAAGTAGGGGAAGTGAAATGGTAGCCTTCATGAATAAAAAACACATGTTCTTTGGCAGTATTCTTTCCAATCCGTTGGTCAAGCAGCTAGGCTACTATTCCGAAATTCCAATTTTAGTACTGAAAGACATTGCATAAGAAAATCAAAATTTAGACAAAATTTGATTCAGGTTCAAAACAAACTGCGTCTGAGTTCTGGGGGTAAAATTCCTAAACTTTTCACAAAGTAACCGTAGAAAATACTTCATCCTGATTTATATCATTTCCATACCCTTCCCATAATAGTATTTTGTTCCCAAAGTAATAATACTATGGCAATAGGTCAAACGGAATTGAATCAGTTTCCAATACTTCATCAAATGCATTGGGATTGCCAGCAATGGAAGTCTACCCTACATTTTATCGATGACGGTATTATTTTTATGGAAGGATTGTTGAACACCTATACATTTTTGCCAAATACCCCTAGCTTATTCGAAAAAATACAAGACTACAACACACAAATGAAGAACTTGAAAAAAATCAAGGCCGAAGTCAGAAGCAGTCTTTCGAAACATGAAAACATTTCAGGAGGATTAATGGAGGTATATGATTGTAAATGTGACGGGCAGCTATTTCAAAAACACGATATACTAAAAGCGCAAGTGGCCGATTGTGTCGAAAGATTCCATACGCTGAGATCAGAAATTTACTGTTACGCGGCAAACATCTTAAAAAATAGAAGGCGAAGGGAATAAAGTTAAAATAGGAACAAAAATATACTAAAAAAAAGTGGCACACTAAATCAAAACTATATGGATAACAGCACAATTATTTACCCCACCGATTTTTCGGAATGCGCAGAAAATGCTATGCAATATGCCATGGCCATCGCAAAGGCGATGAAATGCGAGGTTCTAATAGTATATTCAGTTGATGTGAGTAACATAGTAAAACAGGACGAAAATCCGGTTCGGGTAATGGAGGAAATTCAACTACAAGAAGGAAAGGCGAAAAATGGGCTTAGAAAGATAAAACGTGAAATGGAAGCCAATGATATCGTCTGCAACACAGAAATACTTAAGGATTCGGGCATTTCATGGCTACCGGAGTACATTGAAAAACAAAAGCCATATCTAGTGGTCATGGGTACGACAGGCTCGGGCAGTTTGGAAAAAAAACTTTTTGGAAGTAACACCTATCGGGTAATTACCAAAACCCATTTTCCCTTGCTGGTGGTTCCGAAGGATGCTATTTTCAAGGGCTTCGAGAAAATGATTTTTGCGACGGACTTTGAACAGAAAGATACTGAAAACATTGAATTTCTTATTAAAATCGCGAGGCACTATAAAGCTTCGATCGATGTTGTCAATGTTACCGAAACCGCATTTGAAAGTGAAGAGGAAAAGGTACATATTGATACCCTTAAAAACGAATTGTCCAAAACGAATCGCTACGGTAATATGCAATATAAATTCTTGCGTTGGGACAACGTTGAGGAGCGTTTAGAAATACTACTGAAAGAATCGAACGCCAATCTTCTGGCATTGGTCAATAAGAAAAAGAGTTTCATAGATCGTCTATTTTATAAAAGCATTGTCAAGAAAATGGTGTATCGCACGAAGATTCCTTTACTAATTTTTTCATAATGCCGTCTTGAAAAGCTAAGACGGCATTAAACTGATGTATACTTCATACTAAGGATTGAAATGATTAATACGAACAGCACAGGAAAACCTATTTTATGAAACTTTCATTGCCAAGCTAAACGTTGGGGAAATCTGTTTTAAAACGCGGTATTAAAATCCCCGAACAGGGCAACAATTCATTTACGTACCATTTATTAGTAGAATATAACTTGTATGGGGGAAAAGAGGTATCGAAGGTGTACAAAATGCAATACGATGAATTTAAATCGTGATTATTGCGAACAATGCGGTACGTTGATTAATGTTAATTTACGGAGAAAACTGGAACGGGAAGCACGGGCAACCAAAAAAGAGGAAGAAAGAAAACTGGAAAAGCCAAGTGCCACCGTTCTGTTTTTTAAAAAAATGAGGGAACACCCCAACCTGTTTATCAGAATTTTGGGTAAAATATTGTATTCGGTTTGGGTGATAGTAGTGGCGATAGGAGCTTTTTTGGCCTTTATTTTTAGTTATTTATCCGTATAAAAATAACCTTTTCAACAATGTTTTCATCCGATATGGTATTTATGGGACTTCGATGGATACGCCACAGCTACATGCTTGTTTTTTGTTCGATGGCAAGTTTGGTCTATGTAACCCAACAATGGGGCATGGCTTTACCTTTATGGGTCAACAATTATCTGAACGATTTCCTATGTATGCCTATTGTACTTTTTATATGTCGATACGCCGTTCGAAGGTTTAAGGCCAATAATGAAATACGGTTGTCCTTACCCTTAATTCTTATGGTTACCCTATACTATGCGTTCTATTTTGAATACTACGTACCCCAAGTAAACCCTCGCTATACGGCCGATGCTATTGATATTGCTCTGTATTTTTCGGGAGCATTGTTCTTTTATGTGGTGGAAAAAGAATATCGCGATTTAATTTGAAATGACCCAAGTCATTTTGAGAAACAGCTGCATCGAATAGCTTTGGGAATACATATAAAAACAACATCCATAAAAAAGATAAAAGATGAAACGGGATTATTCAAAGAATTATAACGACCTGATAAGGGCCATGAAGAAAATGGGCACGCGAATACCTAATACCATGAAAGGTTTTATGGAGTTGCATGGGGCAAGTACGACCGAGGGTGCGCTGTCAACAAAGACCAAGGAACTTATTGCGCTCGGTATCGCCATTACCGTTCGCTGCGATGGGTGCATTGCCTTTCACGTACACGATTCGTTAAACTCCGGTGCCAGTTCTGAAGAGATTATGGAAACCATTGGCGTGGCCGTGATGATGGGGGGTGGACCATCGGTCGTCTATGGTTGTGAGGCGATGGAGGCATTAGATCAATTTGTAGCAATCGAAAAAAATGAAGCAGCCGTCCAATAAAAAAGAGAAAACAGAAACCCAGGAAAAGAAGAGCCCGAAACCGCCCTTTGGCGGTAAAAATATCAGTTGGTTTTATTTTTTCCTGTTCGGAATTATAGTGTGGTTTTCCATCTTTTCGAACCCTGCCACAACTTCCAAAGAAATTAGCTGGACCTTCTTACAGGATTCCCTTTTGGCACAAAGAGAGGTTTCAAAAATAGTCGTCATCAACAAAGAAGTTGCCGAAATCTATATCAAGAAGGAAGAACCTAACAATTCCGAAAATAATGAAGTCATCAACAATTTGTTCCGTTCGGCAGAAGTACCGCAATACCGAATGACCATCGGATCAGTGGAGACTTTTGAGGATAAACTGCAACGGGCCCAAGCCGAATTTCAATCAATGGATAAAATTGATGTGCAATACAAAACAGAAACTAGTTGGGTCGGTATCTTATCATGGTTGTTGCCTCTTGGCATACTAATCCTTTTTTGGATGTTCATGCTACGCCGAATGGGCGGCACGGGAACAGGAGGAAATCCACTATTCAATTTTGGAAAATCAACGCCTAAAATTTCGGACAAGGGCACTGAAATCTCTGTAACCTTCGATGATGTAGCCGGACTCAAAGAGGCCAAAACCGAAGTTATGGAAGTGGTCGATTTCCTAAAAAATCCCAAAACGTATACTAAGTTAGGGGCGAAAATCCCTAAAGGTGTTATGCTTGTGGGCCCACCCGGAACAGGAAAAACCTTAATGGCCAGAGCGGTTGCCGGCGAGGCACAAGTACCCTTTTTTCTCCATGTCCGGATCGGAGTTTGTGGAAATGTTCGTTGGCGTTGGCGCCTCAAGGGTGCGTGACCTTTTCAAAAAGGCCAAGGAAAAAGCACCAAGCATTATCTTTATAGACGAAATTGATGCCGTAGGGCGTTCCCGCGGTAAAGTAAATGCTTTTCAGGCCAACGACGAACGTGAAAGCACACTCAACCAATTGCTTACCGAACTCGACGGATTTGGCCCAAATACAGGGGTCATCGTATTGGCGGCTACCAACCGACCTGATGTGCTGGACAAGGCCTTGTTGCGCCCGGGCCGTTTCGACCGCCATATTTATCTCGAACTTCCTACCAAAGAAGAACGCCAAGAAATTTTTGGGGTACACCTGCGTCCTCTAAAACTTTCAAAAAATGTGGACGTGGAACTATTGGCCAAATTGAGTCCCGGATTTTCGGGGGCCGACATTGCCAATATTTGTAACGAAGCCGCCCTGATTGCCGCAAGAAAGAAGAAAAAAGAGGTGGAACAAGACGATTTTATGGAGGCGCGCGACCGTATCATCGGCGGCATGGAACGAAAAAGCAAAA
>CAZUIE010000029.1:0-3548 GCA_964620945.1 uncultured Maribacter sp.
TATAGTCCCAACCTTTTACTTTTAATATTTCGTATCCCTCATGTTCTTCATCGCGCTGGAATCCTGACAATATTTTAGAGATATCCTCTTTTGTGGTATGGTGTTTTGCCGGCACTGAAATTCCATATTCATCGTCCCAAACACTAACGACCATAGGCACCTGTAATACACCTCCAGCGTTTATAGTTTCCCAGAACATACCTTCACTAGTACTGGCATTGCCAATGGTTCCCCAAGCCACTTCGTTTCCGGCATCGGAGAATTTGCTGCTGTCCATTTCGCGCTCCTTTCTGTATACTTTGGAGGCTTGTGCTAGGCCAAGGAGTCTTGGCATTTGTCCTGCGGTACAGGATATATCCGCACTGCTATTTTTTTGTTTGGTTAAGTTTTTCCATGTTCCATCCTCGTTTAAGCTGTAGGTAAGAAAATGACCTCCCATCTGTCGACCACCGCTCATGGGTTCCATTTCCATGTTCGTGGTAGCATAAAGTCCATGAAAAAAATCTTTTGGTCCCAAAAGTCCCAAAGCCATCATGAAGGTTTGGTCCCTGTAGTAACCACTCCTGAAATCCCCATCCTTAAAAGCTCTGGCCATGGCCAATTGAGGTAGTTCCTTACCATCGCCAAAAATTCCAAATTTAGCCTTGCCGGTAAGTACCTCTTTTCTCCCTAAAAGACTACAGGCCCTACTTATAAATGCTGTTTCGTAGTCTTGAAGTATTTGCGTCTTAAAATCTTCAAAGGAAATGTCGTTGCTAGTTTTGGAGGAGACGTTCATAGGCTATATGGTGTTGTTGCAAAAATACTTAAACAAAAGCGTTTTAGCAATGATACAACGTCAATATTGGTTGTTATATTACCAGTTTTAGCAACAAATAATTATATTATTGTTAAAAATTGCGTAATAATAGTCGCTTTTGTTGCGGATATGAAACTTAAAACCAAGTTCTTGTAAACAATCCCGTAAGCGTCCTAGGACTTACCGTAATGATAAAACGGATTTTTTCACCGTAGTTGGGTTGGCCAATTTCCCATCCATTGTTGGATTGAACAGGAAAATAAAGTTCAAAGAAATCCGTCACGAGATTTAAACGAACACCGGAATCATACACGAATTTTGCTTTTGATCCCGAATTTTTCACTAAACCGGCATCTCCATACAGTTCTATCCATCGCCAAAGGTTAAAACTGGTATTAACGGTGGTCATCCAATTATCTGAAAAGCGGTATTCTTCATCTAAAAAGGATTTAAAACCGCCCTCGGCAATGATAAGCTGCTGGCTGTAAATTCCGGAGTCTTCGGACTGACCCAAATAGTTGTAATCAAAAAGGTAGTTCGTTGGTCTATCCAAGGCAAAATTAAAGAAATTGGTATCCGTATTGTTACTCAAAAACTTACCCGCAAAAAACCGGAGGTTAAATTGTCTGTTGCTTTCAAAAAGCTTTCGGTACTCGTATTCGAAAGCTATCTTACTAAAATTACCGGCCAGTTGAAAATCTACAGACCATGAATTGTAATCAATGATTCCATTATGTCTGTTCAGATACCGAGCATTGAACACACTGTAATCGGGATTTTCCGAATCGTTGGCCAAATCTTCAATACTTTCATCAAAATCTCTTAGGATGTTGATATACCTAAAGGTTAAAAACTCACGTTTATCAGATCGTAAATCGTCAGGTCTCCAACCAAAACTAAGAGAAGGAGTTACCGATGTTGCCCTGGAGTTTACATTAAAATGAGAGGTAGAAGCGCTTAACCCATAGTTAGAGACATAGAGTCCGGTTTTGTTCAAGTATTTACGATAGTTGAACTTGCCATACCCAACGAAAGCTTTTTCCCTAAAGGAATAGGAGGGTGCAAAATCATATACAAAAGGACGTTCCAAAAACGTTTTATTATAGAGCCGCATACCTGGTGCCCAACCGTCATAAATATTAAAGTTTAATACAGGAACGTAGAACACTTGGTTGTAATTGGGATTTTCGGTGTCCTTAAAGAAGGTAAAGTGTAAATTCTTATTACTTGAAAGAAAACCACCCAGTGATTTCCAGTTATCACGCTGATTGAATTCTGGTATTTTTTGGTCGTAATTAAGTACTAATTTGTCCTCCTCCTTATTGGGTATAGTAAACGTTTCCAACTCCTCAATGTCTGTAAACCAGTATTTAGAAATTACCGTATCATTTTTAAGACCGAACATGGATATAGGGACATTTGTCCCTTCTTTATTTTTAATACTAACAGCTAGGGAGTCCCCAAGTTTTTCTACTTTTTTAATTTTAAAATCGATTCGGCTATCGGATGCTACATATTCCTTAAAAAACCAATTGATGTCATCCGTGGTCGCTCTTTTTAGAATGGACTCAAAATCGTTAACGCTTACCTTGTTTAACTGATAATACTTAAAAAAGGTCTTAATACTTTGATCTACTTTTTCTTTACCAATGTAATTTGCCAAATAGGCAAGGCCGAGGCCTGCTTTGTACTTATTGGCTATCTTTTGATTGAATTTGATAAGTGAATCGTTTCGTACGGTCAAGGCCTGATCCCTGTTACTCCTTGCCATGAGGTTATACAGGAAGGCATATTGATCATTGAAATCCATTTTGGCCATATTAAAACTGCGTAGGCCCCAAATGCGCGATAAGTTTCCAAAAAGTTTTTGATCGGGATAATATTCTTCCACATAGGCAATCATAAGGTAGTTGGCAATAGCGCTGTTGAGCCACTGTTCGCTCCTAGGGTTCAAAAACAGGGTTTCCTTGAGCATGCTGTTCAACGCTGTTTTTAAAAACTTCATTTCAAATTGAAATTGCTGCTCGTAAGGTCTTAAGAAAGAGGGTAATAGATTAAGACCAAATAATGGGTCTTTGTTATAATCCAATTGACTCACTAGTAGTTTTTGGTGTGGGTAGTCCCCAAGATTTGCATGAATAAAATCAGTTATTCTATTGATGCTTATCATTTGCTCAACGGGATTATAACGCGGTGCGGATATATCCGTTTCTATAGTTACCGTGGGCGTTATATAGGTTTTGAAATCTTTTGTAGTTCTGAGAATAAGTTCGGCACTCTTTTGTTTTTCCCCTGTAATTTGTGCGAATTGACCATTAGGAAATTTAGATTTTTTGTTTTTGCTTAAGTTCGTGCTTAAAAACAGACTGTCCGGATATTTGAAATCGATTGTTGTTTTGGTAATATTCGTATATAGGTCTTCTAAGTCCTTATTGGAGTACAATCGCCATTTACCGTCGTATACTGCAGGGGTGAGGTACCAATCCTTTAGATAGTAATTGCCCCTGTTGTCGTACCCGTACGTAGTAAATTTATCCGAGGGCAGCTTCACTTTATAGGTAATGAATATTTTGGTCGAATCTTCGGGCGCCAAGGATTCGTTTAAGCGCACTCGTATGATATCTTCCCCATCGGTTCGTTCCCACTGCAGACCCTTATATTTATCGTCTACGACACTTATAATAGTGGTGTAGCCACGTTCGCTATCCTTTGCAAGGTGAAGACTTTTTTTAAACTCCTGTGCAAAGCG
>CAZUIE010000029.1:3648-28108 GCA_964620945.1 uncultured Maribacter sp.
CACGTTCGCTATCCTTTGCAAGGTGAAGACTTTTTTTAAACTCCTGTGCAAAGCGCTTGGCCAACCCTGTGTTCTTTTTAGCGTAGGCATTGGCCCAGTCGTTAAAGTATAGCATGCCAAGGTTATACCGCGAGTCGTTATAGTAGGTAAATTCCTGTTTAATATCCAGTTCCTTGGTATACTCGTTTAAGTTTACCGAAAGTTTTGTTTCGTATTGGGCCAAAACAGGTACGCTCACCACTAAAAATAGCAGTAAGCCGAGTGTTTTGGTATAGTAGGGAAACGTTTTCAAAGGATATTTTAGAAGTTTGGACTTAAGGTGTGTCCCTTGTAGAATGCATCAATAATTTCTACCACTTCGTCTGGTGTATCTACAATTTTTATCAAGTTCAAATCCTCTGGACTAATGGTACCATGGGTTAACATTGTGTTCTTAATCCAGTCTAGAAGGCCGGTCCAGAATTCACTACCTACAAGGATAATCGGAAATTTTCCAATTTTATGCGTCTGTATCAATGTCATGGCTTCAAACAGTTCGTCTAAAGTACCAAAACCACCGGGCATGACCACAAAGCCTTGGGAATATTTTACGAACATTACTTTTCTTACGAAGAAGTAATCAAAATCCAGACTTTTATCGTCGTCTATATACGGATTGTCATGCTGCTCAAAGGGAAGGTCTATATTTAGCCCTACCGATGTGCCACCGGCTAAATTTGCTCCTCGGTTCCCTGCTTCCATAATGCCTGGGCCACCGCCTGTGATAACCCCGTAGCCCGCCTCTGCAATATTTTTGGATATTTCTACGGCCAATTTGTAATACTTGGCGTCTTCCTTGGTACGTGCAGAACCAAATACAGATATACACGGTCCTATTTTGCTCATTTTTTCAAAACCATTGACAAATTCACCCATAATCTTAAAAAGGGCCCAAGAGTCATTGGTCTTAATTTCGTTCCAACCTTTATGATGTTTTTGTGATCTCATATATTTTTAGCTAATTCCAAATTTGAGTATAAATGTTTTTATAATTTTCCCAAAATTGGTTTATTTCATATTCATTTCCTTTCTCAAAAACGCTGCCGTATAACTTTTCTTGTCCTTACAAATTTCCTCAGGTGTTCCTTTGGCCACCAATTGTCCGCCGGCACGGCCACCTTCGTAACCAATATCGATCACATGATCTGCCAGTTTTATGACGTCCAGATTATGCTCAATGACCAAAACGGTATTTCCTTTGTCCGCCAGTTTGTTCAAAACGTCCATCAAAACCCGAATATCTTCAAAATGAAGTCCCGTAGTGGGTTCGTCCAAGATATAAAATGTATTGCCCGTATCCCTTTTAGATAGTTCAGTAGCCAGTTTTATACGTTGTGCTTCCCCACCAGATAGTGTAGTGGACTGTTGGCCTAAGGAAATATAGCCTAAGCCAACATCCTGTATGGTCTTTAACTTCCTATGGATTTTAGGTATCAGTTCAAAAAAAGCAACGGCTTCATCTATGGTCATTTCCAAAACATCTGCGATGGACTTGCCTTTATAGCGAATTTCTAAGGTTTCCCTGTTAAAGCGTTTTCCGTTACAGGTTTCACATTCTACATAAACATCCGGAAGAAAATTCATTTCAATGACCCGGAGACCACCTCCTTGGCAGGTTTCACATCTACCACCTTTTACATTGAAGCTAAACCGTCCGGGTTTGTAACCACGAATGGCCGCTTCCGGCGTTTTGGTAAACAAGGCACGTATTTCACTGAACACCCCGGTATAGGTTGCTGGATTGGAACGCGGGGTGCGACCAATGGGCGATTGGTTGATGTCTATGACCTTGTCTATATGTTCCAGCCCTGTAATCTTTTTGTAAGGCATAGGTTTTTTAACGCCATTAAAATAGTGAGCGTTCATAATGGGGTATAGGGTCTCGTTGATCAGGGTAGATTTACCACTGCCGGATACGCCCGTTACGCCGATCATTTTCCCTAGTGGAAACTCCACTTTTACGTTTTTTAAATTATTCCCCGTACAGCCGGAAAGCACTATTTTTTTGCCGTTGCCTTTTCTTCGTGTTTTGGGTACTTCTATTTCTTTTACTCCGGTGATATAATCTGCCGTAATCGTATGTACATTTTTGAGCTGCTCCGGGGTGCCTTGGGAAATAATTTCTCCCCCATGCTTCCCCGCTTTTGGTCCAATATCGATTACATGGTCTGCACATAAAATCATATCCTTATCATGCTCTACTACGATAACCGAGTTGCCAATATCGCGTAAGGATTCCAAAGATTTAATCAAACGGGCATTATCGCGCTGGTGCAGTCCAATACTGGGCTCATCCAAAATATAGAGTACACCTACAAGCTGTGAACCTATTTGGGTGGCCAAACGAATGCGTTGTGCCTCACCACCAGAAAGCGATTTAGAACTCCTGTTCAACGAAAGATAATCGAGGCCAACATCCAATAAGAAACGAATACGCGTACGGATTTCCTTTATAATTTCGCCCGCAATCTTTAATTGGTTCCCCTCCAGTAGCTCTTCTAAATTTTCAAAAAAATCCGCTAGTTCAGAAATATCCAAATGGGCTATTTCGGCGATGTTCTTATTGTCTATTTTAAAGTTCAGAGATTCTTTTCGTAGTCTAGCCCCGTCGCAAGTAGGACAGGTAATCTTGTCCATATACTCCTTTGCCCATCTTTTGATGGAAGTAGATTCTGCAGCCTCAAACTGACTCTTTATAAAATTGGAAATACCCTCGTAATCTATTTTATAGGTACGTTTTACGCCTAAGGCCTTTGAATCGATTTCAAAACTTTCGTTGCCACCGCGCAACAATACCTCCATCGCTTCCTTTGGAATCTTGTCTATGGAGTCCGTTAGTTCAAAATTATAGCGTTGTGCAATGGTCTCTATCTGTTTAAAGGCCCAGGATTTTTTGTATTCGCCCAAGGGCGCAATCCCACCGGCTTTAATGGATAGTTTTTTATTGGGAAATATCTTTGCTTCGTTTACCTCGTATACATGTCCCAGACCGCTGCAATTGGGGCACATCCCTTTTGGTGAGTTGAACGAAAAGGTATTGGGCTCGGGAACAGGGTAGGAGATACCCGTGGTAGGGCACATAAGGTCCCGACTAAAATATCGGGGTTCCGCGGTGCCCTCTTCCAGAATCATCAACACGTTGTCGCCACTGTACATAGCGGTATTTATGGTCTCTGAAATACGTTTGTGCAAATCTTCCGTTTCTACCACTTTTAAGCGGTCTATAACGATTTCTATGTCGTGGGTTTTGTAACGGTCCACTTTCATGCCCTTAACAATATCCTTAACCTCACCATCTACCCGCACTTTCACAAAGCCCTGTTTGGCAATCTGCTCAAAAAGCTCTCTGTAATGCCCTTTTCTGGATTTTATAATGGGAGCGAGTACGTTTATTTTTTTGTCCCTGTAGGATTCAATAATCAATTCCTTAATCTGTTCGTCGCTGTAACTTACCATTTTTTCGCCTGTATTATAACTGTGCGCATCTCCGGCACGGGCAAAAAGCAAGCGTAAAAAATCGTAAATTTCCGTTATCGTGCCCACGGTGGACCGGGGCGACTTGGAGGTCGTTTTTTGCTCAATGGCGATAACGGGCGAGAGTCCGTCTATTTTATCCACATCTGGGCGTTCTAAACCGCCTAAAAACTGCCGGGCGTAGGCCGAAAAGGTTTCTATATACCGCCGTTGGCCTTCCGCGTAAATGGTATCAAAGGCCAAGGAAGATTTACCGCTACCGGAAAGGCCCGTAATCACTACCAATTTCTCCCTTGGTATGGTAACATCGATGTTTTTAAGGTTATGAACGCGAGCGCCCTTCACCTCTATATTTTCTTCGTAATTGATCATGGTTCATAGCAAAGTGCAAAAGTACAATAATGACTGCGAATTACGAATTGTGGGAAGGTTGTGTTTTTTGGTTGATCTACGATAAAGTTATAAGTCTATGGCTTCTGATACTGCGGTTCAGGTACAACTATTTTTGATATTAACAGAAATTTTGTTGCCATGTATACTTTTATTTTTCCAATACCGTGTATTCAAATTGTTGTAGTAGTTTTTGAACATCTTACCTGGAAAATGCTCATGACTTCCTTAAAATAGTAGGTTGGGCCATAGTTTTTCGAATAAAAAAACCCTGTTAAAATAGCTTAACAGGGTTTGTTAATACATGTTGTGATTAATTAATCTCCTTCGCTTAGCGAAAAACTACCGTCCCCCTTAAAGTCGGAGACTGTAATATTTACGGTCCATATACCTGAAGCGCCTGATGAAGTAACGCCACCTATCGTATCTGGCTCCGTGTTTCCATCAATGGTACTGTCAAGTACCGTAGTTCCTTCGGAATCCTCAACAGTAATTCGAAATGTACCCTCAGTAAGCGCTGTAATGTCTGCATTATAGTCTGCTGTATTGAGGTTGTTATTCCAGATAAAGGAGCGCGTTGCAGAGCCCCCATTTCCGGTAAAACTGGCATCTATATCTCCGTTAAAATCTGAACGATCACCAACGAGCAGGGTACCGTTTACGGTTACATTGGCAAAGGTGTCATCATCTTTACTACAACTGACAATTAAGACAAGGGTAAGCGATAACATAGCATTTTTTAAAAATCTTAGGTGTTTCATAATTTTTATTTGGGTTATAATTTCAAAAAACGGCAAGAGAGATAATAAATTATATTAAAACAAATTATTAATTACATAAGAATATCTAATACATAGAATTTTAACTCTTTGCTTTATAGGCTTAGCTAAAGATCATAGCACAAATTGGAGGAGGCTTAAAGTAACATCACTATTTTCAAGGTTATGCACACAAGCGCATTTTACGACTATATTTTATACGTAATTGATCATATATAAGAGCACCGATGAAAACGTACAATAATGAGACCTATTTGGGAATTGTAGTTGTCCTGTGTTTTTTGGTTGTTGATGGATTGGGTTATTGAAAGTTGCTTTAGAGTGCTTTAGTCGCAGGGTAGCTTGTTCTTTTGCGTTTTGTCCTCATATAGACTCTAGGTAGTTGTATAGGTTACACTTTACGTATAGAAATACTCGCCAAAATGATAATTATGTTCAAACTTTATGTCGCTCAACATAAAACTGGTGGTAATGAATTATGCAATACTTTTATTGGGTTATTTTGTGAACTCATTTATGGAATCAGTTTCAATATTATTTTTGTATTGCATGAACTTCTTTAGCATAGGATTTAGAATAGAATCATGACTATGGAGAAGGTTTATCACTTGGTAAGGGTCATTCACAATATTGAATAGAAACTTTGGCTTCTCGCCTCTATCAAGGATTAATACCCAGTCGCCATCTCGAATGGCCCATTCATTAATGGGGTCATCTTGCCCCTCCATATCTATAGTCCATATCATTGGCCTTCCACGATCAATGTCTTTCCCTTTCATAGTGTTTACTATGGACTGACCATCAATCTCCCGGTCAGTCGGCAAGTCAAAATCCATTAGTTCTGCCAATGTTGGTAGCCAATCCAAACCATATACTGGGGTGTGAGATATTTGTCCGGGTTTAATCATTTTAGGGTATCTTACTATTGCTGGAACACGTATTCCGCCTTCAAACAAATTGTCTTTTCTACCTCTTAGACCTCCCGTTTCACCAGCCATGTTAAGTTCCCAGGGTTTTCTTGCTTCACGTGTTACAGGGCCATTATCTGAAGTTAATATTACAATGGTATTGTTCAACTCACCTAACTTTTCCAGTCTCGCCATGATCTTGCCCACTTGAGCATCAACAAAACTAATATTGGCGTAATACTCTCCCTGACCCCTATATGGTTGGTCTACCCAGTCCCAGTGGTATAGGTCAGGGTTATTTTTAGCGGATTCAGTTATATAGTCACTATACATCTTAAGGTATTTTTTTGGCGAAGCAATAGGGGTGTGAACTTCAGAGAAGGGTACATAAAGGAAAAATGGATTTCCTTTTTCGTGGTTATCCAACCAAGAAATAACCTCATCAGACACTAATTCTCCACTGAATTTTTCTGTGTCACCAATAGGCTTTCCATTACGCCAGAAATTATCTGGATACATCTTGCCATGGCGGAGCGTTCCGTCGGTGGGTTTGGTTTCAATCTTCTTATTTTCCACCCAACCACCCGGTATAATAAAGCTATAATCAAATCCCATATCTTTTGCTTGAGGCTGATCAGTCATCTCGGCACCACCGTTTAGATGCCACTTTCCCATCACAGCAGTTTCATAACCTTTTCCCTTTAACAAGTGAGCAAGTGTAATTTCATTTTTTCCTATATGTATATTCGAGCTGGCTGGAATCCAAGAACGGATACCCGTGCGATACGGAGTACGTCCGGTTAGTAGGCCAGCACGCGATGGCGAACACAACGGAGACGGTGCATAATATTGAGTGTACTTAATACCATCACGAACTAGTTTGTCAATATTTGGTGTTTTTACGATCTGATGACCGTAGGAAGCTAAATCACCATAACCAAGATCATCTACTAGTATTAAAAGTAAATTTGGAGTCTCTTTAATTGTTTGATTGGAATTGACATTACAAGCTGTTAATAAAATAGCTGTCATCGCGCAAACAACAGCTACTAATACTCCAAACATTTTTGAATTAAACTTTATCACTGGATGTATATTTATTTGTTGATAGTTATCATGTTGTGTACTAAATGAGGTCTCCACAATTTTTAAAGCATAAAACCTAAAGTTTGGATAAGTAGCCTTTCAATTCCATTTTATCGATTTTTAGAAAAGCTCGTAGCCTAAAAACGCTAGTCACTATTCGGAAATTGGGTTTTTTACAGCTCAACAACAAAAGCTTAGGTCTGGTGCATGTGTTTACAACTCCATAAAATCATACTAATTTTTTCGTTGTGCCTTAATAAAGACGTCAATGTTATCTGGTCTTTCGTTCACAAAGCGTAGGGAGGTGCGTCCATCTTCGGTTGGAGCAATTACTGCAGGGATGGAAGAGGTGGTCAAGAACCAACCCTCAGGTAATACTACGGTATTTCGGTTTCGACCAAAACTCCGGTCCCAGACCAGTTGATTCTTATAGATGGTGTAGCGTTTTGGGTCCGTATAGGTTTCGGTAATGCGCAAGCGTTTGGATGCGCCTTCTGCTACGGCATCAAACCAAATGGCAACCACTTCGGTATCTGCTTTAACTTCCGAACCAATATCAATACCACGTTTTGTAATGGCATCCCCGATAAGCGTTTCTACTTGTAGCTGTTCTCCCGTATCCAAAATTACGGCAGACGGGTTGGAGGCTTTGCTGCCAGCTCTCACCACATTAATGTAACGGTCTACACCTGTGCGCGTCTCCGTATAATCGTGGTATAATAGAAAGGAACTCGTTTCAGGTTGCTGTAGGAAATAGGTGATATCCCGGTCTTGGAAGGCCCGCTCGGTAAAGGTGTAGCCTAGTCGCGCGGTAGAGGCATCCCTGCCGGTACCTGTACCAGGGCTGTACGGTTCTTCGGCTATTATATTTATCTCCGTAATTGCCGGTAGCGGTTTGGCTTTGATCACCAGCGGAACCGCAGCGGGACTTACATTCATAAAACTCACTTTTATACGGGCATCTCCGGTAAGGTCCACTTGCGAAGGATAGTTGCAATGGGTGATTTCATATCCTTTTGGCAATACGATGCTGTTGCGTTTGATGCCCAAGGTTCGGGAAAATACTAGGGCTCCATCTTCGGTAAAATAGCTGGCCGGGTCGGTATAGGTTTTATCAATACGAATTCGCGCTTGTCCGCCTTCCGGAACGGGTCTCGCTAAGGTAATTTGAAGATAATCGGTATCCTCCGATGCAGAGGATAGCCCGTTTTGTTTTGCGGTTACATTATCCACGATTTGCCATTGGAGTTCTTCTCCAGAAAATAGGTCCCAAACAGTGTTGACGACATGTTCGCTACCCCGCCTTAGGGTATTCCAATAATAGGTGCTATTTGCCGCAGTAGCGCTTACGTCATATATAATCCGGAAGGAATGACTCTCTGGCTCCAGTAATTCGTATCGGGTATAACTATCGGTCTGCGTTTGTTGCGCTTGAAAACATATCGTCGAAAAAAATAGGAGTAGGATAGCAGCACTACATTTTGAAGAATAGGTGTTGGTTGGCATATGCGTTCAGGTTTGGAATGGATTATCGTTCTCCCCCGAAGATATGCAAAGTTTCCGTGTGATGCACTTACTTATCCGTACGCTTCCTTTGGTACACCTCTTAGGTGCAAAGTGCAAAAGCCTGCTTGGCAATTTCCAATTCCTCGTTGGTAGGAATGACCAGAACCTTCACTTTTGCAATGTCGGTACTAATTTCACGGAGCACGGATGATCTTTGTTCATTTTTAGTATCGTCCAGCGTAATACCCAAAAAGTCCATATCGCTACAAACCAGTTTTCTAAGCACAGCAGAGTTCTCGCCGATGCCAGCGGTAAAAACGATGGCATCCAACCCATTTAAAGCGGCTGAATAAGCACCAATATATTTTTTAATAAGGTAGGCGTTCATGTCCAAGGCGAGTTGGCAATCACGATTTCCATTTTGCGCTTTAGTCTGGATGTCGCGCAGGTCGCTATAGCCCGTGAGACCAAGCATACCGCTTTTTTTTGTGAGCAATGTATTTACCTCGTCCAAAGAATAGCCGAGTGCATGTACCAAGTGAAAAATTACGGCATGGTCTATATCGCCACTTCTAGAGCCCATGATAAGTCCGTTACCCGGGGCAAAACCCAAACTATGGTCCATGCTCTTGCCGTCTTTGATTGCCGTAATGCTGCAGCCATTGCCCAAATGAATGCTCAACACTTTGGCGGAAGGTTTGTTGAGGTAGGTAATCGCTTTTTCCGATACATACTTATGGCTGGTGCCGTGAAAACCGTAGGCCTGAATGCCATGTTCCTGGTACAAAGCGTTGGGAATGGCATATTTACGGGCCTTTACCGGAATGGTCTGGTGGAAGGCCGTATCAAAAACCGCTACCTGTTTGGCATTGGTAAACAATTCTTCCGAAATGGTAATACCTTCCAAATTATGTGGATTATGTAAGGGCGCAAGGGTGGAAAACTCCAGGATTTCTTTTTTAACGGCAGGGGTAATCAGGGTAGTGGCAGAGAAGGAATCGCCCCCATGTACCACACGGTGTCCTACGACATCAATCTCATCGTTATTTTGTATGACTCCGTCTACAGGATGTAATAATATAGCCGCTATTTTATTTAGTCCGTCTTTATGCGTTTTAATAGCACTTTCTTGTTTTATGGATGCTTTAGCTGACTTGTAAGTGAAGACCGCTTTGTCCGAACCGATACGCTCTACCATCCCGGAACAAACGACAGTTTCTGTTGGCATTTGTATGAGTTGGAATTTTATGGAGGAGCTTCCGGCGTTTATGATGAGGATGTTCATGGTTTCGTAAGTTGCTTTAATTTACTGGCAGTTCGAGTGGTTGAATTTCCGATTTTTCATCGGAAAGGCAAGCGTATCGAGAACCTTTTTTGATTGGAGACTGTTCTCGATACACTTTAGTTTCCTCGCTGCGCTGCGGAGCAAAAGCACTCGAACAGACAATCCACTTCTAACTACATACTACCCGCTGGTTAAAGTCCTTCCGCCTGTATGGCCGTTATCACTACGGTGTTAAAAATATCATCTACGGTACAGCCACGGCTTAAATCGTTTACAGGTTTGTTGAGTCCTTGTAGCATGGGGCCTATAGCCAAGGCACCGGTTTCACGCTGTACCGCTTTATAGGTGTTGTTTCCGGTGTTAAGGTCTGGAAAAATAAATACGGTCGCTCTTCCGGCTACTTGGGAATCCGGTAATTTGCTCATGCCTACTTTTAAATCTACCGCAGCATCGTATTGGATAGGCCCTTCAATTTTTAAATCGGGCCGTTTTTGTTTCACGAGTTCAGTCGCTTTGCGTACACGGTCTACATCTTCCCCAATCCCAGATGCACCAGAGGAATAGGATAACATAGCAATACGTGGTTCTATACCAAAAGCGGTGCTGGTATCCGCAGAGGAAATTGCGATTTCTGCCAATTGTTCCGCATTGGGGTTCGGGTTAATGGCACAATCGCCAAAGACCGTAACCCTATCTGGGAGGCACATAAAAAAGACGGAAGAAACCAACGAAACCTCAGGTTTAGTTTTTACAAATTGCAAGGCTGGCAGTATGGTATGCTGTGTAGTATGTATGGCACCGGAAACCATGCCGTCTGCATCGCCTTTGTATACCATCATAGTGCCAAAATAGGATACATCTGTCATTAAATCTTTGGCCATGGTAAGGTCTACATTCTTGTGTTTTCTCAGCTGGTATAGCGTATGGGCATAGTCCTTAAACTTTGGGGAAGCTATAGGGTCCACGATTTGGACCTTATCCAGATCCAGGACCATATCCAATTTTGCCAGTTTATCCAGAATTAATGCTTTGCTGCCCAGTAAGGTAAGACTAACCGCGTTTACATCCATCAACTGCTTTGCCGCTCGTAAAATACGTTCGTCCGATCCCTCTGGTAGCACAATATGCTTCTTGTGCTGCTTTGCGCGTTTCAAAAGATTATATTGGAACATTCTAGGAGTTATTCCAATAGCCTTGAAGGTAATCAACCGTTGCGCCAGTTCCTCGGTTGGGATGTATGTATCAAAATCGTTGATAGCGGTTTTTATTTTTTCGGTATTTTCGGCATACATCTGGGATTTAATAGATCCAATACTGTTTGCCATACCAAAGGTGCCACCTTCGACGGAAATTATGGGGACAATATCGGATAGGCCTTCTATAAGTTGAATGATGGCCTTTTCGGGAATTAAACCTCCCGTGAGTACAATACCCGAAATAGCTGGATAATTTGCTGAAATATTAGCCTGTAAGGCCCCTAGGATGATATCTGCACGATCACCAGGGGTGATCACCAAACCATTTTCTTTTATATGCGTTAGGTAATTACGTAACTGCATGGCACCTACACTAAAACCATCGACTCTGTTATTAATGTAGTTTTCTCCAAAGAGTATCTTCCCTTTTAAATTTTCGTTGATTTCCTTTACCGATGGGTTGGATAATATGGGATTAGAAGGAATTGCAGCAACCAAAACCGTTGCAGGAAGCTGTTTTTGTAGTTCTGCTATTACCTTCGTTACATTTTCCGGCACTACCTTGTTCGCAATAGCTGCCAACACCTGTACACCTTTGTCATCAAAGGAATCATAGGCAATTTGAAGGTTGCCTACCAAGGCATCCATGGTTTTGCCCACACCACTTGCCAAAATAATGGCAGGTATTCCTAAATTTTTGGCAATAACTATATTGATGTCGAATTCTATCATGGTGCCTTCCCCCGTAAAATTGGTACCTTCTACCAATACAAAATCCGATTGCTCCTCTATAGCCTTATACTTGTTGATAATCTTATTGATAATCGCATCGTCCTCATCATCATTTTTCATACGAATTACCTGACTTCTGGT
This sequence comes from uncultured Maribacter sp., assembly GCA_964620945.1. Taxonomy (GTDB): domain Bacteria; phylum Bacteroidota; class Bacteroidia; order Flavobacteriales; family Flavobacteriaceae; genus Maribacter. The sequence goes on from CAZUIE010000029.1 coordinate 15,185, forward strand.
GAACGCGTAGGAATCCGAGAAAGAACTATCCAAATTAAAATAGGAAGTTATGGTGTTGATATGATTGTCTATACCGCCCGGCTCAACATCATCTATTATTGGTCTAAAATAGGATACTTTGGCAGCTTTGCCCAACAGCAATTGCATTAGGCCTAGGGAAATAATAGATTTACCACTATTTGGCTCGCTAGTGGCAATATAAACAGCTTTACTCATGCGATATGTTTAAGACTACAAAATTAAAGGTTAAATCTGTAAGCTGATAGTGGTTTATCAGCAATTTTGGAAAAGCGGTGTAGTAAAAATTAGGTCTGGAAAATATTGCTGATTTTATCTGTCAATAAGTATTGATTTACTATTATTCGTACTTCCTAACTATTAGGCTGAGCGTGGACGAACCCCAATTTTGGTCCTAGAAGGTTTTCGACTACGATCAAACCGACAGTAAGCAAAACCGTAAAGTACTTACTTTGATATTCTTCATAAGAAGCAACAAATGTTATTAGGAAAGAAGATAGACTACAAAGAAGCCAAGATAGCTGCCCAAGGCGATACCCAGGGTGCCTACCAAGATGGCAGGTAGCACCAAGTCTTTACGGTTAAAGGTTTCCGCCAGCGCAATAGCCGTGGCGCCACCGCCTACATTTGCCTGACTAACAATAGCTATCATTTCCCAATCGCGATACAGCAACCCACCTATCAATATCACCAAAACACCATGAAACACAACCGCTAAGCCAGCGAATAGGAGTAGGGTAAGACCAACTTCCTGTAGCTCGGCTACCGCACTTAGTTCGCAGTAGGCACCAATGACGGCTAGGAAAAGAAAAACCAGGTACATGCCTAAATTATGACTGCCTTTTAAATTTGCGACAAACTTGAACTGTGCCAAAATAATCCCCAGCGTGGATAGGATAAGAATGGACGGAATTTTCGGCACGAAATCTGACATCATTTCTGAGGCAAAATAGGCAGCGATACCTAGAAAAAATAACCAAATCAGTGAAGTAAAATCCATACGCTCCTCTTCCATATTCGTTTCAATCTCTTTTTGGCCTGTAGGTTTTACCCTAGTTTTATCTTTCCAAAAACGTCTTAAAAAAACGGGAAAAGCCAAGGTGGCCACAATCCATAAGGTGGTAACGACATTATCTACCGCAATGGTACCCGCGTACAAGATTCCTTTTTCTTGGAAGCCGTATTCCAATGCTACGGCATTAAAATTGACGCTACCACCGGTGTAGGTGCCGGTAATCATACCAGCGATTATTTTTCCATCCTCTCCCAACACCCGTTCCGGAGAAACTAGGAACCAGGAAATAAGAATACCCAAGGTGGTTGCCAAAGAACCCACTAAAAACAAACCAATCATGGGCAGGCCTGCTTGCTTGATGGATGTCAAGTTGACGTTCAACAATAAGAAAAAAATCGAAATGGGTGCTACGTACTTAAAAATGGCACTATATAAACCGATACTATTGGATGCGGTAGGAATAATGCTAAGATTGGCCAGAACTGCCGTGAACAAAATAACTAATAAGGCCGCTCCAAATTGCTTTCCAAATTTTGTTTTACCAGCATACACCGCTAAAATGACCATAAGGCATAGCATGGTTAAAACATACATTGGGTCGTTAATAAAATCCATGGTGTTATAGCGTTTCTACAAATTTTAAAAATACCTTTTTATGATGTTCCAGATCCATGTTTGGAGCAAGGGATACCCTGGCAATATAATCTTTATCGCCTTCTTTGGTGGTGCCTTGTGTAGACGTTGCGGGGATGGTCCAATAACAACCCTGTAACTGGCCGTAGCTTACGCAGTGCTTGCTTTCGTTTGGGATTTCTGTAATCATCATCCTAATGAGTCTATGATTTAATTCTCTTTTATAAGCTTCCTTTTCTTCGTGTGTATTGCCTTTCGTAGGAAGGTCCAAAGAGAATACCGATGGGGTAAAACCTTGTAATGCCAAATCTTCGGACACAAAATTGATTTTCGCCGTTGGTAGTGTTTTTTGGATATAATCTACAAATTCTCGTGTATTCTTATAGGCAGCTTTGATGCGTTGGTTCATGGATGGCATTTGCTCCGCCAAAATCTTCATTTGTAATGCAGTAGCCTCATTATCGCATAGCTTTAAATGCAAGTCTATTTTTTGCATTAGAGCGTCCGCTTTTTTATTCCCTACACAATACCCTGCGGTACATCGTCCGCCGCTTGGAAATTTGGAACCACTTGCATAGGATATAGCCCTAACGCCGGAGAGGATTTCACCCTCACCTAGAAAATGCACATTGGGACAGAAGGTTTGATCTAGAATAAATACTGGGGCAATAGCAACTTCATCCGTTTCCGTGTTTCGGACTTGCAGCAAGGCGTCTTTTAGTTTTACCAAGTCCGGAACTTCCACTCTTGGATTGGTAGGAATTTCAGCTATAACATATGGTATTGCATTTTCGGCGGCGACTCTGTCTAAAACAGTATGTAAACTTTGCACCATATCGTTATCTCCATCTACAGGTAAATCAACCACTTCTACATTTTCAATACTAGAGGCAACACGTCTTGCCTGGTCATTTGTACCACCATAGCAATTTGGAGGTACAATAAATTTGATCGCCTTTCCTTTATGATTCTCTAGGGCATCATGTACAAGACCCATCATAATAGCATACTGAACGGATAATCCGCTAGAACCTACAAGAGGTTTAGAATTGGTGCCCGTAATTTTTTTAATAGCATCCAAAACAGTTGCTCTGTCCTTATTTTCGTTCCTTGGAGAGGTTTTAAGGAAAGATGTTTTCGCTAGACTTTGTAATGTCGTAAGGCAATTAGCAGGTGTCATGGCAATCGTTTCCCGTCGTCGTACATGTTGAATTTCTGAAATATACTTTTCGTTTTTACGCCCTTGTACAATTAGTATACTGCCTAGTTGATTGAAGGTGTGGACAAAAAAGTCAATAGCGGGACTAAGGGCTTGGCTAGCAATGAAATCTTGATGAGAAATAAGAACTGTACTCCCATCGAAAGTTGGAATGGACGCTAAGTTGTTTGCTTTTTGTAATTCAAAAAAATAGCCATACACCTGTTGTACCAAGTCAACATCAAAAAACGCAGGAAGTTCGCCTGAATACAGAACACGCGTCTTTGTGCCCTTCAACGCATTTGTTCTGAGAATGGCCATTACAGGAATCGTCTTTGAGGAAAAACTGATGATATTTTCCGAGGAGAGCCCAAATGTCTTGGCAACTGCCCACTCAAGTATACATGATAGGGGATGACCTAATCGGATATAGTCGTATGCGGTTGGCAATTCTTTTAATGATGTTGCATCAGAATTCTTAGTTTGATATAAATTTTCAAATGCGTTTAAAAATTTTGTTTTAGCTAATTTTTCATCATAAATATCCAGTCGGTGCGTAGTCAGTTTCAACCAACCCTCTGGCATATTTTTCAATACATGTTCAATAAAGGCAAGCATCATATTCTCTTTCATAAATTTCGCGGTAATATAGGCTGTTTATTCGTTTTAGTTAATGCTAATGGTACCTAAATGTTCGGGAATAATCACTTTGGTTTCTGGTGATAGCCGTCTTACATCTTCCTTAAAGGGCAGTAGTTTTTGCGTTACTCCACTTTCTTGTGAAAATCCATACGGCAAACGAAAGTTGTCCCAATGTGTCGGGATAATGATCTTCGGATAATTAGTGACTTTTAAAAGTCGTTCGTTGTATTGGTATAGTCCAAGTTGAGAACGGTTAACTCCTGCTAAGAGAATATCCGGTTTTTGACCAATTAATTCTCTTTCAACAAAATTCATGGAGGCCATCGTTAAAATAGTATGGTTCGCAAACCGAGCCAAAAACATGAGAGAACCTCCTTCGATAAATTCTGATACTCTTAGCGGTGTTACTGGGGTATCGTCATAGGTTCTAGAATCTATATAATGCTTATTGTTCAAAGCAGAATGTATGGATGGAATTACCTGCAAGGAAAAGTTCTCGAACTGATAGTCTTCTCCTCCCTTAACCGGATACAGTTGCTCTTCAGGAATACCGTATCCACGCAGTATATTACGTGTGGTTTCCGTTCCTATAACTTTAGCTCCTGTTTTTTTAGCGATGTATGGAACATCTCCTAAATGGTCAAAGTGGGAGTGATGCACCAGAATAAAATCTGCTTTGGTAATCAAACTATCAATTAACAAGGTGTCGGAAACAAAAATATCGGAACGCAATACGGTTTTACGGGTATCTTCTGCACTCACCCCTGGTCCTGTTCCTAATTTTAGTCTTGTAAGGTACGGATCTACTAGTACGGTTATTTCACCATCCGTAATTTCCCAACCGGCCGTGCCAAAATATTTTAATTGAATCGGCTCTTTTTGGGCGCTCCCGGATAGCGAAGCTAAGAAGCCACACACAACCATAAGTTGAAAGATAATAGGAAAGGAAGTATGGATTGATAGTTTTTTAGTTGTCATAAGGAGTTGGTTTAGCCGGATTGATTCTATTTCTTTTGCTGGTTAAAATAATAGCGGTTGATTTCATCGGAATTGGCCTCAATAATATCTAAAAAACCATCATTGTTTACATCTGCTGTGATAATATCATAGGTATCAAAAGATTCTACGGCGAGTTGCTGCTCGTTCCAGTTTTCACCATTGCCTAGGTTGAGGTATACTGCATTAGCATTACCGGAATTACCTATGATGATGTCTAGGTCATCATCTTGATCCAAATCCGCTAAAGCAACAGCATAGCTGTCCAATTCTGAGGCGTCAAAAGTAATCGATTGTGTATATGAATCTTTATCACTACCGAAGTAGAGCACGTTGGGTGAGCCAATATTTGCTGTAATTATATCTGGTAGCCCATCCTTATTGAAATCTCCAACACCAACCGAACGCGTATCGTCTATACCTGTTCCAAATGGAATTTTCTTTTTAAAACCTAGCTCACCATCATTTAGGTATACATAATTACATTGAGCATCTCTGTTAGCCAAGATAAGATCTAGGTTCCCATCGGCATTCATATCCGCTACCTCTACATCAATGGTGGAATCTTTGTTGCTTCCAAAAGGTATGGATTCTCTAAAATTACCCATGCCATCGTTTAGACAGATTTCATTCGCACGCCCTCTATTGGTAATCAATATATCAACAAAGCCATCTTGATTTAAATCTGCCAACGTAATGTTCCGCGTAGGATTATAATCGTTACCAAAAGAGCCATTAGGACTAAAATTACCTTTTCCGTCATTTAAAAAAAGGGCGTTTGGCGCCATATCATTCCCCACTGCAATGTCTAGATCACCATCATTATCCAAATCTGCCAGTTCTGTTGCATAGGTCGTTTCTCGAAGTGATCCTAGGTTTTTTTCTACGGTAAAAATACCTCTGCCGTCATTTATGAAAATGCGATTTTGTCCTGGCCAGTGCCTGCCATTGGCTACTAAAACATCCATATCACCGTCGCCATCAAGATCACCGGCAGCTATTGATGCGGTACGTTCTATATAGGTGCCAAGAATTAGGCGATTATTTGTTTTCAGCACTATTTCTTGGGAGAAACAACAACAACTGACAAAGAAGGTGAGCACGGTAGGTAAGATGGCTGTTTTCATTATCTAGGTTTCAAATTCCGGAGAACATTATTCTTCAACGTTTAGTTCTTGGTTGGAAGATAGGATTTTTATCGTTAAAGGTTTTGTCTTTTTTCCTTAAACTATATCCCTACTTCTATAAAAAACAAAACGTCCATGCTGCATTTGAAAATAGCAATAGAACCACGTGAGGGTAAATTTGTTAAAAATAAGTAAGAATAAATATGACGACTCATACGTGTTCCGAACAAAAGGCGGCGACGAATGCATTACTAGCATTACACTTAATTCTGAATACACAGATTTGGTCACGGGTTTATTGCCCTAGGCGTAAGAAAAATTAAAACACATTCGATTAATTGATTACATTATTAAAAACCGTGGCTATACCTTGGGCAGGGAACGCAAATACAGCTAAGTAAACGAACTGTATACGTTTATGACAAAGGCGACAAAAGCATATAATTTGTAGTATACGGACACTTGTTTTCTTCAATGATGGAAGCCGGGAGCGGTAGTGTTTTAAACTTCTTTCCACATAAAAATAGGGCCCTGATTTTCCAAAATCTAATTACGATTTAATGATTAGTGAAGCCGAATAGTACAGCACCTTTATACGTTTTGCACGCAAATACGGTAAGGATAAAGACGTGGATAAACGCTGGCAAGAGCTGGTTGAATTTGAAGCTGAGGTAATTCAGAACTATGGCTAAGAAGAAAGCGTAAACGGGTAAGGTAGTCTGCAGTGCTGGTTTATGAGTCACCAAATAAGCGCTAGCAGTTTAATCTACAATACCTTAGCTGTTTTTTTTGTATCTTAAAACTATGGATTTACCAAAAGAATTTTTCGATATCCTTTATCCGATTCTTCTTATTTCTGTAGGCTTTGTTATAGTAGCTTATATGACTAGAAAAAGTAAAAATTTTAGAAGTAGTAGAAATAGAAAGGCCAGAAAGCAGCATTAAGCCGTTAAACATAGTTTTGAATACCATCTGTGACTACGGAGCATTTTCTTGATTTCTGTACAATGTAATCGCTTTCATATAATTATCCGCACCTTGCATTGTTAAGTCGTTTATAAAGCCATCAAGATTTGGGTGGTTGGCCATTACCCAAGCTACCAAAGAATCTCTTTGTTTGGCCCACAGCTCCCAATTGGCTGATGGGCAGTCCAATTCTTTAATTTTAGCTATTTTATCGTTCTCAAAGTAAAAGGCAAACCTGCAGGTCATGGGGTTGTTGTGTAGGAACACCAGTTTTGGGGAATTCATGGTTACCGTAGCAATAGGATATTCTCCATTTGTTTCAACGGAAACCAATGTGTATTCTGGCTTAAAAACCGAATCCCATTTAAACTTTTCATAATAGCTTTCTTGGGAGTAGGGCATAACATAATCGCCCGAAATGCTGATTAGACTATCTGACAGCGTACTTTTTATCTGCCTAAAATTTGATTTTTCAAAACCTTCGTAATAGGTCATTATTTGTTCCGAGGGCGTCTTTGTTTTTTGGGCGCAACCGAGACATAAAATTAAAATAAAAAGAAGTGAAAAATATCTCATTAAATTTAGTTTGTTGTATGTTATTCTAAAAATCGCCAACCCGCAGCAAGGCATTTCCCCATATATTTTGGTAGTTTAAAAGTAGCTAATTCATCTGCAAATGCTTTGCCTGTATCTTTTGTATAGGTAGAGTTGATGAGGCGCGTACAAGATCCGGTAGGATAGGTAATATAATCAATCCCTAGTTTTTCGCATTCGGTAAGTATGGCAAATTCCATGCGTACCCTCATTTTTTTGGAATCATTTCCTCCCTCGCACAATACTACCCTATCAATGTTTTGATTCTGAAGATGCTTAGCAAAACTTGCCTGAAAATCTATCATATTTTTAATGGAAGTATCTTCTTTTGGTATGGATAACGGTTTACCAAGGTTTTCAACGGTGTAGCTTTGTTGGTTACCGTCTATAAGGAGCATGCCTGCTGCGTTACTCATAACTTCTATGGATAGGATATTCATGTTTTTGTTTTTATCGTAATAGTTTTCTTTGATTATGGTGCTTGGTCGTAGTTTTATGTAACGTTTTTTATGGTTGTTTCGACAAGTAGGAGGTAGTTAGGGGTAAAAATAAGTACAATTTTACTTATTACGGAGTTTCAATCCTTAAAGCCTAGGGTGAGACTAAGTCTTTACACTTTTTAGATAAAAGAAGCTACCGATTTAAGAAGTTTTCTTGTTTGATTGCTTCTAATTAAGTGTGATAGAATTCCATGTATACCACCTTCGATGGTCTATATTTAGCTGTATAATTGTTCGTAGCTAGTTTGCCGTGCGATATAAACCGTTTTATTTAGGAGGTGGTATTGCCTTTGTAGATGGTATCGTATTTTGCGAATACAGTAAGTTGTGATTGAAATAAAAAGTGGGAGTTGATAATTGTGGTTTATAGGTTAAACTGATTGTAGGTTATATTCGAAGTAATACATAGCGGCAAAGATGATGCAATACGCTTATAATTTTTAAGAAGTTTATGGAATAACTAGAAAAGGGATATCGATATTAATTATCATCTTCTCAATTATGGGTTCGCGCAACATTTTTTCTAAAAGGCCATGCTCATTGTATGCCATCGCTAGCATATCGCTGCCCGAATGCTCTAGAAATACCTGTATGATTTTTGTTTTACTGATAAAATTAGGTATTTGCTGATAGGTATGTTCTACATTTTTAAAATAGGTCAAAAGGGCATCTAGATTAGACTGTTGGAGTTGATCTAACTCCTCCTTGTCGGCTATATGCACTATTCGAATAGCAGCTCCATAGAGCGCTGCCATATAGAGCAATGGATTTATGTCTTTTGCATCAAAGGTTTTTTTAAAATCCGTAATGAATGCAATTTCTTTTGGGACTGAAAACTCTGTATCTTTTGGAACCGTTAGTACTGGACATTTTTTTACGGTTTGCGATACTTCGGTAGTATTGCTTTCAAAAAAAACGGGGATACTGCTCTTTTTACCCTTGATGCCCAAAACAATTAAATCTATACGAAGTTCATCGATGAGCGTATTTATTACCTTGATCAATCCATCCCTTTCGGAAATTAACTGATAGGTATGCTTTTCGTTGTCTTTTTGCTTTTTAATTTTACCTATGATTCGGTTCAAACGGACTTTAGCATCTTCCTCTATTTTTGTTATATTTTCTTCCCTATCATCTTTTATTCGTTTGCTTTTGAAACCTTTCCTTTCCGTGAAAACATGTAAAAGAAAGAAATTGCATTCTTCATTTTTTAAAAGTTCTGTTGCGTAACTGAGCGCGCTGAAAGCATTTTTCGAAAAATCTGTTGGAACAAGGATGTTTTGCATTGTATCAGTCTTTTATGGGTAGGAAATTATCAAATAGTATTGATAGGCGCAGAATTTCCTTTGTCCAAGATATTCTTTTTTCGGATTTGGTTATATAAATATATTTTATGGTTTTGTAATTGCCTATGACAATTATAATTCATTTGAAGGTAGTATTTTAAAAGGATTGTCTGAGAATATACTCAAATCTTGGATAACGGGTTCATGTTTCAATTTTTCAAAAAGATTCTACTTGTAATTTACCATACCGTACCTATTATATCTTAAGTTTCTCTAGAAAAGTATCAATAGCCTTGGCTTTGTCATCAAATTGTTGCGCTACATGTACAAAGTGTTCAACCCTTTGCAACCATGGTTTTAAACGTTTTCTGTTCTACCAGGGAGAGGGTAAGATACATTATACATGAATATGAATGACTATAATGGAAGCTTTGGACAGTGAGGCAATCTATAATAGAGGTGTGGTAGACTTATGGGCGCAGTTTTTTGAATAAAAAAAGCTCCCGTTTAGAGAGCTTTTGTAGCGAGCGGGGGCGCGATCCCCCGGCCTTCGGGTTATGAACTTTAACCGCTATTTTTTATTATTACAACCTGCTGAAAAACAAGTAGTTAGTAAATATATTTTTACTGTTTTAGTGTAAATCGTATACGGTAGCGTATACGGTTTACTTTATAAAAATATTGAACTTCTATAAATTCTCCTAATAATATTTGTAATGTGCACAATATTAAATAAGAGAAGATTAGTAATAGATAGGGGTTCGAATCCTGCTAACTCTATTTTAATATTTCTTAACATTTAAAACCTAATAATTAATTGATTTTAAAAGGTTTTATCTTTTGGTCTTTTCTTAAAAATGCTTTTTTGACCGGATAATTCTTTTAAGAGGTAAACAAATCGGTCAAAACAACATTCTCAAATTTTAATTCCATTGTAAGCGGGGGAATCCAGAAAAAGGTTTATCGCGTAAAAGGGATTAGAGGTAAAAAGAATCTGTAATGATAAATTGAAATTGTTCTTACACTAGGTGACCTTCATAAAAGATAGAATTTGTAGAAAAAGGAAGTTATAAAAACCAATAAGAATAAAATGAAACGGTACTTGGAATTACGTTATGTGAAAACCTTGAATTAATAGCTAAGCTTTTTAACGGATTATAGCAAGCCTTCTTCATCCAGAGATATTTTTAACTCGGCCTGATTTTTCCAAAATCTATCCTTAATTTTCTGCATAATATCCTCAAAATCTGGATGGCTCTTTAATGGTTTTATCAATGGTTCATCTTCGATTAATAAAAACCAATACAGATAATTCTCTGTTTCGGAAAATATTCTAAGCTGTTCGATAGCCTCATTGATTTTTCCTTCATAAGCGTATTTCCAAACCAGATTCACACTTCTATAAATGGATTGATCTCCTTCGCAATATTCAGAGAAATCATTAAATAGTTTCTCAGCTTCCTTGTCCAATCCCATCTCTTTATAGACCAGTGCAATTTTGACATTTTCCTGTAAATAAATATCCAGACTATTTGCTTCCCTGGTTTCCACAAATTTTTTAAAATAGAAGTAGGCTCCGTCATAATTTTCCTCGATGTAGTACAACTTCCCTATGTCCTGTAAAATATCAAGCCGAGTCGTATCTTTCTTCCATTCCTTTATCAACAAATTCCTTGTACGCTCAATATTACCGTCCTTGGCGAACAGTATAAATGCCTTTAAATGTGGAGCATAAAAATTTTCAGCATTATAATCCAACGAACTGTTAATATATTTTAAAGCTTCATCTGCAAATCCTGACGATACAAGCGCATTACTTAGTTGTAAATACGTATAGCTCTGAGTAATGGAATCACTAGCAACGGTTAGCTGAACCCCTTTTAATGCGTACTCTAGGTATTTATCAGTATTGGGCAGCATATGCGAATAAAATTCCGCAAGCATTTGTACTGCCAACGATGAATTAGGATTATACTCCAGTGCCTTATTAAGATGTGGTAAGGCCAATTTGTACTCCTTAGTTTGTATATAGTAGAAGGCCTTTGCGACCAAGCTTTCGGCGGATTTTGAATCGTAAAGCAAGGCCTTATCCGCAAAGCTGTTAATCTTTTCGGTGTACTGTTTCTCTATTTGCGACATTTCTAGAAGATAGTATGAGATAGCGATGTTGGCATAGGCGAGGGCAAATTCTGGATCCTGCTCTATAGCTTTTTCGAATAATGAAATGGCCTTTTCCAAGCCTTCTTCCGAGCGAGAATAATAAGGGTCCAATGCTTGTAGGTAGTAATCATAGGCCAATAGGTTTTCAGTTGGTTTTTTTTCAATTTGCTCCAGTTCTGTCGGTGTTACGACGGCTGCAATGGCATCTGCAATTTTCTTGGCCACGTCGTTTTGCAATTCAAAAATGTCCTCAACTTCCCGACTGTACTGTTCTACCCAAATAGGGGTGTCCGTAGAAGCGTTGATCAATTGTATGTTGAGCAACACCTGATCACCGACACGCTGACCGCTACCTTCTACCAAGTAGTTCACATGCAGCTCCTCGGCAATCTCTGGAATACCCTTGTCCGTTTTTCTATATTTCTCTACCGAGGTTCTACTGATGACCCGCAGGTCTTCAATCTTCTGAAGGTTGTTCAAAGCAGATTCCATCAGTCCGTTTACAAAATAAAGATTGGTGGAATCGCTGCTCTCATTCTTAAAGGGCAATACTGCAATGGATTTTTCAATTTTCGGTTCATTTATAGCATCCTTTTTATTGAACAGTATTATGGCTACAAGTATCAGTGCTAAGGATGTTGCAGCAATAATCGGCCATTGGTATAGTTTCAAATAGTTTGGTTTAATCTGTTCGATTTCAACTTCTACATCACTTTTTCCAAGCTCCCCAGGAGAATATCCGTACTGTTCTCGAAAGCATTTAATGAAATAGGAAGTGCTTCCAAAACCTACTTGATATGAAATTTCGGAAACCGTTGAAGAATCTTCCTTTAGCAGTTTCATTGATTCCTTAAGACGGACTTGACGTATAAACTGGCTTGCAGAAAGCTTTGTCTGTTTCTTGATCTTCCGGAGCAGGTTGGATCGGCTCATGTGCAGAGCTTCCGCAAGTTCGGACACCCCAAATTGTTCGTTGGCCAAATTTTCCAGAATTAGGGCTTCCGCTTGTTCTATAAAGTTTGGTTTTTTGGCCGATGGATTTGACATGTTGTTTTTTGCTGGCTCTAAATTAGGGAAAATATAGAGAATTATGCGTTATCGCCAACGGCCATCGATTTAGAGGAAAAAGCATCTTTTGCGTCATAAGTTACATTGCCGCGCCATAATTTTTATGCCCTCCTGAAACTTTACATAGTTCTGCGCATAGCTCCTACAGGTTGCTGCAAGTTCTATAGCACCTTTGTAACATCAAAAATCATAACGAACAATTTAAAACAATAATTATGAAAGCATCAATCACAAGAACAGCAACGGAGTCAAGAACAGGACAGTACTTCTCATCCTTTAGCGCAAGCAAAAGAACCCAATGGGCACAGTACAGAAACTTTAACCGCTAATCACGATCAATATGAAAAAATCAAAAAACAACACAGTCATGAAATCGAAGATTCACGAATACCTATAAAAATTAAATAACAAAGCCATGAGTAAAACGGGCATCAATCAATCGCCAACGGAATCTAGAAGGTTCACTTTCTTTACCCACTTTGAGGACAGCAAGAGAATCCGTTGGTCACATTCCAGACCTTACCTTCATTTAGAAGCCTAGTTTGTTGGTTTGGAAAATGGGGTAGGCCCTAATCAAAGTCTATCCCTTACCATAACAAAATTATAACAATAATTAAAAATGTAATTATGAAATCAAAGATTCACGAATACCTATTAAAATTAAATAACAAAGGCATGAGTAAAACAATCAAAAAACAAATTATGTTAAAAATGGCGTGTA
>CAZUIE010000030.1:0-4201 GCA_964620945.1 uncultured Maribacter sp.
GATTCCAGTGTAGCTGCACATTTACTGAAAGAGCAAGGTTACGATGTAATTGGACTCTTTATGAAGAATTGGCATGACGACTCCGTTACGATTTCGGAGGAGTGTCCATGGTTAGAAGATAGTAACGATGCCCTCATCGTGGCCGAAAAGCTTGGTATCCCGTTCCAAACAGTTGATTTAAGTTCTGAATATAAGGAACGTATCGTTGATTACATGTTCAGGGAATACAAAATGGGTCGAACTCCAAATCCGGATGTATTGTGCAACCGCGAAATCAAATTTGATGTCTTTATGAAGATTGCGCTGCAATTAGGGGCAGATTTTGTAGCTACGGGCCACTATTGCAGAAAAGGAGTGTTGCACCATTCAGATGGCAATGAAACATATCAGCTATTGGCGGGAAAAGATTCCAATAAAGATCAGTCCTATTTTCTATGTCAGTTGTCTCAAGAGCAATTGGCAAAGACGTTATTTCCTATTGGGGAATTAACAAAACCTGAGGTACGTTCAATTGCTGCCAAAATGGGCTTGGTTACAGCAGATAAAAAAGACTCTCAAGGTCTCTGTTTTATAGGTAAGGTACGTCTTCCAGAATTTTTACAGCAACAGTTAAAACCAAAAAGCGGTAAGATTGTTCAAGTGCCATCCACGATTCCGGTGTATGAACGGAAACTTCCAAGCTTTGCCAATAAGGCTCAAGAGCTAGCATTCCGTGCAGAAAAAGCCGAATATCGGATATCCGATGGCGTAGTTGTGGGGGAGCACCAAGGGGCGCATTATTTTACTAAAGGGCAGCGGAAGGGTCTTAACGTTGGAGGTACAAAAGAACCGCTTTTTGTGCTAGAAACAGATGTTAAGGAAAATGTGATTTACGCAGGAGAAGGCAAAGCACACCCTGGTTTATATAGACACACCTTATTTGTGAAAGAAGAGGAGTTACATTGGGTAAGACCCGATTTGAGTTTGGATAGTGATGAAGAGCTTCCTGTGTTGGCACGAATACGATACCGACAAGAATTGCAGAAAGCTACCTTATATAAAGTAGAAGGAGGAATGTATGTCGATTTTGAAGTAGCACAATCCGCCATTCAAGAAGGTCAGTTCGTAGCGTGGTATTTGGCCAATGAATTGATAGGCTCCGGAGTTATTTCTTAATAAAGCTTGTTTTTTTCAACTTAAATCTTTGTATCCCATGCGAAATAAAATCACCGAACTTTTTGATATAGAATACCCCATCATACAAGCGGGTATGATATGGGCTAGCGGATGGCGATTGGCATCGGCGGTATCCAATGCGGGAGGTTTAGGTATTATAGGTGCAGGAAGTATGTATCCCGATATATTACGGGAGCACATTCAAAAATGTAAGCTAGCTACGGACAAGCCTTTTGCCGTAAACGTTCCAATGTTATATCCTGATATTGAAAAATTGATGGAAATCATCGTTGACCTAGGGGTAAGAATTGTATTTACATCTGCCGGAAATCCCAAAACCTGGACTTCGTATTTACAGGAAAATGGGATAACTGTGGTGCACGTAGTCAGTAGCGTAGCTTTTGCCATAAAAGCCGAAGCTGCAGGTGTAGACGCCGTTGTAGCCGAAGGTTTTGAAGCAGGTGGACATAACGGAAGAGATGAGACCACAACGTTAGTTTTGATTCCGTCCGTAAAGGAGCGGATAAAAATTCCTTTAATTGCCGCAGGCGGCATTGGTACTGGGAAAGCTATGCTTGCCGCTATGGTCTTAGGAGCAGATGCAGTGCAGATTGGAAGTAGATTTGTAGCAAGTGTGGAAGCTTCTTCACATACGCTTTTTAAGGAAAAAGTAGTTGAAGCCAAAGAAGGGGATACCCAGCTGACCTTAAAAGAATTAGCACCTGTACGGTTACTAAAAAATAAATTTTACGAAGATATACAAAGTGGCTATGCCAACGGATATACTAAAGATCAGCTAAAGGACTTATTGGGTCGCGCCCGTGCCAAAAAAGGTATGTTTGAGGGCGACTTGGTAGAAGGTGAGCTAGAAATTGGTCAGGTTTCTGCCTTGATTCATGACATAAAGCCGGCTGCTGAGATTGTTGCAGAACTCATGGCTGATTTTAAGTCAGCTATTGATATGGTTCAAAATTTAAGGACATTTTAAGCTTGCTGAAAAGTTCAAGTACCTCAAATACAGATTTTACCGTTCTAAGGGTGCACTTTCAACAAGTCTGTACGTGGTGAAATCAAGCCGCATCTTGCTTCAAAATGCCTAGATACTGCATCAAATCACTAAGTTCTCTATTACAAATCATATGTCCCATGGGTGGTATGGAGGAAACAGCATTTTCTTGTTTTACAATGCTTAGTAGTGGGATTTTCATAGATTCTGTTTTGTACGTACCTATTAACGTTAGCTTTCGAAGCCTCAATATATTGGCTGACCAGAGGAATGTTAACGAATATAAATCCACTTGGATTATTGCGGAAACTTAAAGATTACGCCATTGATGACATGCATCGTAACCATTTATATTATGATTCAGGTGAGTTACCTTTTATATTTATTCTTACAATTTAAGAGTTTAGAGCTAAATTGTATATTTGGATAAATTCAACGTTATGATTAAAAATGTTTTCTTCCGTAGTCTAAAGTGCTTGGTGGTACTTTCTTTTTTCGCTTTTAGTAACGGTTATGCCCAAGACGCTGATCCTCTGGAGGGTAGGTGGAATCTAACGGTTTCTTACGAAGGAAAGGAATTACCTGCTTGGTTAGAAATTAAAAAGTCGGGCATCAACACCCTAGTTGGTAGGTTTACTTATGCCATGGGTAGTGCGCGGCCTATCGCCGAGGTTAAAAAATTTGACGAAGTATTCTATTTCACAATTCCACCACAGTGGGAAGGAGGTGCTTCAAATATGGAATTTAGGGGAAAAAAAATAGGAGAAGAATTAAAGGGTACTATGGTTTATACAGATGGTAAAACCTATGATTGGACGGCGACTAGAGCACCCAAACTAGCCGTTACGGAGAATCCTAAATGGGGAAAAACACAACAGCTTTTTAATGGTAAAGATTTGAAGGGCTGGAAATATGAGGGTGAGAATCAATGGACAGTAAACGCCGGAATCCTAACGAGCGACAAGTCCGGAGTAAATTTAATTTCTGAGGAAAAATTTACCGATTTTAAGCTACATGCCGAATTTAGATATCCGGAAGGTAGTAATAGTGGTTTATACCTAAGAGGACGTTACGAAGTACAGATAGCCGACAATGCCGGTTCGGATGCTTCATCTATTTTGTTTGGAGGTATTTATGGACTTCTAACGCCCAACGAAATGGCAGCGAAGGCGGCCGGCGAATGGCAAACGTTCGACATTACGTTAATAGGTAGAAAAGTGACTATTATCGCCAATGGAAAAACAGTAATTTCGGAACAGAATATAGCAGGCATGACAGGTGGAGCCCTGGATAATAATGAAGCGGCTCCAGGTCCTATTATGATACAAGGCGATCATGGGCCTGTTGAATTTCGAAAGTTAGAAATTACACCAATCGCTGAGTAATATCCACAACGATATAAATATTGAGGTGTCAATGAATTAAATTAAGTTTCATGGGACTACTAGGATAGGTTTGAAATAGCCTAGTGTAGGATGGAACTTTTTGTAGTTTCGTTTATGTCTTCAAAATACCGCAGAGCGTTTGCCTTATGATGGTAAATGTTCGTTAATTCGTTAACCTCATTCTTTAGCAGTTATTTCGGCTACAACAGCTAAGGCTTTTTCTTTTTCGTCTTGGTTAACGTGTAGTTCTACATTACCTAACATTGACGAAGCAAAGCCAGCGAGCCGCGCAGATTCGGCTTCATCCTTAATTACTGGCGATATTCCTATTTCTAGTAACTGAAGTTCAATACGTTTTCCAATGATGGCATTGCCACTGTATACTTTTATGTAGTTAGATTCCATTAGTTTACTTTGCTAAGGTGTTTAATTCTATAAGGAAATTATTGAATTCCTTTAGCGTGTTGCTTAACACTGTAATCTGTTCTTGTGCCTCTTTCCAATCTTTTTGTTCGATGGCTTCTCGAACACCGGGGAGTGTTTTTACACCATAACCGGTATAAAAACCGGGAGCATAGATTTGATGTTTGAACCAAGGTCTTCTTGGTAAGCCCTTTTCAGAGGTTAGCATGCGTTCTGCACCAATAAGTCTTTG
>CAZUIE010000030.1:4301-27964 GCA_964620945.1 uncultured Maribacter sp.
TTCTTGGTAAGCCCTTTTCAGAGGTTAGCATGCGTTCTGCACCAATAAGTCTTTGGTTCAATTCGGCGCGTTTTGCTTTAGAAACTTCGAGGCTGTTGGTTAGGGAAAGCGTCTCTATGGTAGTATCCAATGAAGCTAATTCATTCTGCACAGGAGCAAAGTTGAGGTATGGAACTTCTTTTTTGGCTTTTGGTGTGTTGATTTTTTTTTGGGGATCTGATGCCAATCTAAATGCATCACTTTCTACGAGCTTGTTATGCTTTTCAACAGAAGTCCTCATCTGGTCTGCATTCGTTTTAATTTCTTCCCAATATCCAGTAATGGTAGTATACCATTCCTTAAAATCGAAGGGAAGAACGTCTGCGTTTGCCAATCTAAGGGTAATTCTTCCTGCTGTATTTGCTAAAGCAACACCATAGGCAAAATTGGGATCCTTAAAACGTTTATAGTGCGGATAGGTGTCGTAAATGGTATGGTATTCTCCTCCACCGTTTTCCCCACTAAATCCTAAATTTAAAGATGCGATTCCGGCGTGTTGTATAAAGGGTGTATAATCGGACCCGGAACCAAGCGCGTAGAGACTAAAGGCGTCATCGCCACCGTTCACCATTTGAGCTGCAATTCTGCGCTCTTTTACCGAAACACCTGTTTGTGGGTCTTTTACCGCACCGGCAACTTCTTTTACCATGGCCTGAAGCGAGTGCGAACCTCCAGCTCCAAGAAACCCACGACCATTTCCGTCCGTATTAATGTAGGCTACTACTTTTTGTTGTAGTTCTTTTTTATGGTCTTCTACCCATTCCGTAGATCCAATGAGGCCTGGCTCTTCTGCATCCCATGCGCAATAGACAAGGGTGCGTTTGGGTTTTTGACCATTTTTTGCAAGTTGCCCCACTGCCCTTGCTTCTTCCATAAGGGCTACCATGCCGCTAATGGGATCATTTGCGCCATGTACCCAAGCATCGTGGTGGTTACCGCGCATGACCCATTGATCTGGAAAATCAGTTCCCTTCATTGTAGCGATTACGTTATGTGCTGGCACCAATTTCCAATCAAAGGCTAGTTTCAAGCGTACTTTCGCCGGTCCTGGGCCTATGTGATATGTGATAGGCAATCCACCACGCCAGGAAGCAGGAGCTACCGGTCCTTCCAAAGCCTCCAACAATGGTTGCGCATCTTCGTACGATATAGGGAGTACTGGTATTTTTGTTATTGTAGGAGCATCTTTTCTATCCAAACGTTTTGCATCTTTAGTGGCACCGTATCCGGGTGTTAATACATCACCTGGATAGGTGGGCATATCCATAACCGAGCCGCGCTGTACACCGGTTTTGTTCTTATAGGCACCCTTAGGGTATACATCTCCCTGACCGTAGCCGTCATCCTGTGGATCGGAATAAATAATACATCCGATCGCACCATTTTCTGCGGCTAGTTTTGGTTTTATTCCGCGCCAGGAACCCTGATATTTAGCAATAACTATTTTCCCTTTTACACTTATACCTAGTTTTTCCAGTTCTTCATAATCTTTTGGAATACCATAGTTTACAAAAACTAGGTCTGCGGTAACATCGCCATCTATGGAAAATGCGTTATAACTGGGGAGTAGGGCATCGCCTTGTGCAGTAAATGGGTCACCCTCCACAGGGACAGCGGTGAGTTTCGCTTTGTAAGGTGTTGGGCCTAAAAGTTCCAAAACGCGTTCTGTTGGATAGGGAAACAGAATATCATAGGTTTCTATCTTGGCATCATAGCCCCAGGATTTGAATTGCTTTTGAATCCATTTGGCATTGTCTTCGCCAAATTTGGTGCCTACCCAGTGTGGTTCTGCCGCCAAACGCTGCATCCAATTGTCCAAATTGGTTGCATTGAGATTCTTTTCAAAGACTGATTCCAATTTTAGTTGTTCGGCAGCGCTCTCGTTGCTAAATCCGATTACGGAGTTCTGCGCAGATGAAAGAATGGATAATAATAGAAAAAAAATTAGGGTTATAGTGGTTCGTAACATGATTAAATTATTTTATTGAAGGTACTAATTATTTTGATTTTACTGCTCCTTGTGGCGGACCAATATCACAGCGTAGATTTTGAAAATAAGCTGCAGATTGTTTAAAAAAAATTGAGGTTTACACCAAGTCAACTAGTAGTAATATTGTTGAGTGCACCAACTACCATATCAATATCATTTTTGGTAATAAAAATAGCAAAGGATAAGCGTACCGCATTCAATCCAAATTTGGACATAGGCCTAGAATCGATTCCGTAGTCATTGAAGAGGGTGTCTTTTACTTCTTGCACATCCTTACCCTTTACTTCTACTACTTGTATTCCAGCTGATAAGTTGTCATTAGCAGGTGTTTTTAGGATAATGTTTTCATTGTCTTTTATTTTTTCCAGAAAATAGTGTTTTAGTTCGTAGGTCCGGTTATGAATAACTTCACCACCAATGGTATTTCGGTAGTCTATGGAAGCACCTAAGGCCAAAAGTTCAGGAAGATTTCTGGTATTGTAGTTTTCTAGGCGTCTAATACTTTCATCTTCATAACCACGGGCTACCATCAAAGGTTTAAGTAAGGATTGTTTTTCTTGCTTCGCATAAAAAATACCAATACCCTTTGGTGCAAAAAGCCATTTATGGGCACTAACCGTATAGAAGTCGCAATCCATTTCCTTTAAACTGGTCTGCACCATACCTGCTCCTTGTGCGCCATCAACGGCAACTAAAATTTCTCTTTTATGGGCCATTTTAGAAATTTCTTTAATGGGAAGCATCATACCGTTCGTATTAACGATTTGGCAAATGGAAATAACCTTTGTTTTGGATGTAATGGCATTTTCAAATACGGCAACAATTTCCTCTTTAGACTTTGGCAGGATAGGAAGTGCAGGGCGTACCAATTTTATGCCTTTTTCGCCTTGCCAAACGGTCCATGGTGCCACTGCACTGGTATGCTCATGATCCGCAAGAATTACTTCATCGCCTAGGTTCAGTTCTAAGCTGCGGGCGATAAGATTCATACCTTCGGTGGTATTATGTATAAGAGCGATTTCTTCCTCGGATACAGAAAAAAGGTCTGCTACTTTCCTTCGTGTGATTTCTTTTTCAGTCTCCCAACCGCCCCACATGTATTTTGAAGGAAAATCATCAAGCGTGTTTCTAAAGGTATTCGTTGCTTCTCTAATTGGCAGTGGACAGGCGCCCAAAGAGCCATTGTTAAAATAATGGATTCCTTCAGCAAACTTAAACTGTGATGCAACGGTTTCCCAGTAAGCTTCCGATTTTTGTTGTGGAAATTGTTTAAGTTGGTTTATTGCTGTTTTTAATGATTCGGAACTATTTGCCCAACTCTGTAGCGGAAGGGCTACCGTTCCTGCAACGCCAGCGCCTAAATTTTTAAGAAATTTTCTTCGGTTGTTTTCCATGCTTTTAAAGATAGGGATTTACTCGGGGATGGGTAACAACCGCCCACAGGTAATTAATCAATGACAAGTTCTATAGCTGTTCGTATTAAATTTGAATTTCCTTTAGCAATGAGCTTCGTCTTATCACTATTCCAAACCAAACATTCGGCATTCATAATTTGCCTACCCTTTTTTTTAACCGATGTCTGGGCAATAACAACATCGCCTTCCTTTGCCGGACTAAAATAGTCCACATTTAAGTTCACCGTAGTATAAGCATGGCTATTGTTAAGCGAATACACGGCAGCGCCAATCGCATCATCTATAATCGCAGCAGTTATGCCACCATGGAGAATGTGCATAGGGTTCGTCATTTCTTTGCGTATCGTATGCGAATATTCCAGCTTTCCTTCTGCTGCGCTTATCAAAGTAGGATTCATCCATTGCATTAACGGAGAAATGGAATCGGACGAGTCTTTACCAATTTTAGAGGAGAAAAATGCAAGTATTTTATTCATAATAGACCTTATGTTTTAAACTGAAACTGATTTAAATAGGCCTTAAAAATACAATTTAACCCATCAAAGGAATTCATAACGAGCAGATTTAATTTGAAGGCTACTGCAGCGTTTCTTCATTTCAGCATAATTATTCCACACTTGGGTAATTCGTATTATGAAAGGCTTTTTGTCTGTGCCATTTTTACGTCATCAATTAATGCCATATAATGATGAAAGTAGTACAGACTATCTTTTTAATCCTTTTGAAGCTATCTATCTTAAACGCACAGCATACCATTTCTGGAACGGTAACCGATAGTGAAATGAATCCTATTGCAGGAGCCAATGTATATCTAGAGGGAACTTATGACGGAGGAACAACAGATGAAAATGGTAGGTTTCGTTTTGAAACGGAAGAAATTGGAAACCAAAATTTAGTAGTTTCTATGATTTCCTACGATTCCTATATGCAGTTTGGGGACATATCTTTTTTTAGTAATATGGATATTGTTCTCAAAGAAGCCATGAATCAATTGACAGGAGTAACCTTGACTGCCGGTACTTTTGAAGCAGGTGATAATTCAAAAGTTTCTGTTTTAAAACCATTGGATATCGTAACTACTGCGGGTGCAGCTGGAGATTTTATTGGCGCTTTACAAACCCTACCAGGCACTTCTAATGTAAGTGAGGATGGGAGACTCTTCGTACGTGGCGGACAAGCAGGGGAGACACAGGTTTTTATTGACGGACTTCGGGTCTTTCAACCTTTTAATGCTACGGCGAATAACATACCTACTAGAGGTCGGTTTTCTCCTTTTCTTTTTAAAGGAATTACCTTTAGTACGGGTGGATATTCCGCCGAATACGGACAAGCGCTTTCCAGCGTACTTTTATTGAACACTACTGACGAGCCAGATCAAGAGAAGACGGATATTTCTATATTATCTGTAGGAGCAGGGCTTGGTAGAACTGAGATATGGGGAAACAAATCACTCAGTGCTAACGCCCAATACATCAATTTGGCTCCTTACCAGTGGATTATTCCCAATGAACAAGGAGCACGTTGGAATAAGCCATACGAGTCATTTTCTGGCGAGACGGTCTATAGAAGTAAGACGGACAAAGGTATCTTTAAATTTTATACCGGATTTAATCAGGCGAACCTTGATGTAGATCAAGAAGATATCAATTTTGATGATTTTGTAAATTTTAGATTAAAAAATAGCAATTTGTATGCGAATACTACGTACAAACATTTCTTGGACAAGGAATGGACGGTGACTGCAGGAGCAAGTATTTCCTCCGATAGAAATGATATTGGTTTTGAAGAAAATGATATCACTGCGAACGAAACTGCTGGTCATCTAAAAATTAAGGTGAAGAAGAACTTCAGTAACCGATTTCAGTTGAATTTTGGTGGTGAACACTTCATCACCAAGTATCAGGAAAATTTTCAAGCTCCAGACGGGTTTCGTTTTGATGCTGGTTTCCGTGATCATCTGAGTTCTGGTTTTGCCGAGGCCGATATTTTCTTGAGCAACGATTTTGCCATGAAACTTGGGGTTAGGGGAGAGCACTCTAGTCTTTTGAATACTTCTAATATTGCCCCAAGGATTTCTGTTGCCTATAAGAGCAGTGATAAAGGACAATTCTCATTGGCCTATGGGGATTTTTATCAAAACCCCTTATCGGAATCCCTTAAGTTTGACGAGAGTTTGAATTTTGAAAAGACGTCTCATTATATTTTAAACTACCAATATCTTTCTAATGGAAAAACTTTTAGAGCCGAAGCCTACCATAAAGACTATGATGAACTCGTAAAATTTGATACCGAAATGCCACAATTCAATTCAACCTTTACTAATCTAGGCAGTGGATATGCTTCTGGTATCGATATTTTTTGGCGGGATAACAGGAGTATCAAAAATTTGGATTATTGGGCTTCGTATTCCTATTTGAACACTAAGCGCGATTTTAGAAATTTCCGCGAAAGCGCTAGGCCTAACTTTGCACCTGCTCACAGTCTTTCTTTAGTAACCAAATATTGGGTAGAAGACTGGCGTTCCCAAATAGGGATTTCCTATAATTATGGTTCTGGAAGACCTTATGATAATCCAAATACCACCGAATTCTTAGCGGAAAAAACAACCGCTTTCAACAGTATAAATATGAATTGGGCTTACCTGATATCACAACAGAAAATACTGTTTTTCTCGGTTAGTAATGTCACCGGATTCAAAAACGTGAATGGGTATCAATATGCAAATGCGCCCAATATGGATGGTGTTTTTGACAGACGTGCCATACGGCCAACGGCAGATGCTTTTTTCGTAATTGGCTTCTTTTGGACACTGAGCGAGGATAAGCGCAGCAACCAGTTAGATAATTTGTAGTATTTAATAGTTCGATTTTTTTAGGGAAGCTAACAGTTTCACAACACCTTTGTAAAAGAGTTGTGTTCATTGGAAAATCTGATTTTATGGCGAAGCGATATGTCTTTTGGCAATCGGTCTTAATGTCTATTGTATGGTTTGTATCCCAATTGTATGGTTTGTATCCCAGAGGATATACACTATATACCATGCTGTGTTTCCGTTATTTTTAATACAGTTTAATTAGATTTAACCCTGTAAAAGTTTACTTTTTCTAATATTAAACACTGAATTAGAAATTCTACTATTTTTTGCTTTTCTTCTTTTTGATGTTTTTAAGTGCTTCAATAGATGAGGAATTATTTGGGTTCAATTCCAAGGATTTTTTATATGCTCTAATTGCATTTTCAATATCGCCAAGTTCTAGTAGGCATTCACCATAACTGTCATAGGTATTCCACTGACTAGGATATAATTCGGTATTGAGTTTAAATACCTTTAAAGCATCATGATATTTTACTTCTTCCATAAGGTCATAACCAAAACGATTGATCTCTCCTTCTGTAATTGGATATTTTGAATCATTCACTGCCTGTTTCTTTATAAAGGCTATGATTTCTTCAATGGGTCTATTCAGGAAATACAATTCTTTGTAGGTTCTTGCCTCTATGGGCTCAAAGCTGCCGTTTAACTTTGTGGAGGCCATTTCATGGCTTAATAGCACTTGAAATTCTCTATTTCGCTCATTCAGCCAGCTAAAATTTTGTGTCATCCAAAGCGTCTTAAAACGCATTGAGAAAAGTAATTGCTCAAATTCTACAGTTGTATATTGTTCCTTGAGTTTGGTATAATCTACAAGATTAGTAGTATTGATGATGGGAGCGAAATCGGTCAACTCTTCATTATACATCGCTTTTGTTCTGTTAATGCCATGTTTAACCAAGAAAGGTCTTACTATTTGAGTCTGATGTTCATTCCACTCATCTACTGCATTTTTCGTGTTTATTTCTTGTTTAATGAAAGATTTTAATTTTGTGTGAATCCGCTTATTTGTAATCTTATTCAAAGATTCTGAGTATTTTTCTTGAATAAACATACTGTAACGGTGAAACCAAAGTAAATAGTTGTAAGACTGTTCTGGGTTATATACCGCTTGTCCATTTCGTTCCTTGTTCAGATGAACATGGAATCTGTCATAAGCCCTGGTAAAGAACAGTTGTTCTTCTATCGAAGAATATTCAGAATTTAGGTCTGAAAGAAGGTTTGAATACAGTTGTAATTCACTGTCTAGTTCTTTTCTGGATTCATTCCAATTATTAATCTGAAGGGCAATTAAAATCCCAATAACGACAAGAATAACTTCACCAATCGCGTATTTAAAATACTTTCCAGTTTTTCCTTCCGAAAGTAAATTTTGTCTAATTTTTCTAAAGAATTTTATCATTGGTTAGCGGTTTTTATAGTGAAGCACAACTAAATGAAGCACAACTATTAGATATTTAAGTAAAAACACTTAATATTTATTCTGATTATCTAGTATATACGCAGTTAAATCGTCAATTGCTTATGTACACCCTATAATATGTGTATCCGTACTTTATGTAAAATAATAGTTGTTTATTTTAAATGAAATAAGGAACATAATTACATAAATAGGTTAATGCAGTACTGTTCTAATTCTCAGATATAAACGCACTACCGTTAAACGGTTTTCCAAACCCGTTCAATCAGTTTTTTTGTCGCTTTTATTCCAGCTTCCTCACTCAATCCATCACCCTCATATTCAATTCCTATATGCCCATCAAAATCGGATTCTTTGACCATTTTCAGTAATTTGGGATAGTCTACCACGGTATCGTTGCCGTTTGAATCCAGGTCATAGACCTTGGCACTTACCCCCTTGGCATACGGTAACCATTCTTTTAGCCCTTGTTCCGGGGAATAACTATTGGTACATTGCTGCGCTTCACTAGTACCTCCCCATTCTGCACTTACACACCAATTACCAAAATCGGGTAGGGTTCCTAAATAGGGATTGTCTACCTGCTTAATGATACCCGCCATATAAATGGCGTTGGAAGTATGTAGGCCGTGGTTTTCCAAGAGCACATGAATATTTTCTTTTGCGGCATATTCCGTTAATTGGCCTAAGCCGTCTACTAGGGAAGCTTCTAACTCATCTGGTGAACCATCACCGAAAGCATTTACCCTGATGGAATGGCACCCAAGTATTTTCGCGGCATGTATCCATTTATAGTGGTCTTCGACTGCTTTTTTCCGCTTATTGGTATTCAAATCTCCCAACTTTTCGGTCTCGTCTACCATCATCAATAAACTCCTAACGCCACTATCTTCTGCCTTCATTCTCATGATGGACCAAAAATTTTCATCGCTTGCGTTATCCTTGTAAAAAGAGTTAACGTATTCGATGGCATCAATATTAAATGTACTTTTTGCTATTTCAGCAAAATCCTCGGCATCCATAGTACCACCAAAAAAGGCTTTATTCAGTGACCATTGGGCAAGTGAAATTTTCAACTCTTTCTCTTCTAGGGGCTTTGCGCTCGCAAAAATAAAGTCATTTGAAAGTCCAATGGCAAGTGCTCCCAAGCCAGTTTTTCTAATGAAGTTTCTTCTCGTATTCATGGTGTTAATAGTATTAATTTATGGAGATGTCTTTTCCATACCATTTTGCTATCGTGTTTTCGGCAGGCTTAAAACGTGGTGAAAAGTCCAAATCCTTTTTGGCACTTTCTTCAGGGGTGCGATTGTTCCATTCCCAAACATAGATACCGGAAAGCCAAGGCTGTTGCCAGGTTTTTTTAAAAAGCGCTTCATAGGCCAACTGCTGGGTTCTATCTGATTTTTTTCTGGTCAATGGACTAAGAATAGAACTCCATTCCCAGGGTTTTATAGTCGCCTTGCTTTCACTTTTGTATCCTACTTCTGTAAATAAAATGGGTTTCTTATATTTCTCATGTAACAGTTCCATGGCGGTTATATGCTTGTTCCAACCGTTTTCAATGGCTTCCAAGCTAGGATTTTCACTTTTGGTCAAAGGAAAATATGCTTGTATTCCAATATAATCTAGTTCGCTCCAAAAAGGCACATGTTCATATTCATCGTACCAGTTAGCGGCATAGGTAAGTTCTCCAGAATAGATTTTTTTTACCTCGGTGATCAGTTGAAACCACTTTTCAGGTTGTTTTTTGATGGAGGTTCTTAGCTCGGTGCCTAGACAGAACAGCTCTGTTTGTGTAATTTCGGCCATTCTTGCGTAGCGCAGCATGTTTATTCGATAGGATGAAAACCACGAGTCCCATTCCTTATCATTGTCCAAAGTTACGTTGGAACGCCATCCGCTGTTCATCCATAAATGTGGTTTTAGGTGTACTTTGAGTCCCTTTTTATGAATTTCATTAATGATACGGATAAAGCTAGAATCCCTTCGACTATACTGTTCAGGAAATTCAGGAATATCTATAACTTTAGTTTTTTCATCTTCTTGGTATAAAAAGGGCACTACAGCAATCCATTCAACATTAGCTTTTACCAAATCGACCAAGGCCTCACCGTTGTCTTCGGACCATCCAAAGACACTCATTCCGCGCTGTTTGTTATCTTTTTCGTGTAAATTATTGACGATGCCATTATTGTTCATAACAGAGCTATCCCATTGATAATCGTTCCACTCGTAGGAATTGGCATAAATGAGTGTTTTAATTCCAATGAAAGCAATTAGAATTGGGAGGATAAATCTATATCCAAACTGTTTAAAAAATATTGATTTTCCTTTGGAGCGGTATACCCTACAAAAGTGTTGTATTGCCAATAATAGGAGATAGCACCCCGCAAAAACAGTATGAAATCCTATCAAAAAGTTGCGATTGAATGCAATGTCCAGAAAAAACTGACCGCTCTCCCAAAAACTACGGTCACCACGGCTTAAAAGAACAGTAATGACGAGACCTGCAAGGAGCCAAAGTGTTGCATATAAGGTTACTAAATATTTGGTTCTACGCATTAGTATATTTTGCCAGTTTTCATAGCTTTCGCTACTGCAATCGCTTGCGGGTCTTGTTTTTCTAGCTCCGTAATAATTCTTGGATGGTCTTCTTCCCGGCCTTGGGATAGTTTTTTAGCCGCTTGTATCTCTGTTATTTCAATTTGAAAGCCTACCACACCTTTAACTTGGCGCATGGTTTTGGAAGATAAGTTCTTTATGGATACAGGACATTGGGAGTGTTGCTCGTATTTATCCACTAGTTTATGCATGGAGGCTATTACGGCCTCCTCATCAATGATTTTAAGTTTTCCGTAAACATGAACGGCAACATAGTTCCAGGTTGGTACTTCTTCTTCCCTATACCATGAAGAGGAAACATAGCTATGCGGTCCATTAAAGATGCATAATACTTCGGTGTTGTCAGCGAAAAATTTCCATTGTGGATTGGCTTTGGCAATGTGACTGATTAAAACATCCTTTCCATTCTCATTTTTATCCAATTCCAAAGGGATATGTGTAGCCCAAGGTTTACCGTCAACCTGACTTACCAAAATACCAAAACTATTCTGTTTTAAAAATCCGTGAACCTCCGCCAGGTTTTCGTTTTTATAGTGCGCTGGTATGTACATACTGTAAAAATAGGGAAAACATTCATTGAGCAAACAAACTTTGGGATTACATCAAATTTTGCCATAAAACCTATGTATTTTAAGAATTCACCAAAAAAATATTATGCCTTTTATCACAAATAAATCAGCAGAAGAACAAGTAGCTATTTTTTATGAAGATTATGGCAGCGGACAGCCCGTTATCCTTATTCATGGTTGGCCTTTGAGCAGAAAATCTTGGGAGCAGCAGGTATGGAAAATAGTCGAAGAAGGGTTTCGCTGTATATCATATGATCGAAGGGGGTTTGGAACATCCTCTGCTCCGTGGAATGGTTATGATTACAGTAGTCTAGCGAGCGATTTGGATGCCCTAATAACGGCATTGGACTTGGAAGAAGTGATTCTTTTAGGATTTTCTATGGGCGGAGGTGAGGTAGTACGCTACATGACGGATTATGGTTCTGATCGCATTGCTAAATCTGCACTTATAAGTTCCATTGTACCTTTGGTGAAGCAAAAGGAGGATAATCCAGACGGTGTGCCCGAACAGATACTGGACAATATTAAGAGCGGCCTTCAAAAAGATAGGGTAGGCTTTCTAAAAAATTTTCATAAAGGATTTTACAACTATGAGGAAACCAAGAAAAGTGTAAGCGAAGGTCAGTTGGACTATGATTTTATCGTTGCGTCACATGCCTCCCCGAGAGCTACTATACAGACAGCATTGGCCTGGATGCATACCGATTTTAGACCTGAACTCAAAAACGTAGATGTACCTACACTCATAGTGCATGGAGATGCCGATAATACCGTTCCCATTAAAACTTCTGCGGAACAGGCCGCTAAAGGAATAAAGGACAATAGTTATAAAATTATCAAAGATGCTCCGCACGGGCTACATATTACGCACGCCAATAAATTAAATGAGCTGCTGGTCCATTTTTTGAACGCATAGTCTCCATGGTTTTATTGCCAAGCGAAATGTGCCAACACCGGTAAGTGGTCGGAAATATGTTTGTTGTTTTCCATTCGGTCATCAATATGAATGTAGGCTTCTACCTCAAGTAAATCCGTGAAAATGTAATCGATACGGGTGTCTAAAATTTTGGTATGGTCAAAACCATTAAAGGTTCCCGTAGGTCCATAAAAAGGGTGTTTTGTGCTTGTTTGACCATCGGAAAATCGTTGTTGTAAAAATTGAATTGGAGCCGATTCTGGTGGTAAATTTAGGTCGCCCATAAGTATGACAGGTAGATTTTCTTTCGTCCTTTCTTTTATTTTTTTTGCGATTAACTCAGCCGATTTGGCTCTAGCTTCCTTGCCAATATGATCAAAATGTGTATTAAATACCCATAGTTTTTGTTTCGTGGCTTTGTGTTCAAAAAGTGCGTAGGTGCAAATTCGCTCCATGGATGCGTCCCAGCCTACTGAAATAAGCTCTGGAGTGGTAGACAACCAAAAGGTGTCACTGGTCAAAACATCAAATTCATTGGAGTTATAAAAAATAGGGGAGTATTCCCCTTTTTGCTTCCCATCGTCCCTACCAACGCCAATATGCTTGTGAGATGGAAGCTGTTCGTCCAAGAATATTAATTGATGGTGTAACACTTCTTGCATGCCCACAAAACTGGGCGCGTAATGTAATATGAGTTTCACCATCGCCTCTTTTCTATCGTTCCAGTTGTTTACGGTATCGTTAACATTGTCGTACTTTATGTTATAGGACATGGCCTTAAATTCCTGTGCTATCAAAAATGGGCAAGCGAACAAAAATATAATAATCAAGATTTTTTTCACGGTAAAGCTATTTAATTGGTATTAGAAGTTGAAGTTAGCGATTATCCTATAAAGGTACCGATGAAATTGATGAAGTAATGCAATTCCCTACAACAACTTAGAGCCTTACTTTATGAGATTGATCAATGCCGATGCGCTATAAGTGGTCTAGGTGACTATTAATCCGGAACAAGTTCCTTCGTTTGGACAGTTTACGGTAAATACCATAGAAATCTATAGACCAAAAGCAATGTAATTACAGATAGGGCTAGGGCAGCACATTTTATGAATTACTAGAAAGAATTTAGAGCTACAACGGTAATCATATCCACGGTGCAACTGAATGATGAACGAGGGGAACGTCTGACACCTATCTTGATAATTTTTCATGGTACACAGCACCGTATGATTCTTGGGAAGTCCTTAATAATATTGGTTGGCTATAGCGAGTAAGGCCTCTTTTCGTTTTGATGTAGTATCAATTTATTTTTAATAAAGGAAGTCTGTTTTTCAATCTTTTTTGGAATCCTCTTCCTTTTTCATTTTTAAGTATCTAGAGACCAAGCGTACCCCTAACCGTGCAAAAAGGATGATGGCAATGACCATTATGATATTAAATGCGTTCATGGTATGTTTTCCGCTTAAAAGTTTATATACATGGTTTAATGTGACGTAATGAATATACCTATTTTAAATAATTCATTTAATTGAATGTCTTTTTCCAAGGTCTGTGAAGCTGTTTTCATTTTATCATTTAAAAGGGATAAACCTATAGCGTAAAAGTATTTCTCTTCGGTGAAATAGGTCAAGTCTAAAAATATCTTTTCGTTTTTAGCCTTTTTTAAATCAATATAATTCCCGTTTTTCTTCGTTCAGTTCAATACGGTTTTATTCCAGTTGTTAACTTGTAGCGCTAAGAGGATAACTATTATAATTAGCACAATTTCATCAATGGCGTATTTCAAGTATTTAGCTGTTTTACCTTCTGAAGGAAGGTTTTGGCTGATTTTTCGGAAGAATTTTAGCATACTTAGCAGGTCCCAAGACAGTCATCTTGGTCTTTAATTGATTAACTTTCAGAAAGTTAATCAATTGGTTGGAGAATTATTGCTGTACCGCTGAAGTTAAATGTGCTCTGCCTGTGCCGAGTCTAACCTAGAATTTACTCGTTTATGACCTTTGATCATTTTCTTCGACCAAGAAAATATAGGAGATAACATGCCAATTATGCTTAAAGCTATAGCTGCAAGAAAGATATTAGATGTCGTTGTAAATAATAGGCCACTATTGAGTACTCCTAAAATTAGTAATGTTGAAAGGGGGAATGACAAAGCCAAAATGCTTATCGCATAACTATTATGAAAAGTTCGTTTTTTTGTTTTGGTATCAACTTCCAAACTGTCAACAGCAGAAATATGGGCATAGGGCCAGAAACTACAAGCACTTAAACCAAAAGCGAGTAACAGCAAGATTTCATTTGTTGCCTGTATCCCAGTAATTACTACAAAAACCCCACTGATTAGAAACACCAAACCAGCCCGCAAGGATAACAAGGAGAATATTTGAATAAACTGAGTTCTTTTGATTTTTACAGCAAGTCCAATGAATAATAATACCAAAGGTGTCATGATTAGGCTTAACTTTTGCAAGGTTTCGCTAAAAACAAAGGGTAAAGACTTCATATTAAGTCCAAGAGCAATTAGCACTAATGCAGCAGCAATAAAAAGGTTTACAGGTTCAGATACCATTACTTTAAGCATAGCGCCTACTTTTGAAAGGCCTTTTTTTTGTTTTCTGTCATGCAAACTTAGATACCAGTTCATGGCCACCAAATACAAGAATATTAACACAAATACTTTATTACCAAGGTCTGCCATGGCAGCTTTTGCCAAATAGTCTTCCCCTAAGAATTCTAAAACAAACGGAAAACACGAAAGTCCAGGTGCTAATGAAGGAGCGAGAAGTCTGGCTGTTCTAAATTCTGGAGTATCTTTTTGAATGCCCAGAAAGGGAAGCACTAACGGGAAAACCAAAAATAAGAAGAGGTTAAGCGAAAGGGCAAGAATGGGCAACAACAACAAATTTAATTCAATTTGAATACCAAGAAGGGCAATAAAAATTGTAGCTGGTAAGGCAAGGTTCAAAATTATTTTTTTGATACCCGTAATTTCTTCCTTGGACTTGAACTTGGTTTTAAGCAGTACCCCAATGAAGATAAAAAATAGAAAAACGATGGTTTTTTGAAATCCGATATCCATAGGCTACACTAATACTTTAGTGAGCGCTGCGGTAAACAGTTTCATTTCTTCCATAGTCCCCATACTTACCCTACACCATTTTTTACCCATAAACTCGAAGGCACGTACACCTACTTTTAAGTCGGTCATTTTTTGTAAGAAAGCCTTCCCTTCCATTTCAATAGGAAAAATCATAAAACTAGTATAAGAGGGTACATACTCAATACCCAATTTGGTAAGTTCCTGATATACATACTCACGGCAGGCCGCATTCTTTACACGGGAACTTTCTAAAAACACCGAGTCATCCATTGCACCCATTGCGGCGTATACCGAGGGATAAGAGATTCCCATGCCCGCACGTGTAATTTTTTGAAGTTTATCCAAGGTTGCTTCTTGAGCGACTGCATATCCAACGCGAAGCCCTGCCATACCGTGAATTTTGGAAAATGTTCGCGCTACAATAATATCCTTTCCTTCGTTAATCAAAGAGACCATACTTTGTTTGGCGCCGTCCTCTAAAAACCATAGATAGGCTTCATCTACAAATACTGGAACTTTTTTGGAGACCCTTGAGCAGAAATCCAGTAATTTTTTTGAATCTGTGATGGTGCCAGTAGGATTGTTTGGGTTACAGATATATACCAATTTGGTTTCGTCATCTATTGCTGCTTCCATAGCATCGAGGTCGTGCGACCAATCATCTTTTAATGGCACAGGTTTCCAAGTGCCGCCAGCGGCTTCAGCTACGCGAATCAATGACATATAAGCAGGGTCTGCAGAAACCACATTGCCACCGTTCATAAATAACACCATAGCTGTTTTCTCCAAGAGATCAGAAGAACCAGGGCCCATCATTATATTCTTTTGGGAAACGCCTTCGAATTCCGCAATTTTATCAACTAATTGATAGAGTTCTTGCCAAGCATATCGGTTACCTCCCGCTGCAGAATTTTTCAAAGCTTCCAAAGCCATAGGAGATGGTCCATACGGGTTTTCATTTGCATTTAACTTTGCATCTAAAATCGGAAAATCTCTTGCATTTTCTGGTAAATACTCCTTGAAAAACGGACTGTAAATTGCATCCCCATTGGTATCTAGTTGAATAGGTGTACTTGGAGTTTCGGCAAAACTAAGGTAGGGTATAGTTACTGCCGCTCCTGCAGTAAGCATTCCTTTTTTTAACCATTCTCTTCGGTTTAATCTGTTGGTTTTCATAGGTGTTTTTTGTTTAATTAACGTTCCCTCTAAATTAAAAGAGGTCCGCCAATAAACCTATGGTAATACAATAAAAATCAGCTATATAAAATAAAATTGACATATTTTTAAGCTGATGATTTTATCAATTTCTTATTTCACTTTATTGGAATATTTGGTTTCTAGAGCATATTTTGAAATATTTTCTGGCCTATTTTTGCGAAGAATTTTATCATTTGGTTTACGTTTTGTCAACTATTCAATGTTTTTGTCCAATAATTTTAATACATCTTCAATATAGTTTTCCAAGGTGACAGAAATACTATGTATATATGACTGATTTAGGTATACTTCATACAGTGCACCATCAACTTCTATCGATTTAAAGAATTTCTCATAATTAGTAATTGAAATATCCAATGGTTCTATTCGTCGATTCCTCTTATAATCCTTTCTATCATATGCCTTATCAAAATTTCGATACGGTATGTACTTTCTAAACAAAGCAGAAACATTGTTAATAATGTGATTTCGCCTTATTATTTCATCTTCTCCTAATTCATTTAATTTCCCCTTCCATTTACTCAATAGCGTTTTCAAACTATCGTTCTGTATTAATCTCATTTTTCCTGAAGAAATCGCTTCATCAAAAACTCCCGTTCCAGCTTCAAAAGTCGCGTAATTTAATGCAGTGCCAAGAAGACTGTCTATCTCAGTGCTTAGATAAGTGATTCTCTCTGATTGTAAAAGAGAATATGCCGCATCTAAAGAAGCTTGATTTAAATCATTATCAATTCTCAATTGCCCAAGATTTTCTTCGAATTCCGTTTTTAAGTTTTTTAGTGCTGTTTGTTCTATAGCCCTATCATTTTTAAACGAGTTCCAATTATTAATTTGTAGCGCAATCAAAATACCAATAACTACAAGCACAATTTCGCCTATGGCATAGATCAGGTATTTACTGAACTTATTTTTGGAGAGTAGTTTTTGACGAATTTTACGAAAGAATTTTATCATAACCGATTCTTGTTTTACTTAGAAATGGGTAAAGAGGCAATAGAGTCTATAATGGTAATATTCTGATTGATTCTAGAATATATGGGCATTAGTGTTTTGGAGTGCATAATTAATTCTACCATAAGGTTCGAAAATTTTATTTCGGTAAGCACTTTGTTTACGGAAAGCGGTTTTAATGGAATATGGTCAAATTTCAAAGCCAATACCGTATCATAACTATCTCGTTTAGCGTTTTGATACGCCTGGAGGAGGTCAATGTTTGCATTCAAATAAGGACTTAATTGATTGTCAACAAAGTTTAAATGCTCATCTTCATAGGCTGCCAGTAATTGCATATTGGCTTTCAAAGCCGTTAGTTCAGACCTTAATGTAGCACTTTTTAATAGTATCAGCTGTCCAGAACCAATCATTTCATCATAGATCATGGTAGCATTGGACTTGCCCATTAAAAACCGCTTACTAAGGGTTGAATAATATTCGTCTAATTTATTTTGGGGTATTTTTCTTGCTGGGCTGTTGCTTGCAGCAAGCAATTCTTCGGCAGCTTCAACAACGCTTTTATATCGATTAGAACCCATACTATGCTGGCGTTTGTTTAGTTTCATTTTATCGCTAATGGCATGTAGTAACTCGGCTTCGATTTGTGTGTTTACTAGGTTTTGGTTCCAATTGTTAATCTGTAGCGCGATCAAAATCCCAATCACTACAAGTACGATTTCCCCAATGGCATATTTAAGGTATTTGCTTATTTTACCTTCTGAAAGCAGGTTTTTTCGGATGTTACGAAAGAATTTTATCATTAATTTACCTCTATTTTTATCGGTTTTTGATTCAAGTCAAGGTTGCTAGGTTTTTTCAACAAACCACATGTCTATTTCTCCTTTTCCTTTTGCGTTTATTTTGCCCCTGTGGGTAAATGTGAAGGCTGGATTATCCTTAATAAGCTCATAGGTATGCTGAGAGATATTTACTTGACCAACTGCACCGCTGCTCTCCATTCTTGCCGCAGTATTAACAGTATCTCCCCAGATATCATATTGAAATTTCTTAACCCCAACGATACCGGCAACTACAGGTCCGGTATGGATACCTAAACGCATTTTAAATGTAAACCCATCCGTAGTTTCTTTTTCGGTAAACCGCTGTGTCATGTAAGATTGCATCTCCAGGGCAGCCAAAATCGTATTGACAACCGAATTTTCTGATGGGACAGGTAACCCACCAGCTGCCATGTAAGCATCCCCTATCGTCTTAATTTTTTCTATTCCATAGGTTTCACATATAAGGTCAAAGGCCTTAAAGCAATTGTTTATCTCTCCTATCAATTCTTTAGCGGACAATTCTGCAGATTTTTCCGTAAAGCCTTTAAAGTCGGTAAATAAAATGGAAACCATGTCAAAATCACGTGCCGCCGCTTCTCCTTTTTCTTTTAGCTCTTCTGCAATTTCTGCAGGTAATATATTCAGCAATAAACTTTCCGAGCGATCTTTCTCTTTTTCTATGATTGCACGGGATTTATTCACATAGCGCCATCTTGTAAAAAATCCGATAGCAAGTAAGAAACAAATAACACCGGCAGCAATAGCGAGATTACGATTTTTATCTTTCTTTCGAACCTCTAATTGATGCTTCATTTGTACTTGCAAGTCCTTTTCGACTTGTACCAAGCTATCTTCCAGCATTTGTTTGGAAAATTCTATTTGTTGTAGTTTAACGGATGTTTCCTCGGTCTTTATGCTATCTGCAATGAGAATTGTTTGTTCGTAATAGGACAATGCTTTACTTGTGTTTCCAATAGCCCTGTATGCATCATAAAGGCATTCACAGGCAAACTCCTGTCCACCCAAATCACCAATATTCTTGGCCAAGGCTAAACTTTTTTCACAATATTGAATGGCTTTTGTATACTTTTCCTGATCAAGGTATATATCACTAAGATTTAACAGAATAGAGGCACTGCCTTGGGTATTGTTTATACTTTCACTGATGTCTAAACTCTCCTCTAAATAATCCAATGCTTTGTTATTATCCCCTTGTTCGTAATAAACGATTCCGATACCCGAAAGCGCACTAGCTATGCCTAGTTTATCGTTTTTGTTTTTTTCAATTACTAAACTTTTTTGGTAATAATCCAGAGCCTTTGTAAAATCACTTGAATCCAAATAAAGGTTTCCAATGTTAAGATATTGGGCGGAATTTCCCGCTTCATCATCAAACTTTTCATTAATGGACATGCTTTTTAAATAGTAGTCTAGTGCTTTTTCCTGATCTCCCTTAGCAGCGTAGATGTTACCAAATTCATTGTAAATGTTTCCTACACCTTCCAAATCACCTATCTCTTCAAAAATTTTCAGGCTTTTTTGGTAGTAGTTCAACGCACGGATAACATCTTCATTATCGTGATATATATATCCAATTTTGATCAAAATACTGGCTTCGCCCAATCTATAATCAATTTCTTCAGCAATGTCCAGTCCCTCTTCGTAAGAGGCTAAAGCCTTTGGATAGTTTCCTATTCTAAATAAAACATAGCCTCTGAGCAGGAGCGCATCTACGGTACTCTTTTTATCGTTGTTTTTTTTTGTAAACTCATAGAGTTCGTTAGCCAGTATGATGGCGCTATCGGGTTCGCTATTGAAAGGGCCTTCATAGATATAGTCGGTTAAGGCCATCGCTCGCAGGGAATCTTGCTTAGTGTCATCTTCCCAAATACCGTAAAGCGAGTCTAAGTTTGTCTGTGCAAGGAGCGCACCATTGCAGAACAGGAATAGTAAAAACAGGTGTATACTATTCGTGCCAAGTTGAAATAGTGGTCTACTGAGGTTTCCTAATTTCAATTCGCTTGGTTTAACTCCGAGGTTCACTGTTCGTTTTGATAGGGAAGCATAATAGGCAACCCTTACTTCCGCTCACTTACTCCTTATACTTTTCAAACCAAGCCAAGATGCCCGCTATTTTGGCGATTAGGTTACTTGGTCTATTGGCAATACCATGGGATGCGCCTGGAATACGTACCATAGCAGTTTCCACGCCTTCTAATTTTAAAGCGGTATAAAACTGTTCCGACTCTGCTATAGGTGTCCTATAATCTTCCTCCCCTGTGAGTAGCATGGTAGGTGTGGTAACATTGGCTACATAGTTTAACGGGGACCGCTTAAAATAGTTTTCTGGGTCTTCCCATGGCTTTTTACCGAACCAATATTTAGAGAAGAATGCCGCACCATCCGCATACAGCACAAAGCTAGCCCAGTTGATAACTGGTTTGGCTACAACGGCCGCTTTAAAACGGTCTGTTTTACCTACGATCCAGGCAGTTAATACACCACCGCCACTACCTCCGGTAACAAATAAATTATCTGTGTCCACATAGCCTTTTTCAATTACGGCATCAACTCCACTCATAAGGTCGTCATAATCATGATTGGGATAATCGTGGTGAATGAGATTTCCAAAGTCAGCACCATAACTGGTACTTCCTCTAGGGTTGGAATACAACACCACATAACCGGCCGCTGCAAATGCCTGTATTTCTGCTGAATATACGGAACCATAACTAGAGAACGGTCCACCATGGATTTCTAGGATAAAGGGATATTTTTTAGATGGGTCAAAATTTGGCGGCGTTACCACCCAACCTTGTATATCTTTTTGGTCATATGATGATTTCCACCAGAGTTCTTTTACATTGCCAACATTCTTAGCGGAAAAGAGGTCGTCATTTACGAAGGTGAGTCGTTTTGTTCCTTTTTTGGTTTGTACCCCTAAATCTGCTGGATGCTCCGTGGTTCCAAAGGTATATGCGATATTTCCATTTTTGGATACGGTATACGTACCCGCATTATATGGCCTACCCAGTGATAATCCGCCTACGTTGTTTACTTGATCGGTGATTTTTCCAGAAAGTGACATATGGGCGACTTTAGTTTCGCCTTTATCATCATATTGAAAGAAAAGCCCTTTCCCGTCTCCTGCCCATTGGATATTAGAAATGTTACGGTCAAAATCAGCTGACAAAAGCGTTGCGGCTCCGCCAGACATTTCACGTACGTAGAGTTGATTCTGTTGGTAGCCTAATAGTTTATCATCCAAACCGGTATATGCCATTTTACTGCCATCTGGAGAAATTTTAGGAGCATTGTCCGGGCCATAACGATCGGTAAGTTCGGTTACACTATGATCGTTTAAGCTAAGGGCATAAATTTCACTATCGTTGGGCTCAAAGGCTTCATCAGGATTAAAATTTGCGGAGAAATATAGTGTTTTGCCATCTTTTGACCATTCTGGCGCACCATGGTCAAAATCTGTAGCTGTTAATTGTTTTGGCGTGCCACCGTCTATGGACAAGGTGAATAATTGTGTATTTCCTCCTTTTATATAGCCTTGACCATCTCCTCTGTAATTCAATTGGTCTATGTAGGTGGGTGGCGTATTCCATTTGGCGCCTTCCGGTTTGGCGGGCATTTTTATGATAGATTCATTGGTTTTGGGTACGAACATTGTAAAGGCTAAATAACGGTCGTCTGGGGACCAGCTTACTGCGCCTGGTGATTTTGGTGTATTGGTCAATGGGGCAACTTCTTTGGAGTCCATCCACATGACAAAAAGTTTCATACGCTCATCCTGCCTGTTGGATTTAAAAATGATTTTATCGCCGGCGTTAGACCAACGCGGGTAGAAGTCATTCTGGTTTCCTGTCGTAATCGGTCTGTTTTTGGAACCATCGGTATTCACCAGCCAAATATTGGATAAGTTTTTATCCGTCATGATATCCTTAAAATTCCGAACGTAAAGAATTTGACTCCCATCTGGTGAAATTTGGGGATCGGAGACATATTCCATGTTAAAAATATCGGTGAGTTCCAGATTGGTTTTGGTCTGTCCTAAAATGAAGGTCGAGGTGAATAGGAATAAAATGAGTAGTGGCCGCATGATAACTGTAGTTTTATGGATTATTTAAGTGAGCAATGAAGATAACGAATAACTCGAAATAATTTTAGAACTTTACCGATATATAACGAGTTTAAAATCAGAAGGTAAAATGAAGGTTTTATTTATAGGAGGTACCGGAAATATTAGCACGGCATCTAGCCGATTAGCCGTTGAAAAAGGGATGGAGCTTTTTTTGTTAAATCGCGGAAGTTCCAGCGTCAGTGTAGACGGTGCAACATCCATCATAGGCGACATAACCAAACCCGAAACCCTTACAGAAGTGAAACAGCACAAATGGGACGTGGTGGTGAATTGGATAGCGTTTACTCCCGAAGATATTGAGCGTGACTTGGCGCTTTTTAGGGGAAAGACCAAGCAATATGTTTTTATCAGTTCTGCTTCTTGCTATCAGACACCTTTAAGTTATCCAGTGATTACAGAGTCCACTCCCGTGTGTAACAATCTTTGGGATTATTCGCATAACAAGATCTTGTGTGAACAACGGTTACAAAAGGCCTATAGCGAGGAGGGTTTTCCAATGACCATTGTACGACCTTCTTTAACCTATGATACGGTCATCCCGGTAGCTATTGGTGGTTTTGACAAATACAATATTGTAGACCGAATCAAAAAAGGAAAGGAAATCATAGTTCATGGTGATGGTACTTCGTTATGGACGGTTACACATGCCGATGATTTTGCCAAAGGCTTTGTTGGTTTGTTAGGACTCACCCAGGCCGTTGGCCATCCGTTTCATATTACTTCCGATGAGTTATTGACCTGGAATATGATTTATACCATTTTGGCCGATGCCCTTGGTAAAGAAGCCAAGGTGGTACATATTGCTTCGGATTTTATCTGTAAAATAGCTCCTTCCTTTAAGGGAACACTCCTGGCGGATAAGGCTGAAAGTGTACTTTTTGATAACACAAAGATTAAGACCTTTGTGCCTGGCTTTAAAGCGACTATTCCTTTTGCCGAAGGGATAAAACGAACCTTGAAATGGCTGGAGGAACACCCTGAAAAACAACATATTGATTCAGGGACCGAAGCCGATATCGAAGCTGTTTTGAAGGCATATAAACGCTTGGGGTAACTTTTCGAAAAAAAATAGTCAAAAGACTAAAGCGTAAGATTCAGCTTTTTAATTCCGCTACCTGTAGGCCATAATCATATTGTAAATCGGCATGCAAGAGTGTAATTTTTTTTTCAATATACAGCAATTGGCGCTCGTATAAATTGAGTAAAGTCGTGTTTCTGGTAATTGAAGGCTTAAGCTCCTTCAGTTTTTTACAGAAATAGAGCAGTAAATCAAGCTCGGTTTCCTTATTTCCGGAATAGCGAATATACTTTTTAACGTTACTCAAAATCTTCCGAACGCTTTTTTTAATATAGAAGTAACTATTGGTGTTGATGGAGGCAAATTCTTCATCTATCTTCGTTTTTAAACTCGCTATATAACCGGCTTCATGGTCAGCCTCAAAAAGTAAATAGGTTAGCAGTTCCTTGTTTTCTTTCTTGAATTTAGAAAGGCGTAGACATAATCCAAGAAGTTCTTCTGGAGTTCTTTGCTGGAGTTCTTTTTTAATCTGGACAACGGTGGCAGCTTTCATAACTTA